>NZ_JXLA01000024.1 GCF_001886185.1 Enterococcus raffinosus | reverse complement strand
AAAAATGACCAAAAGAATTTTGTGTTTTAAACTTCTAGATATTTAACTTCCACAGTTTAGTTGCCCCCCCCCCATAAAGAAGCTTTTTCAACTTCATACCACTTATTTTAATTATTCCGAATAATCAAAGGTATCCTGCAATTTTCCATCTTGTTTATAGACTTTGACAGATGACTGTTTGTTCTTAGCGATTTCTTTGGCACGGGCGACCGCATCTTCTTTTTTGGAAAAGGTATCGCTGGCTCGACTGGCTTTTTCCGAGATGACAAGCCATTCGTCTTCCTCATATTTTACTTCTACATCAGCGTTCAATAATTTTTTCGCGTTTTTATCGTGTTCGTGGGCATCGTTTTTTTGTGGAGCCTTTGCTTTCTGAAAATCTTTCTTTTCTTCTGCTGAAGCGTCGTCGTACCATTTTTCTGCTTGACTGGTAGCGATTGGGATCGCTCGATCATCGGGGTAACCATCGTCTAACAGTGCATTGGCAATATCAATTGCTTTCTTGCGAACTAAAGGGTCTAAGTTTTTCATTGAAGCTGGGTAGTCCTTCATATTCCAAGGCATAAAAAATTCCTCCTTCAAGATCTTGTTACTACTACCATACTATGGAAGCGATTTGTTTTAAATTGATATGCTTGCTCTGCTCATCTATAGGCTGGAAATTTCACAGAGTAAAAATTAAGTAGTATCCTTCAAGTGTAGTTTTGAATGTCTAATGGAGGTACCAACTATGGAAAAATATAAAAATATCATCGTAGGATTTGGTAAAGGCGGGAAAACATTGGCTAAAACGCTGGCCAGCAGAGGAGAAAGTGTTCTGGTCATTGAAAAATCAAAACGAATGTATGGCGGAACCTGCATCAATATTGGCTGTATCCCCTCAAAATCTATGATATTGAATGGAGAAAAAGGCACGCCGTTTACTGAAGGTGTAGCGAAAAAAGAAGCTTTGACCGCTAAATTGCGCAATAAAAATTATCATATGATTGCTGACGAAGCGACAGGAACGGTAATGGATGGTACAGCGCGTTTTGTTTCCAATCACGTTTTAGAAGTGGAAAACGCAGGGCAAACGGAACGTGTCGAAGGGGAACGCATCTTTATTAATACTGGAGCAACACCGATTATCCTTCCGATTAAGGGACTAAGAGAAAGCAAGTATATGATCGACTCGACTCAAGCGATGGATTTAGAAAGCTTACCTGAAGCATTGGTCATTATTGGTGCTGGTTATATTGGATTAGAATTTGCCTCAATGTTTGCAAATTATGGATCAAAGGTCATCATTTTAGATGCGAAGGAAGAATTTCTAGCTCGGGAAGACGAGGATATCGCTGAACAGATCTATAATGACTTAACTGCGCAAGGAATTGAATTTCACTTGGGGATTTCTGTAGATGAGGTCAAAGATCAAGCGGATCATACAGAAATTACGTATACTGAAAAAGGCCAATCAATGACAATAAAAGCAGATAATATTTTAGCGGCAACAGGTCGTAAGCCGAATATTGAAGGATTAGGTTTAGAAAATACAGATGTAAAGGTAACGGATCGTGATGTTATCATTGTAGATGATTTGTTGCGAACAGATGCGCCGAATGTTTGGGCTATAGGCGATGTTAAGGGCGGCTTGCAATTTACCTATGTGTCACTGGATGACTATCGAATCATCTTGGATCAATTGGACGGGAAAAATACGCGTTCATTGAAGGATCGTACACTTGTACCGTACAGTGTTTTCATTACACCACCTTTATCAAATGTCGGTTTAACTGAAAAAGCAGCGAAAGCGAATGGAACGGAGTACAAGCTGTTCAAGTTCATGTCTGCTGGTGTACCGAAGGCCAACGTACTAGAAGATCCAAAAGGAATGTTCAAGGTTTTAGTAGATCCGAAAACAGATTATATACTAGGTGCAAGTATCTATGCAGAAGAATCACATGAGGTAATCAACCTGATCTCCTTAGCAATGAAAGGAAACTTGCCTTATACAATGCTGCGGGATCAAATATATACGCATCCCACAATGAGTGAAGCGTTGAATGATGTATTAAAATAGACAAAAGGCGTAATCCAAATGGGTTACGCCTTTTTTATAATCAATCTTTTCTGATTTTTGAGATATGCTTGCTGCGACCACCAATATTTTTAGCGAATTGCTCGGATTCTTGCTTGCTTTGGAATATCCAAAGCTTCTCAGGGTCTTTTTCACGGGTGCGCTGACCTTCTTTACCAATGTAACCATGTAGGACTTTGACAACATACATAAGATCACCTGCTTTTTTAGTTTTGCTAATAGTATACGGATTGAGAAATTGAAAGCAATGTTTCTGCTTGCTTGATTCAATAGGCTGCGATGAGGGATACTAGTGATAGATAGTTAAAATACGAGGAGAAAAAATAATGAAAAAAACATTTGTTTTGGCACCAGATTCATTTAAGGAAAGTATGAGCGCCAAAAAAGCTTGTGAAGCGATGGAACGTGGGATCCGCAATGTCTTGCCCAATGCAGAAGTGATCCATGTTCCCATGGCAGATGGTGGGGAAGGAACAGTTGATGCGCTAATTGATGGAAATGGCGGGACAAAAATAGAAGTAGCAGTCTCAGGTCCATTCCCAAAAGAAAAAGTCATGACTTACTATGGCTTATTAGCAGATAAGAAAACCGCAGTAATCGAAATGGCGAAGGCAAATGGTCTAGAATTGCTTATAGAAAAGAAACGCAACCCTTTACTAACGTCAACCTTTGGTACTGGTGAGATGATCAAGGATGCGCTAGATCATGGGGTGGAAAAAATTATCATTGGAATCGGCGGCAGCGCGACAAATGATGGTGGGGCAGGAATGGCGCAGGCTCTAGGTGTTCATTTATTAGACAGTCATGGAAATGAGCTTCCTGCCGGAGGGGGTGCCTTGTCAAAATTATCCAAAATAGATATTACTGATCTGGATCCTCGACTTAAGAAGACCGAAATAATCATTGCCAGCGATGTAACAAATTTGTTAACCGGCCCAAATGGCGCCTCGGTTGTCTTTGGTCCGCAAAAAGGTGCAACACCTGAGATGGTTCAACAGCTAGAGGCAAACCTTACCCATTATGCTAAGATCATTCAAAAGGACTTAAGTATCGCTATTAAAGACCAAATTGGCGGAGGCGCAGCTGGGGGCTTAGGAGCAGGATTAATAGCTTTTGCAGGTGCAAAAATGCAATCAGGAGTGGATCTAATTATTGAGCTGACACATTTAGCTGAAAAGATGGCTCACGCAGATTATGTATTTACAGGTGAAGGAGGAATGGATTTTCAGACAAAATTTGGAAAAACGCCATATGGTGTCGCAAAAGTTGCGAAACAGTACAACAAACCTGTCTTTGCCTGTGCAGGCCATATCGGTGAACAGATTGAAGTGTTATACAAAGAAGGAATAACTGCCATTTTTGGTATTTTGGATAAAGCTGGCTCCTTAGACAATGCCTTGAAGTTAGGGGAAGCCAATTTGGAACGAACAGTAGAAAATATCGTTCGGGTATTATGTGTGAAGTAAATCCCCTCACAATTAAACGGGAAATAAGAAGCATTCTCAAAAAAGAGAGTGCTTTTTTTGATGTGAAAAACATGAATCAAAATATTTTATCAGAAAAGATTTATTTGTAAGAACGAGTGGTTAAAAGTGTGGGTTTTTCTGTTATTTCTTTTTAATTAACTGAATTTTTTTATTGGAGACAAATTGTTTCTTTTATCAGTTATTCATATATATTCCTTAAAATAATAATTTGGACTAAAATATAATCAAATAAAAAATAATATTAAATGATAGTTTGACCTTGAATTAACTATATAATATAATTATTTTATAAAAATACTTCTTATTTTTATAAATGTTAATTTAAAATAATTTCAAAATGCTTATTTTAGTGAATGATTTCAAAAAAATAGTCAATCAAAAATATAGCATAAGAAAGGAGAAAATGATGCAACTATTGATTTTGACGAAGGCGCTTTCGTATGAGGAAGCCTTTGAAAGTCAGCTAAAACAATTAGGAAATGAGGTTTATTGCTCACATAATCTGATTGCAATGCTAAAAGAGGAAACATTCAACAAACAATTTTTATCTCAATTTGACGGAATTATTTTTAGTGAATCATTGTATGACAAAGAAGTAGAGGAATTGGTTCAACAATTACAATATGAACGCTTTAAACTTTTCCGTCGTGTTATTGAAGTAAGTTGTGATGACAGGACGGAATCGATTTTTGATGGCTTGATACCAGTAGATTCCAATCTTGAACGCTTGAGAGAGATTTTGCTGATTGCGGAAATCTCTCGATTAGCTTATCAAAAGGAAGATCGAGCACAGCAGCTTCAGGTTAAACAAAAATTATCTGATTTGAACCTGAAATTGAAACAAAAAGAAATTGTAAATTATTTGATTCAGTCTGGAAATCGAACCGTCTCGAGAGAAGAAATTAGTCGCCAGATTTGGAATAAAGAGGCAAATAAATCTGTTTTAGCAAGTTTGTCAAAAATTGTTTCTAAAGTAAATGAAAAGTTGGAATGCGAATGCGGGCATGTAGCGATTCAAACTGTTTGGGGACAAGGGTATCGCTTAAGCAAAGAATTTTATGACTATTTTGAAGAGGAGCTCTCTGAAAGAAAACCAACGTTAATTGAGAATTAGTAAAGGAGAAACTATTAAGGGGGTGACGCTTAACGGAAAAGAAAGGGAATGATGAAAAGGAGAGAAAAAGAAAGGGAGTGTCAAAGAATGAAAGCAAGAATTAGAAAAATTCTTGGCAAAACGACTCGGATCACGGCAATTATCTTTATGATAGTGTCTACATTTGGAGTCAATGGTTTGTCTATGATTGCTGAAGCAAAAACAGCAGGAGGGAACACTGGGTATGGTCAAAATGCCTATGGCTATATGTTTGAAGGCGGAGTAGGAGATGTGCGAACGATTTCTTATGCAACTGGCGGAAATGAACCGATGGGAAATAAGTTCATGTTTTGTACAGAGTCTGGTAAATATGTAAGTCCATCATCTAATTTTACAAATGCTACTAAGTCAGTAGATTCATCGAATGCAGCAGCAATTGGAGCGTTCATGTATCATGTATTGGTTGCAGCACCAGCACCAAATCATACGAATCATGCGGCGATGTCCTACTTTGTACACACACAGTTAGAATCCTCTACAGCAACTCGAGATGAATTTTTAAAGAGATTCAACTCTCGATTAAATAGTGGTGATGCAGAAGCTGTTGCAGCCAAAAATCAACACGATTCTGTTAGATCAATGGCTGGAGATTATTATGGACCGTATACATTATCACTTAGTTTGTCTGAAATTGCAGGACAAAAGAAAGCGAATATGAATTTATCGCTTAAATCAGCTGCTAATAAGGACATGAAAAATGTAGACCTGAATGGTCTTTTTGGCGGTAAGTTGGAAATGAGTATGACCGGTGGTCAATTTGTGCCTAAGTCAGGCGGAGCAGGTTCTGGGACTATTACTTTAAACAGTATTGCTGAGTTAGACAACTATACAGCGAATCAAGGACCTGCTGGAAACCCATTGAAAATAACGGCGAAGGTGACTAAGCTACCGGGCAGTCAAATGCAGCGCTATGCTTGGGCGAATAGTCAGAATATGATTACTGCGTATACCGCTAATGGAGTAAGTAAAGAAACTTCAGCGGATATCCAATTTAAAGAAGAACAAAAAACGTTTGCACCTATTGGGACGACTGTTTCTAAACAAGATGTACAAATCGGTCAACAATTATCTGACCAAGTAACGATCAGTGTGGAAGGAAATAAAGCTTGGCCGAATATTGTCGATACACAAACACCTGTACCAGCATCATTTGAAATCGATTGGTATTACTCACCGACTGATTATGGAAATCAAAAAATTGATGTGAATAATTTGCCGTCAGATGTAACGAAATTACAACATACGGATACATTCACGGTAAATGCTCCTGGTGTAAGAGATGTCCCTTCGGCAAATGTCGCTGACAAACAAGGGTTCTATTATCCAGTTTTAAAACTAGTTAAGAGCAAGCAGAATACACCGGATGCTTTTGAAAAAGGTTTCCAAGCACAATTCAATGAAGAAAATGAAAAAACAAAAGTAATTGAAAAATTCGCAGTACAAGGAACGACGGTCTCTAAGGTACGCGTCAAAGAAGGCGAAGCGTTAGAAGATGATGTTAGCATCTCATTGGCTGAAGGAAACTGGCCGAATGTACTTGGAACAAATAATAAAGTGCCAGTGAAATTCCAACTTGATTGGTATTATTCGGCTACTGATTATGGAAATCAAAAATTCGATGTGAACAGCTTACCGGGAGATGTTTCTTTTATCGGAAGTGATTCGAAAACAGTTGATGGTCCAGGAAAATACACGGTAACTTCACAGTATAAATCAACAGGGCCAGGTTTTTATTATCCAGTCTTGAAGGTTGTCGTAGCGGATCAAGCAAACCAAGAACATTTCACTAAGGGATTTCAAGCGCCTTTCAATGATGACAATGAAAAAATTACGAACAAATGGCAACCAAAAGTCAAAACGGAAACAACAGTTGCTCAGCTAAGTCCAGAAGGCGGAAAAGTAGCGGATAAATTAACTGTTACCGGGAATAAAGACGGCCATGAAATTACTATTACAAGCAAGTTATTAGGACCTTTCTTAACGAAGCCTGACTTTATTAAAAATGGCAATAACCATGAAGGTGGAAGCCCGCAAATTCCTTCTAACGCAAAAGTTGCTGGTCAGGTTCAAACGAAGATCCAAGGCAATGGTACGGTTACAACACCAGAAATCGAAGTGACTGAAAAGGGCTGGTATGTTTGGGTTGAAGAAATTGCTGAAACAACTTATACCGAACCTTGGTATTCCGATTTTGGTAGTGCAGATGAGTACGTAGTTGTTCCTTGGACACCGAATATTGAGACAACCGTGTCTGAATCCACATCAGAAATTGAGTCACAAGTTTATGATTCGATCACTGTTTTGGATCTGCCTGGGTTATGGGGGCTGCCAACAGATGGAAAAGGTGATACGGATAAATGGGGAATTCAGAATCCTGAATTAGTCGGCAAAGATCGCGATCCTGATAAAAATGGCGAGTATAATTTGCCAGATGGATTTGGTAAAGGGGAAGACAAGGCTCTTGAAGCGACCTTCACAATGTATTACAGCCCATCCAAACCACTTCGCGGCAGCGTTCCTGCGAATGCGGAAGTATTTGATGTAGTAAAGGCACCATTATTACAAGGAACATTGCGAACGACTGAGTTTAAACCATTTGATAAAGCTGGATGGTACACGATTGTAGTATCTGGTGGTTCAGATGAGGGACGTTTAGCCAAATTTGAAACAGAGTATGGCGTACCGTCAGAAACCGTTCACGTTCCACAAGGACAAGAGGAAGAATATTATACACAGGTAAATGAAGAGTATACGTTTGTCGGCAAACCAGTCTACGATACGCTGCATGTCAACAAATCTTTGAAGAGCGATGATGCCGAAGTAACCTTTACCTTGTATAAATATAGTGATAAAGTAAATGACTTTAATTATTCAAATGCAAAAGAAATAACAAAATCTTCTAAAGGTATGCCGATTAAGAAATACGGTGAGTACAAGTCAAACACCGGGGGATACGGATTAGAAGACTTGAGAATTTCTGAGCCGGGAACCTATGGATGGGTAGCGAAAGTTATCGATACTAAAACCAACAAAGTGCTTTATGAAGGTGAACACGGCGATGGCGGTGAGGTATTTAATGTAGAGAAATTGAATATCCACACGAAAGCTTCCAGCAATGATATTTATCTTGGAGAGCCAATCTACGATACGATCATTCTAGAAAATACAGTTCCAGATGGCTATTACGTGATTGTTGACCTGTACAAATTCTCTGATAAAATCAATGACTTTGCTAATGCGGAAAGCGCAACGGATAAAGATATTGTCTGGACGTCAGATAAAATCAAAGTCAGCAGCTCTGGCGAATACAAATCAGGAACGTTTACACCTAAAGAAGTCGGTTCTTATGGTTACGTTGAGAAATTGTACGACGAAAAAGGCAACTTAGTTCACACTGGTAAAAAAGGTGAAGAAACTGAAAATGTCGTTGTCAGACCAAAAATTAAGATCGGAACAAGTGCTAAAGACAAAGACTCAGGAATCAATGAAGGAAATGCGGTAGACGAAAATAGTCAACCAAAAGAAGAAGTAACGATCGTTGATACTGTTTCTTACAAAGATTTAGTGGTAGGTCGCGAATATACCGTCAAGGGTGTATTGATGGACAAAGCAACAGGTCAAGCATTCGTTGATTCTGATGGTAAGAAAGTAATCGCTGAAAAAACCTTTAAAGCTGATAAAGAAAACGGCACGATCGATTTAGAATTTGTCGTGAAGAAAACAGATATGCGCGGCAAGACCGTTGTTGTTTTTGAAAAACTTTACGAAGGTGAAAAAGAAGTTGCGGTTCACGAAGAGATCACGGATGAAAATCAAACAGTGAATTATCCTGAATTAGAGACCAATGCTACAGACGGAGATACCGGTACGAATGAGGGAAATGCGGCAGAGGAAGTAACGATCATCGATAAAGTGAGCTATAAGAACTTGATTATTGGCCGTGAATATACTGTCAAAGGTGTATTGATGGACAAAGAAACTGGCCTACCATTCTTAACAGCTGAAGGCAAAGAGGTACATGCGGAAAAGAAATTTACTGCTGAAAAGAAAAATGGCACGATTGAATTAGAGTTTGTGGTAACTAAAGGAGATCTTGCCGGTAAAACGATTGTTGTATTTGAAAAACTTTATAACAAGGATAAAGAAGTAGGCTCCCATACTGACATAGAAGACGATGACCAAACCGTTTACTATCCTAATGTCGGTACGAAAGCCGCTGAGTCAAGTATACACGGAGATACGGTCATTATCGAGGATAATGTTTCATATGAGAACTTGATTCCTGGGAAACAGTACAAAGTTGAAGGTGTTTTGATGGACAAAGAAACTGGTAAAGCTTTCTTAGTTGATAAGAAAGAAGTCACTGGTTCTGCGATGTTCAACGCATCTGATACCGGTAATGGTACAGTCAAAGTGAAATTTACTTTTGATCGAAGTGCTTTGAAAGATAACAAGGAACTGGTTGTCTTTGAACGCGTGTATGGATCAACTGGCAAAGTTGTTGGTACTCATGAGGATATTGATGACGAAGACCAGACGGTTGAAGTAAAACCAGATGTTGAGATCAAAACTTCGGCAAAAGATGAAGAAACTGACATGAACGAAGGTTTAGCAAAAGAAGAAGTGAAGATTATTGATACGGTTTCGTATAAAAACTTGAATGTTGGCCAAGAATACACGGTCAAAGGTGTCCTGATGGATAAAGCGACTGGCAAACCTTTCTTGACGAAAGATGGTAATGAAGTACATGCGGAACGGGATTTTGTTGCTCAAACTCAGAATGGCACGATTGATTTAGAGTTTATTGTAACGAAAGGTGATTTAGCAGGTAAGACCGTTGTCGTCTTTGAAACGTTATATGTTGAAGACAAGGAAGTGGGCTCTCACACGGATATTAATGACAAAGATCAATCAGTCAACTATCCAGAAGTGGGAACAAAAGCTTCTGAAACGAGCGTTCATGGAGAGACTGTTGTCCTAAAAGACCTGGTTTCTTATGATAATTTGATTCCTGGAAAAGAATATCAAGTAACAGGCGTGCTGATGGATAAAACAACTGGAGAAGCCTTTAAAGTTGACGGAAAAGAAGTGACTGGTAAGACGGACTTCACAGCAAACAAAAAAGGAACAGGCACGGTTGAAGTTGAGTTTACATTTGATCGTAAAGCCTTAGAAGATCCTAAAAATCTAGTGGTCTTTGAAAAACTATATAACGTTGAAGGCAAGCTTGTTGGTCTGCATGAAGATATCGAAGACAAAGATCAGACTGTAGAAGTCAAACCAGAGATTGAAGTAAAAACAGACGCCATCGATAAAGATACAGAGATGGATGAAGGATTAGCCAATGAACGGGTAACGATCGTAGATAGAGTGTCATATAAACATTTGATCGTCGGTAAAAATTACACGGTCAAAGGAACATTGATGGATAAAGCGACAGGTAAGCCATTCTTGACTCGTGACGGAGAAGAAGTCCACGCTGAGAAGACCTTCAAGGCGGAAACACCTGATGGCACCATCAATTTAGAATTCTTTATTAAACGTGGCGACCTCGCTGGTAAGACAGTGGTGGTTTTTGAAACACTTTATCACGATGAAAAAGAGGTAGCCGCTCATACGGATATTGAAGATGAAGCACAAACTGTGTCTTATCCAAAAGTCGGAACTAAAGCTTCTGAAACCACTGGATCAACGGATAAAGAAGTGATCATTAAAGATATCGTATCTTATGAAAACTTAGTTCCAGGCAAAGAATACACGGTTACTGGTACGTTGATGGATAAAGAAACAGGAAAAGCCTTCAAGGCGGGAGAGGAAGAAGTAACGAGCAAGGCAACCTTTATCGCTTCAGAATCCGGAAGCGGAACGGTGGAAGTTACTTTCCAATTTGACCGCAAGTATTTAACCGAAGATACTGTATTGGTGGTCTTCGAGAAATTGTTTAATACTGAGGGCAAACTGGTTGGATTGCATGAGGATATCGAAGATGAAGATCAGACAGTCCGGCAGCCGCAAGTTTCAACTAAAGCAAAAGATAAAGATTCAGGTACAAACGAAGGCTTTGCTGATGACGAAGTAACAGTCGTTGATGAAGTCAGCTACAAGAACTTGATCGTAGGCAAGGAATACACGGTCAAAGGCGTCTTGATGGACAAAGCGACGAACAAGCCATTCTTAACCCGCGATGGCAATGAGGTTCATGCTGAGAAGACCTTCAAAGCGACTAAGCGTGATGGTACCATCGAATTGGAATTCAAGATCACGAAGGGCGATCTGGCTGGTAAAACTGTTGTTGTCTTTGAGACGTTGTATCAAGAAGATAGAGAAGTAGCTGCTCATACCGATATTGAAGATAAAGATCAATCAGTAAATTATCCGAAAGTTGGAACACAAGCGGCTGAAATCAGTAAAGATAGTGATGAAGATGTCGTCATTAAGGATATAGTTTTTTATGAAAATCTAGTTCCGGGAGAAAGCTACACTGTGCGTGGCAAACTGATGTTGAAAAATTCAGCTGAACCATTCACTGTAATGGGACGCGAAATTGAGAGTCAGACAACGTTTGTAGCTAGCGATACTGGTAGCGGAACTGTTGAAATGAGCTTTACTTTCCGTCGTAGTATACTTTCAGATGATTTGACACTTGTTGCTTTTGAAAAATTATTTGATACGAAGGGTAATCTGATTGGTGCTCATGAGGATATCAATGATGAAGCTCAAACGGTAACAGTGAAGAAAACAAATCCTGAGCTGCCTTCGACAAAAGGTGATATTTTCAACAACGGCAGCGGCCTCGATGTGTCGTATGGGGGAGGAGATTCTTCATACAGCAGCGGTGGAAGTTTGCCGCAAACAGGGGAGCAAGTGTTGAAAGTCTTGCCTTATATCGGATTAGTAATTGTCATTTTGGCAGGGGCACTCTACTTTTATCGGAAAAAGAAAGCATAATTCTGTAGTACTGTAGTACGTAAGTTATTCCAAACGAAAATGCCCTCTCAAAACTAATTTTTGAGAGGGCATTTTTTTCATATAGAAAAAAGTAACTTGATTCGTATAATAATGAATACGCTCTAAATTTATGCGGCTGTTAATAAATCTAGGTTCTTTTCATTAAATGTATCGCCATGTTCTAAGTCACCGTATTTGAACCCACGCTTGAACCAATCCGTGCGCTGTTGGCTAGTGCCGTGGGTAAAACTATCTGGAACGACATATCCTTGGTATTCTTTTTGCAGCGTGTCGTCACCAATCGCATTTGCCGCAGTGATTGCTTCCTCAATGTCGCCTTCTTCTAGAATCGGCTGTTCTTGATAGGTTTCTCCAGCGAGATATTTTGAAAAACATCCTGCTAAATAGTCAGCCTGTAATTCTAGACGTACACTATATTTATTGTATTCAGTTTCTGAAACCCGTTTTCGAATTTTCTCAAGTTGATCTGTTATTCCCAACTCATTTTGTACATGATGTCCGACTTCATGGGCGATCACGTAAGCCATTGCGTAGTCACCTGTTGCGCCGTATTTACTGGATAACTCATCAGCAAAACTTAAATCTAAGTAAACGTTTTGATCGGCAGGGCAATAAAAGGGTCCGACCTGTGAGCTTGCTTGTCCACAGGCTGAGTTCACGCTATCAGTAAATAGCACGAGTTTTGGATTTTGATAGGGCTTGTCCAACTGTTCAAACTCGCTGTCCCAATAATCCTCTAAATGTGCAAAGACGACTGCGGCAAATTCTTTTTGCTCCGTGTATTCTTTTGAAGAAACATTTTCAGTTTTATAAGTTGCCGCAGTGATACCACCGCCTAAAGTATCGGTGACTGTCCCTAAATCTCCTCCAGAAATGAAAAAAACAATAATAGCAATCAAAAATACACCAATACCGCCACCAGCCGCTATTTTTCCGGTAGGCCGGTTGTTACTTCCTGAACGATCTTCCACATTTGAGCTTTGTCGATCTCCTCGCCAGCGCATACTATTCCCCCTCTTTCTTTTAATTCCATTTTAGCTAAAAAGAGAAATAGCACCAAAGAATAGGCTTAATAATGCGTAGTATTTTTCTTTGTTTTCTTTCTGAAAGAGACATAAATAGTGAGAGCAAAGGGTTTTCTCTTTCTTAATTTAAAAACTTTAAG
Organism: Enterococcus raffinosus; assembly: GCF_001886185.1. Taxonomy (GTDB): domain Bacteria; phylum Bacillota; class Bacilli; order Lactobacillales; family Enterococcaceae; genus Enterococcus_A; species Enterococcus_A raffinosus. The sequence continues at coordinate 55,053 of NZ_JXLA01000024.1, read as the reverse complement.
AATAATATTGAAATATATTTGTAACATTACTTTTATCTGCGTGATATATCACTATGTTAGAATTACTTCTGACGTTATGCGATCATTCATTTAAATCAACATAATAGCCGGAGGAATAATTAGTGAAAAAGAGTATATTATCAGCATTGTTGGTGTGTACAATTGCTGTCTCAGCAGTGCCAAGTATTGCACTAGCAGATAATTATGATCAACAAATTCAAGAAAAAGACCAAAAGATTAGTGATTTACAAGGGAAACAATCCGATGTTCAAACGCAAATTGATGGATTAACAAGTGAAATCGCAACAGTTAGTGGAAAAGTTAAAGACTTAGAAGCGAAACAAGATCAATTAAATAAAGATACAATGAAGTTACAAGAAAAAATTGCTACTTTGAAAGTACGTATCGCAAAACGTAATGAAGTAATCAAGAACCAAGCCCGTGATACACAGGTGAAGGGGCAGGCTTCTAGCTATGTTTCTGCTGTTTTAGAAGCAGATTCATTATCAGACGTAATCGGCCGTGTTCAAGCAATGTCAACGATGGTTAAAGCAAACCATTCATTGATGGAGCAACAAAAAGCTGATGAAAAAGCGGTAGAAGAAAAAGTTAAAGATAATGAAACAAAAGTTGCTGAAATTCAAGCAAACCAAAAAGAATTAGAAACACAAAAAAATGAAATTGCCAACAAACAAGCTGAATTGAATGTTGTGAAAGCGAACTATGCTGCGGAACAAGCAACCGCTGAACAAGATAAAGCGAAATTGAAGAAAGAACAAGAAGAAGCAAAAGCAGAGCAAGCACGTGTCTTGAAAGAACAGCAAGAAGCTGCAAAAGCACAAAAAGCTGAACAAGAACGTCAAGCCAAAGAAGCTGCAAAAGCACAAAAAGCGTTTGAAGAGTCTCAAGCAAAGGCTGCTGCTGAACAAGCGAAAGAAACAGCGGAAAGTTCAACAGCATCTTCTACTGAAGCTTCATCAAGTGCGAGTGAAGAAAGCTCAACGTCATCTTCTTCAACACAAGAAACAACTACTAGCACGACTGAGGATACAAAAGATTCAACATCAGCACCGACTCCTGCACCAACAGCAAGTACTGGCGGCAGTAAAGTCGATCATACTGGTTCAGGTAATATGTATGCAGTAGGTCAATGTACTTGGTACGTTAAAAATGTTGCACCTTGGGCTGGAACATACTGGGGTAATGGATGTCAATGGGGTGCTTCAGCAGCTGCTGATGGCTTCCAAGTAGATGGTACGCCTGCAGCTGGATCAATCGTGGTCTTTGCTCAAGGGCAATCCGTTGGAACATGGAATGCGGATCCTTCATACGGGCACGTTGCTTATGTTCAATCATACAATGCTTCAAATAATACAATCACTATTACTCAAGGCGGTATGGGCTTCCCAACACCGACTGGACCAAACACTGCGACATTAAGCGCAGCTGGTTTACAATATATTCACCCATAAGAACAAGCAAAAGAGTTTCCGAAAAATCGGAAACTCTTTTTTTGAGGTAAAATTTGGTTAAAAAACCAGCTGATTTGCAATTATTTTTTCCGATTACTCCTGATTGCGTAGATAGATAACAATAGGCAAAGGATCGCTAGAGCAGCCATAACCCAAAAGACATTGTGAAAGGCTTGGACAAAATGACTGCCTAAAGCTGGTGAGATGTAGCGAACATTCGGTAATTGTGCAAATAAAACAGCCGAAGCAATGCTGATTCCAAGACTCATACCGATTGTTCTAAAAAAAGAGGTCAATGAGCCTGCGACACCAGTAAACTGTTTGTCAACAAAGGACATCGCTAATGAGTTATTCGGAGATAGAAAAATACCCATTCCGATTCCATTTAAGAGAATGGGGAATAAAACGAGCAGCCAATTTAGTTTTAAGGGATAAAAGGTGTAGCCGATTTGAGAAAGAATCAAAATGCTGATTCCTGTAATAATCAGTTTGCTGGAACCAATTCTATCTGAGAGCCGCCCAGCAATTGGGGCGATTATCAGCATAACAACGGATTGTAAAACCATTACCAGACCGCTGATCATTGGATCAATTCGGTGGAAACTTTGAAGATAGAAAGGCAATAAGATATTGGAAGCGACATTGGTTAGCATCGCTAAAAACAGCGCAAACATCGATAACATAAATCGTTTGTTTCGTAGGACATTTGGTGAAATCCAAGGATTTTTACTATGATCGTCCTGAATAAAGGAATAGATGGTTAGACCAGCACCAATAAAAAATGCGAGACTTCCTACTAAATAGCGAGCATTCGCACTTTGAAAGAAAAGGCTTGAAAGAGATAGGGTGATAATTCCTACAGAGAAAATTCCCTGCCCTAGCCAATTGGCTTCTTTTAAGGGCTGTTCAATTGTGCCTCTAGTCAGCTTTGGAAAAGTAAAGACGCGATAGCCGATAAAGGTAAAAATCAAACCTAATGGGACATTGATTAAATAGATCCAGCGCCAAGAAAATGCCGATAGTAGAACACCACCTAAGGCAGGGCCTGAAATCGCACCGACTGAAATAAACATGGAGATAATCGCCAAAGCAGTTCCCCGTTTTTCAGGGGTCGAATACTCTGTGGTTAGCCCAATAGAGTTCGCCATGATCATGGCTGAGCCGATTGCTTGGACGATACGCCCGAATAAAAGAACGGTAAAACTTGGTGATAGACCGTTAATGAGTGATCCGGCTGTAAACAATATGCCGCCGACGAGAAAAATTAGTTCTTTCGAAAGAATGTCCCCCAAATGTCCAAAAGCCACCAATAAGATCGTCGTGGTGATTAAACCGATTTGCACGATCCATGTGGCTTCGTTATTTGTAATTGCCAAGGCATGACTGATTGTTGGCAAGGCTAAGTTTGTACTTTCACCTGATAGAGAGGTGATAAAAGAAAATAGTCCTAAAATTATAATAGACCTACTGAGTGTTTTCTGTTTTTCCATAGTATTCGCTCCTAAAATGAAGAGATATAATTCCCACTCATTATAGTGACTATCGAAAAAAATTACGACAATAGTGTATTTTTAGTTGTATCAAGAGGCTATGAAATGGACTTTACAGTAGAAGAGATTACCCGTATGAAGCTCTCGAAGAAACCATTATGGAGAAGATGGCTTAAAAAGAGAAAATGCTCAGCGAGAAACCGCCGAGCATTTATCATCAGTTCAAGTAGGGGAGGAGACTTTGGAAGAGGATCGCGCTAGAGGCCGCCCCGGGATCAATGTGTCCAATGGAGCGTTCTCCTAAATAGGAAGCACGGCCTTTTTTTGCTTGCATATCTTTTGTCTTTTCTTTAGCGGCTTCGATACTATCAGAAGATAATTCAGTGTTTTTCAGATCATCAATCACTGTTTGCCAAACATCTACCATGGTTTTGTCGCCTGGAACGGCTTTTCCGCGAGCTTGAATTCCTTGTAATCCTGCTTCTAAGAGCTCGGCAAGTTCTTGTTTATTAGTGATTTCAGTAAGATTGTTCGTTTCTTTTGTCAAATTCATAAAGGCTGAACCGTATAAGGGTCCTGAAGCTCCACCAACTTTTGAGATGAGTGCCATAGACAGAATCTTGAAGGTATCACTAATTGTCTGAGGTTGTTTTTCTTTAACTACTTTAGCATATTCAGTCATTCCGCGATCCATGTTATTCCCGTGATCGCCATCACCAATGGGCGTATCTAACTCACTCAAATAAGCTTTATTTTCTGCAATCGCTTGTTCAAAATCAGACAACCAAGCTTGAATTTCTTTTACTGTTATATTCATTTTCCTTACTCCTTACATGTAAAATTACCAAGAAATTGTTGAAACTGGAGCTGTCAATGCTTTTTGCCAGTCTGTATTTGTTAAATCAATAAATGTTAAGGAAAGTCCCTGCATGTCAATCGAGGTCATGTAATTCCCGACTTTATGGAAGCTGACCTGTATCTTTTCTTTTTTCAGTAAATCTGAAACATCGTTAATAAAAATGAATTGCTCCATCAAGGGGGTTCCACCCATTCCATTGACTAAAACTCCAATTTCATTTGGCTTCTTGTCATAGGAGGAGATCAATTTCCCGACTAATTCTTCTGCTAATTTCTTTGAAGGCTGCAATTTTTCTCGACGATATCCTGGTTCGCCGTGAATACCAACGCCGAATTCGATTTCATCTTCTGCTAATAAAAAGCCCGGTTTTCCGACTTCAGGAACAGTCGCGGCTTTTAGTGCGACGCCAATCGTTTTGGTTGCTGCCACAACCTGATCCCCTAATTTTTTTAATGTGGGTAAATCAGCGCCATGTTTTGCGGCATGGCCCAGTATTTTATGAACCAAAATAGTTCCAGCGACTCCTCGTTTTCCGGCAGTATACGTACTGTCTTCTACAGCAATGTCATCATCCACTACGACGATCTCCACAGCGATATCGTTCATCTCTGCGATTTCCTTCGCCATTTCAAAATTCAAAATATCACCGGTATAGTTTTTAACAACCAATAGGACACCTTGCCCATTATTTGCTTCTTCAATGGCAAGTTCAATTTGATCAGGAGTGGGTGAGGTAAATACATCACCAAGAACAGCTGCACTTAGCATGCCATCACCAACAAATCCTGCATGAGCAGGTTCGTGACCGCTGCCTCCTCCTGAGACGATTCCTACATACGAGGAAGTCGTATTTCTAGCTATAACTCGCGAATCCGCCACCCGATGAACAATCATTGGATAGCTAGTCACGATTCCAGATAGCATTTCTTCGATGATATCTCTTGGTTCATTCATAATTTTTTTCATCTTAGCTCCATCCCTTCTTAGGTGCATTTTTTGCTTCTGTTAGAATGTGCTCAAGGTCATCGGAGACACTAGCAGTAATTCCAGCAGCGAAGGCACCCTCCACTAAAGGAGCATCAACTAATACATATTTTTTTTGCTGCTCTGCTTCCAACATATCAAAAGCCAATTCAGCACTTAGGACAGCACTTCCTAGATCGGCAAAGACAAAGAAGGTATCGACTGAATCGTTTTTATCGATGGCTTCAACGATTTTGGTAGGATCACTGCCTAGTTCGTTATCAGCGGTTCCACCTAAAGAAAAGATCTGAAGGGAATCACTTTGAGCCATTTGTTCGATCATGTCTTTCACGCCATCTGTAATCTTTTTACTATGTGAAACTAAGAGAATTGCTTTTTTCATAGAATTACTCCTTATTTTAAATAGATTTAAAAGTTCTCGAATAATTAAAGCTCAATCAGTGCGAATCTTTGTAGGCCTGTCCAATGCGATCAGCGACGATGATCGCGTTTGCGACTTCTTCCACCACAATTGAGAATGGCATAGAATGAATCGATTCCTCTGGAATTGAAGCGATTTTTGCGACTTCTAAGGCTTCTTCAAAGGTGATCGAAGGAACACCCAGATCAGCTAATGTGAGAGGTAAACCAATTGCTGCCATGAAGTCCAACACCGCATGAAGTTCTGCTGTTTCCGCATCTTCTAATACAAGTTGAGCTAGAGTTGCAAAAGCAACTTTTTCTCCATGAAGATAATGGTGTGTTCCGGGAAGTACGGTCATTCCATTGTGGATAGCATGCGCTGCAGCCAAACCGCCACTTTCAAAACCTAAGCCTGAAAGTAAGATATTGGTTTCAACGATTTTATTTAACGACTCTGTGACCACGTTAGCATCACAGGCAATTTTTGCGTTCAAACCGTCTTCCTGTAAGTGTTCCCAGCAAAGTTTTGCCATGGCCAGTGCTGCGTAGGTCCCACTTGCTGGTGGCGTTGATCCATCTAGAGACCCCATTGGCAAGCTTGCGTTTACCCGTGAATAAGAATTGTGTGTAGCGCGTGCTTCAAAATACGTTGATAACGCATCTCCCATACCAGCAACAAGGAAACGAGTCGGTGCTTTAGCAATCACTTTTGTATCTACTAGGACAACACTTGGACTTTGTTTGAAATACGCGTAATCATCAAATGACCCGTCTGCGTGGTAGAGCACTGCTGAATGTGAAGTCGGTGCGTCCTGCGCAGCAATTGTAGGAACAATAATTAAACGTTCGCCTTCCGCTACGACTTTTGAAGCATCGATCGCCTTTCCCCCGCCTAAACCAATGATGCAATCTGTTTGTTTTTCCTTAGCGATTGCTTGGAGACGTTTGGTTTCTTCTCGAGTAACTTCCCCATTGAATCCGCCTTCAATAAATGAAACATTGAATTTGTTGGCTGTGGAATCAAGCTGTGGACGGATCCGCTCAACGTCATCGGGATTGGCAATCAACAGGGCAGATTTTCCGAATGTTTTGACAAAATAACCTAAGTTTAATAGTTCGTCTTCTCCTTGAACATATTTTGTTGGTAAGATAAGTGCTTTTCTCATGATGAATCCTCCTTTGTTTTGTTTACACGTTAATCATAAAGCGTTATCATAAAATAATCATTGAACTGTGTTACCGCTTTCTTTCACAAAAACATTGAACTATTTTATGAAATGGGAAAATTTTGCTATTTTGCTCGGAAGTTCTATAATAAATTTAGAGGTGATCCTGTGAACAACACACAATTTGATATTGAACAAGTACTGGATCTGAATAAATGGGAAGCTGTTCAGGAAAGTATTGCAATAGCGACGCATTTAGCCATTATATTGGTGGACTATCGAGGAAGACCTGTAACAAAGCATAGTCAGGTTCAGCCTTTTTGTCAGCTAGTCCGTAATCATCCGGAGCTTTCTGTTTATTGTGAAAAGTGTGATTCTCGCGGGGGACTTGAGGCTGTAAGAACAGGGCAGCCCTTTATCTATCGGTGCCATTTCGATATCGTCGACATGGCGATTCCTATTATGATAGATAATCGTTATGTAGGAGCTATCATGGCGGGAGAAATCCTGTTAGAAGAGGAGCAGGAGGATTTAGAGCAGGTGCTGCAGGTAGAGGATCAAACTTTCCTAAATACATTTAAAAAAGAGCATCATTTTTTGATCGATCAATACCCGCGTTTCACTAAAGAAGACTTAAAGAAATCGGCAGAGATGCTGGAAAAGATCAGTGAATACATTGTGTCTGAGGCGATAAAAAAGGACTATTTAATCAAAGCCTATCGACAAACATTGCGGCTATCTAAGCGGAAAGATCCCGTTGATGAGCAATCATTGGACTTAGAATTTGTTCAGCAAGATATTCAACATTCGAAATTAGAAAATCGTCTGCAGGATTCAACAGGAGTTTATTTAGCTAAAAATCCATTATTACAGCCTGCGATTGATTTAGTCTTTGAGAATAAGGCGAATCATGTGGACCTGAAAACGTTAGCCGAGGTAAGTAATCTTTCGCCAAGCTATCTAAGCCGTTTATTAAAAGAAGAGTTTGGAGAACCGTTTAGCAAAATTTATGGGAAGCTAAAAGTTTATTGGGCACAACAATTGTTAGAGACAACGGATTGGCCGATTGCTGAAATCAGTGATGCACTTGGCTATATTGAGCCTAGTTATTTTGTTCGCAGCTTCAAAAAAATTACAGGAATCACGCCATTGAAATATAGAAAAGATCAGCAAAGGCTGAAATAAGATAAATGGAGCTAATCAAAAGTGATTGTAGAAAAGAGCACTGCTTTTTTTCTGCAATCACTTTTTTGGTGCTTTGGTGGTGTTCGCTATTAAATTCCTACGATTCAGTTATAATAAACAAGTATGATTTTTTTACATAGAAGGGAACCAAGGATACATGTTCACAAAGCTTTCAAATTACATAAAATCAGATTTAATCGAAGCAGAACGAGATACGCTGGATGATAAAGATACTTTGCAGCAATTAATTGCGCAGAATAATGGTCATTCTTTTAGTGAAGATCAATTAGCGGCGATTCGTTTTCCAATGCAGACGCATTTACGGATCATCGCTGGTGCAGGAAGCGGCAAGACTCAAACAATTTGTGCCAAAGCGGCTTATTTAGTATTAGAAAAATCAGTAGATCCAAAGGCAATCATGATGTGTACTTTTTCGCGTAAGGCAAAGTTAGAGATGGAAGCGCGGGTCAATCATTATTTAGGCGGTTTTGCCCGTGTCAAAGTACAAACATTTCATGGCTGGTTCAACGCGGAGTACAATGAGTTGCTGCGGAAGAATCCCGACCTGAAACAGTGGGGGATTGAAGGGCAAATCAATGAAGATCAATATTATCAAGTGGTGAATCACTTAATAAAGAAATATCGTTTATACAATTTTGACAAGCTTGAAGATCGAACGATTGCCTCTCGCATTAGTTATTGGCGAAACATGGGATATTCGGATCAGGAGATGGTTGGATTCGTCGCCAAGTATTTTGATGGGCAGGAGCTTCTTCTGAATCAAAAATTAAGTGAAGTTTTTCAGCAGTTTTTAACTGAGCTGGCGTTGACAAAAAAGACACAGCACTTTATTACTTTTGACGATATGCTGTTTAATCTGAAATTGATTTTAGAAAACGACAGAACAGCCCAGCAAACGCTGCAGGAGAAATACCGTTACATTTTTATTGATGAGTTTCAGGATATCAACCCGTTACAAAAACAGATTGTAGCATTGATCTGTCCGCCAGATAAGGAAGTCATGCAGAAAAATTCCAGTAAGTTGATTATTGTTGGGGATGATGACCAAAGTATTTACTACTTTCGCGGGGCAGAGCCGAGTTATATTAAAGATTTTGAACAAGAGCACAAACAAACGTCTCTGAAATTAATGACTAACTATCGTTCAGATGCACCGATCGTAGAAGCTGGCAATCGTTTGATTCGTTTTAATGCCCATGATCGATTAGAAAAAACGATGACCGCTAGTAAAAAAACGATTGCTCATGATTGTTATGGCATTGGTTTTCCTGATGATGAGGATGAGGCCGCTTGGATCGGACAAAAAATACAGAAGTTAGCAAATGAAGCCCCGCTGAAGGATGGTAGCCCTGATTATCGTGATACGATGGTCTTGTATCCGACACGGGTACAGCTGCGTTCTCTGTTGAAACAATTAAAAAAATACAAGGTCCCTTTTGTTACACCGTCTAACGATGACTTGTTGGGGATTTTTGGATTGCCATTGTTTAAGACGCTCTTTCAGCAATTAGAAATGTTGGCCTCGGCGACAGCAATCCAACAAAAAAATGATGCACTGAAGAAAATCATTCAGCAATATGCCTTTTTTCATTTCATCAAATTTAATTCTAGTGCAAAATTTAGCGACGAACTGTTTAGTAAAAACAAGTTTAAGATTAATGATCTAGTCGCTTTTTTAGTCAGTGAACGAAATCTTTCTCCGTCATCGCAAGATCATGCAAAAGTGTTTTTTAAGGAAATGTACTTTTTTTATCAACAGGGCAGGCTAAATCTTACGGCATTAGCAGATGCGTTGCTGGCAACACCCAAATTCAAAAAGGATTTGAGTGAAGAAGAGGCGGATTGGTTGCATAAAGAGTTGTCTGCAGCAGGAGATTGGCCAGGGCTTCTAGAAGCTTTTCAACAGGCTAGTCAGCAAAACGAAGGCATGAAAAAAAGACTGCGTGTCTATGATCAGGAAAAATTAAATGCCGTTTATTTACTGTCGATCCATGCCAGTAAAGGCTTAGGCAAGAAAAACATCTTTATTAAAGGTGTTTATCAAGACGCGTTACCAAACCATCACACAGTAAAGAAAGCCGACTGTGATTTGCAAAAGGCAAGAGAGGAAGGCGCTCCACCGACAACGTTAGAGGAGCAACGCCGATTGATGTATGTGGCTATTACACGTGCAAAGGAAAATCTTTATGTTACCTATCCAAAAACTGTCAACAATAAAACCATTGAACCCTCGCCGTTTTTAAAAGAAGCAGGATTGCCACTCAAAGAGTATCGAAAAAAATAGTATAATAGATGGAAACAGGAGGCATTATGGCAGACTTGAGATTAGAAATAGGCAGTGCAAATTATCTGCGAGCAGCCAGCAGTTATGTTCGAATGCAGGTTTTCATTTTGGAAAGAAACCTGTCACTGGCGGATGAGTTTGATCGGAATGATACATTAGCTACTATCTATAGTGTCCTCTTTGATGGAAGCCGACCCGTCGCAACTGCTCGCTTGTTAACGGAAGCTAAGGATGTAGCACGGATTGGCCGTGTAGCGACGATTGCCGAATATCGCGGCAACCATTTAGGTAGTCAAGTGGTCAAAGCATTAGAAAAAGCAGCTAAACAGAAGCGCTACAATCAGATTTTGATTCACGGAGAATTGTCAGCCGCAGCCTTTTATGAGAGTTTAGGATATCTAAAAAGAGGCGAGCCATACGAAGAGGATGGCGTATCTTGTATTACATTAGTAAAAATGATTTAAGTCAGTAAATCGAAAGGATGGAGGGACATGGATCACGAAGAGCAAGCAATGACTTATTTTCAAGCGGGTCGCAACTGTTGTCAGGCAGTCGTCGGTGCTTATTGCCAGGAAATCGGGCTCGAGTTGGACAGGGTAAATGAACTGGCGAGTCACTATGGCGGCGGTAATTATCAGGGGTTATGTGGAGCATTAGCCGGCACGTATATGGTCGCAAATTTTTTAAAAGGAACACCGGAAATGATTGATCCAGCAAAGTGTAAAAATGATGCAGCTGGAAAGTTTGTCGTTGAAATGACACAAGAGTTTCAACAAACATGCGGCTCGCTTTATTGCACGAAGCTGCTTGGAAAAAGACCCTGTTACGAGTATGTCCGTACTGCTGTGAAGCTTCTCGAAGACAATCTAAATGAATAAAAGGGAATATGGATCAGTTAACAGAAGCGTTGGCTGATCTTCTTTATTCAGAATAAAAATGAAAACGATTGAAAAAGGATTTGTCAATCACAAAGCTGTATGTTAGGATTTTCACTATCTAGGAGTTGATTAAGGGAGAAGTATTGGAGGGGAATGCCTAACATGAGTATCACAACGATGGAGGAAATCAAAGAAAATCTTGTGAACTATCTATTTAAATGGAGAAAACAAATTGCTATTGGGGGAGTAGTTGTAGCGATTTTAATGCTGTTTACAATTATTAATAAAGTAACCCCCAATAATTCTGCCTGGCTTCAAGGTAATTGGACCAATCAATCGGTGAACTATTCCTTTAAAGCTCAGAATAAGAACTTTACTGATTGGACGATTAAGCGTAAGGGTGCTTTAGCATTAAAAAAAGCGAGAATCGCGGTTAATTCCACTAAAAAGGAAGTCATTATGACAGACGATGGGAACACGATCGAATATCATGCGATTCGAACAGGGCGAAAGCAATTGCGATTAGAAATAGTGAGAGACGGGAAAAAGACAAGCTTAGTAGAATTGAATAAAGAGTAAAGATCAATCCTCAATAAAAGGAGATTGATCTTTTTTTATACTAACAATTTTTTTGGAGAACAATTCTTTGCTGGTATTTTATAAAAATAGTACTATCAAAAAAGAAACGAAATGAGGTAATACACGACTGTAGAGTTGAACCGAAGTATTACCCAAAATATAGAGGTCTACCATGAAAAGGAGAGGTTCACATGAAAGTTGTAGTTATCGGCGGAGTTGCCGGCGGTCCTTCATTTGCCACACGCTTACGTCGGTTGAATGAAGAGCATGAGATCGTTATTTATGAACGTGGAGAAAATATTTCTTACGCCAGTTGTGCGTTGCCATATTATTTAGGCGGTGTGATTGAAGATTTAGATTCTTTGATTGAACGAACACCTGAAATTTTGAAGGTAAAAAATAATATCGATGTCTTCACGACTCACGAGGTACAGACAATTGATCCAGATAAGAAACAATTGGTCGTTAAGGATTTAAAAACTGGAGAGGAAGCTACAACGAACTATGATAAATTAGTTATTTCTGCAGGTGCTCGTCCAACTTTTCCACCAATTAAGGGGGCCGAGGAAGCAGAAAATGGCTTTGTTTTACGCAGTGTCACCAATGCGGCAGACATCAAGTCATTTATCGATGAAAAGGATCCTAAGAATGTTCTAGTTTTAGGTGCCGGTGTTATGGGCTTGGAGTTGGCTGAGAACTTCAAGCATCGCGGGATGGATGTAACTCTCGTTGATCAATTGCCGCAGGTCGCGTTTCCCTATGATGAAGAAATCGCGGATTTAATCTACGATAAGCTGATTGAAAAGGGCCTGCATGTTCATTTAAGTACAAAGGTTGAAGAAATTCGCCAAGCAGGAAAAGAAGTTGTGTTGTCTGATGGCACAACGCTTGAGCCAGATATGATCATTTTCGCTACTGGGGTTGCCCCAAACAATGAAGTGGCGAAATCCGCTGGTATTGAACTATCTGATGATGGGCAGATTATTGTTAATGATCAATTAGAAACGAACGTCCCTGATATCTATGCGATCGGAGATATTATTAAAACAACGAGCCTAGTTACAGGACTAGCAACATCCAGTATGCTGTCTAGTGCCGCCAATCGGCAAGGACATATGTTAGCAGATATGGTCAATGGCACACCAATGAGTTATCGTGGGTATATCGGTGCTGGGGTAGCGAAAATCTTTGATTACACCGCAAGCTATGCTGGGATGACAGAGCATGCGTTGAAGGCTGCGGGAATCACGAATTATAAATCCATCTTTGTAACGCCCTTTGATCATGCGTACTTTTATCCAGGAGCGACACGCTTAAACTTAAAAATCATTTTTGATGCGACAAGCGGCAAAATTTTAGGAGGACAAGCAGTTGGTGAAAAGGGTGTAGACAAGCGAATGGGCGAACTATCTGTGGCTATCACTGGCAATCTAACAGTCTTTGATTTACCAGATTTGGAATTGCCTTATTCTCCTCCCTACTCAACGACACGCGATCCATTAAATATCGCCGGCTACGTGGCGATTAATCAAATGACCAATGTGGTCGAAACGATCAAGGTGGAGGATATTCCGGCAGAGGATTTAACCAATGCCTTTTTCTTAGATATCCGCGAACCTAATAAAGCGGCCTCTGGCAGCATCGAAGCGACCAAAAACATTCCAATGAACGAGTTGCGTGATCGCATCAATGAGATTCCAAGGGATCGCAAGGTGTATATTACCTTCAGAAAAGGCCTAAATACCTATACTTCTGCTCGCATTTTAGCAGGCTTCGGCATTCCGGCTATTTTGATTGAGGAGTAAAGGAATGAGTGAATTCAATCAAGTGTTCAATCAAGCACAGCAGTTCTTGATCCTACAGGCCTATATTGATTCGCAGCTGTCAGCAGAGGAATTAATGAATTTCACGTTATTGGAAACAATGGATAATCTGCCGGTTGTGTTCTATTCGGCGGGAGTGATGCTGATTCAACCGGATATTGATTTGGATCAATTCACCCATAAGTTTTATCCCAGGGATTCTATGGCTGTTCAACGCAAAGAGCATGAGTTAGAAATTGTTTTGCCCACACAAAAATTGCTGTTTCATTTTGACGAAATAAGTGAAGCCGAACAAGTCGAAAATGATTTGATCTATTTATACTCGAACATCGAATAGTTGCCCTCTGAAATTCATCGTAGTATGGTAAAAGTAGTACATTATCACGAACTAGGAGGATTTCATGATGGAGAACACAGAATTTGCGATGGAAATGCTGGATCGCGCGCAAGAACGTTTTGAAGATACCTTTGAGCAGATGACGACGGAAGAGGCGAATCAAATGCCGGCCCCTTTAATCAAATCTGTTACTTGGCTTATGTGGCATACCGCGCGAGAACTAGATCTGCAAATCTCGGATTTAAATGGAACGGAAGCATTATGGACAAGTGCTGGCTGGTCAGAGAAATTTGCTTTAGATTTGCCGGACGATACGGAAGATTATCGTCACACCCCTGAAGAAGCCGCGAAGGTAGTCGTAACCGATCGTCAATTGGTTTTAGATTATTTATCTGCTAGTGTAGCTTTTACAAAACAGTATTTGAAAAACGTTGAGGAAAGCAGTCTTGATGACGTGATCGATACCAATTGGAACCCGCCAGTAACCCGCCAAGTTCGTATCGTTTCGGCAATCGACGATGCTGTGATGCACTCGGGACAGGCAGTTTATACTAGACGATTGGTACTAGGGAAATAGATTTTTAGGACAGCCCCTTTGTGAAAAAAGCGGGCTGTCCTTTTTACTTACGAAAATGAAAAACAGTGTTTCACTTGCTAAATGAACTTTGTAGTGCTATTCTTTTTTCGAAAGAGGGATGGTGCACCCCTCCTAACTGCTGAATTATTCAGCTGATGGCGCCTGTTATAGGTTAAATACTTTTAATGCTCTGGCTTATTCGCTTTGAGTCGTTTTAAAGGTACTTAACGTGTAACAGGTTTTTTTGTATTCATTTTTAAGGAGGAACTAAATATGACAGTCGTAATTGAAACAGTAAAAGCAAGAGAAATTTTTGATTCCCGCGGAAATCCAACCATCGAAGCAGATGTCCTTTTATCGGATGGCTCGTTGGGTCGTGCGGAAGTACCAAGTGGTGCATCTACAGGAGATCGTGAAGCAGTCGAATTGCGTGACGGCGGTATTACTTAATGGGAAAAGGTGTCATGAAGGCAGTGGAAAATGTGAATACTGAGATTAATGATGCGTTGAAGGGTTTATCTCCTTTTGATCAAGCGAACATCGATAAATGTATGATTGACTTAGATGGTACGCCAAACAAGGGGCGCTTAGGAGCCAACGCTATTCTTGGCGTTTCGATGGCAATTGCTCGTGCGGCCGCCAAAAGCCAAGATATTCCTTTGTATCGCTATCTTGGCGGAGTGGATCTTGAATTGCCACAGCCCTTTTTCAATGTAATCAATGGCGGTGTTCACGCGGACTCAGGAATTGACGTTCAGGAATTCTTGATCACACCAGTAAAACGTGAAAGCTTCCGTGACGGTGTTGAAAAAATTGCTAACACCTAACATACATTAAAAAATATTTTAGCCAAAGAAGGGTACGAAACTGCTGTTGGTGATGAAGGCGGTTTTGCTCCTAAATTAGGCAGTACAGAAGCAGCAATCGAAATGTTATATCGTGCTATTAAGGAGGCTGGGTATGTATCAGGTGAAGAAATTGCCATTGCATTAGATCCGGCATCGAGTGAATTTTATAACGAGGAAACAAAAAAATACCATTTTGAAGGCGAAGAAATGACTTCAGAGGAACTGCTGACCTACTATCAAGATTTAGTAAAGAAGTATCCAGCAATTATCTCCATTGAAGATGGATTCTCCGAACATGACTGGGAGGGCTTCAAGAAGATGACTGAAGCTATGGGAGAAGATATTCAATTAGTCGGTGATGATATTTTTGTAACGAATCCTGCCATCTTCGCTGAAGGAATTGATAAAAAAATTGCCAACTCAATTTTGATTAAACTAAATCAAATCGGTACCGTCTCCGAATCAATCGAAACGATCAAACTAGCTCGAGCTAATGGGTATTCAACCATGATCTCTCATCGTTCAGGTGAAACAGGTGATACATTTATCGCTGACTTTGCGGTTTCAATGAATGCCGGACAAATCAAAACCGGATCGATGGCCCGAAGTGAACGGGTGGAAAAATACAACCAGTTCCTACGTATCGAAGAAGAATTAGCAGGCTATGCAAAATTAGCACGTTTTCCTAAGGTTTAATTAATAAATGATTCTTTAACCCTCTGCCCATCTTTTTAATGAGCAGAGGGTTTTATATTTAAAGATCAATGACTGAAATTTTAAATACGTCCTTAAATGAGAACGTGCGCTTTGAATTATCATTTTTATTGTGAGAGAAATAGTCAATTGATACAATTCATAAAATGCGCAAATCATTAAACGTGCAAAAAGGCATTTATAGATTTTAGTAACCAGACACGTTTTGCACTATTAGGTGGAAAAAATTCAACTTTTCTAATGAAGTAGGTTTTTCTATACTAAGCGTGTAAATGATAGCGCTTGCTAAAAAGGAGAGGTGAGGATGAGAGAAGGACAGATACTGACAATACTAAAAGAAAATGATTACTTGAAGATCAATCATTTAGCAAAAAAAATTGGTGTTTCCTCTAGAACAATCCGTAACGATTTGCAAGGTTTATCAGAATTACAACAAGGATTCAAGATTGAACGATCTGCTAAATTAGGATGCCGATTGGTTATTTTAGATGAAGAAAAATTTTCATCATATCTAGCTGGATTTACTGAATCAACGATTGAGATGCAAAAATACCGATTAGATTCACTGTTGAGTCTCCTTTTAATTGATGAAAATTATCAGACTGTCAAACAACTAAGTGACGAATTACTAGTCAGTAGCAGCCAAATTAAAAAAGATCTTTCGAAGCTTGAGAGATACCTTAAAGATAGCCCTTTAATTTTGGAAAGAAAAGCGCACTATGGGATTCGGCTCATTTGTGAATTAAAAAATCGACTATTATTGCTGCAAGATTATTATCAGAAAGGGAATATAAAGTTACTTGAGAAATTAGAGACAACATTTACGGTAGAAAAACAAAAAAAATTAAAAGACAATCTTTATCATTTAATTGATAAGAATAAGTGGAAAATTGATTATATAGAATTTAGAAGGCTGGAAGAGGAACTATTTTTATTATTACTGACTCAAAAAAAAGAGAAACAATCTGACAAATCTAATTCTCTTTTGACAGAGATTCTCCATGGAACGGGTTTATTAGTGCCGAACCAAAAAGAGGCACATGATTACTTTGAGGCTAGTTTACTTGCTAAAACAAAGAAACTTGAAATATTAAGTAATAAACAAGTATTAAAAGAAGAAATTACAAACTTTTTTCAACAGATGGATCAGCAGCAAAAGACTCATTTTTCGACGGATCAGGAATTTATTGATCTAGTGTATCTACATGTAGCAGCGTTGATCGAACGTTCGCGTAAAGAAATGAAATTTAGTAACCCTTATTTGGAAGATATTAGTAAAGATTATCCTGTGATTTTCAATTTCGCTGTGATGTTCTCAAAATGGCTCGAAGAAAAGTTTAAATTGAGAATAGCTTCAGATGAAATTGGTTATCTTGCGACACACATGACCGTTCCTTATCATAAATGGCAGCAAAAATTGATTGAAAACATTTATCGAATTGCGGTTGTTTGCTCATCGGGAGGAGGAATGGCTTACCTAGTAGAGATGAAGTTAAAACGAATTTTTCCCCGAGCAAAGATTCAAACTTTTTCCATGTTTGAAATAGAACAAATAAAAGATTATTATCCTGATTTGATTTTTTCAATTATTGAACTAACGATTGAAATCGATTGTCCAGTTATTTTAATGAGTGAGATCCAAAGTGAGCTAGATTATTTAGAGGTAAGTGAAAACCTTAGTCTGGTGAGAAGCGATGAAAGTTTTTCAATAGAGCGTTCCTTTTTTGAGTTGTTTTCGGAATCTTTGTTTCGAATTGAAAGAGGCCAATCTTATTCCGATATTTTAATGGATCTTGCAGTCCAAGTAGAAGAAACTATTGGATTTAAAGGATATAAGGATTCATTACTGGAACGAGAAAATTATTTGTCGACGATCTATCAAAATGGGGTTGCAATCCCTCACCCGCTACTCATGTCTGGAAAAGAAAACCGAGTCGCGGTTTGTCTCTTGCCAGAAGGAGCAAGTTCAGCTGGGCGGACAGCCAAGATCATTTTTATGGTTTCATTAAAAGCTGAACAACTAGACATTCACCAAATTATTTCGAAAGAATTAAGCAAGTTAATGAATCATCCGGCAGCGATAAATATGTTAGCTGAGAGTAAAAATTATCATGAGTTTTACTATACATTAAAACGTGTTTTAGGAAGAAGGAATTAGAGTGAATATTGATTTTTTGAAGGAGCTTACGAATGCTGACGGAATAGCGAGCAACGAAAAGGAAGTCCGTAAAGCTATTTTAACCGAGCTAGATGGGCTTCATTATGAAAAAAGGACAGATGGACTTGGTAGTTTGATTTTTACGAAGAAAGGAAAAAGCCATAAAAGTATCATGATCTGCGGACATATGGATGAAGTTGGGTTCATGGTTCGTAGCATTAGCAGCTCGGGGCTGATTCATTTAATGGTCGTCGGTGGTGTAAAACCGCTTGCTCAACATCTACAAAAGGTTCGGATTACTACGTTTAATGGAAGAAAGATTAGTGGTGTCATTAATGGTGACTATCGTGAAGGTCAAACTGAAAATCTTTATTGTGACATTGGAGCGACAACAGCTGAAGAAGTAGCTGAGTTAGGTATAGAAATTGGGAATATGGCATGCTTCGCCACGGAATTTGAAGCCTTTGATGTTCAAGATATTTATGCTGGTAAAGCCTTCGATGATCGTTTAGCTTGTTTTGTCATGGGAGAGCTGATGAAGCGTTTAGCGGAAGAGGAGGTACCGCTGACTGTTCATTTTGCAAACACTAGCAGTGAAGAAGTGGGAATTCGGGGAGCAAAGACAGCTGTTCAGATGATTAATCCGGACGTCGTTTTTGTTATTGATGTGGCGACATTCAGCACAGCATTTGTTCGGGATCATACCAACCAACGGCAGATTGGAAAAGGGCCGATCTTGACTCACTTCGATCGAACGCTCGCTCCAAATCTGGAAATGGTGCGCTATGTGAAAGAAATAGCAAAAAAACGGACGATTCCATTACAGTTGGATATGTTTAATTCAGGTGGAACAGATGGTGGGGAAGCACACAAAGTGAACGAAGGAAAACCGACTGTCGTGACGATTTTGCCTGTTCGCTATGGACATTGTGCCTATTCAATCGTAAATAAACAGGATATTCAACAAATGATTGAACTATATGAAGAGTTAATTAAAAATTTTACAGAAGAAACATATCACCGAATGGTAGATTTCATTTAGAAGGGATAAAAAACATGACAAAAGAAGAACAAGAAATCGTACAACTGATCTCGATTGCTGGAGAAAGTAAAGCGAAAGCTTTTGAGGCACTGGAATGCGTAAAAACCAAGGAGTTTGATTTGGCAAAAGGACTGATTGAAGAGTCGCGAAATTTGGATTTAGAAGCTCATAACATTCAAACAGATTTGATTAGTCGAGAATTAAGTGATGAAGTGGAATCGTCAAATGTCGGATTATTAATGGTTCATGCTCAAGATCATTATATGACAAGTCAATTAGCTCGAGACTTAATAGAAACGTTGATTTCGGTATTACAATAAAAACATATTTTTAAGGAGATAGATATTATGAAAATTTTATTATGCTGTGCTGGAGGATTTTCTACGAATATGTTGATGCAGAATATGCGCAAGGTGGTTCAACAAAGTGCAAAATTGAATGATGCGGATTTTGATTTTACGGCAATTCCCGCAGACTCGATTGAAAGTCAAATTGATGGTTGGGATATTGTTCTAGTTGGACCACAAATCACTCATAAGATAGATTTCATCAAATCCATTTTAGAGCCGAGAGATATTCCTTATGCTGTGATTGATAAAGATGTTTATGGACAGATGGATGGAGCAACTGTAATGAAACTTGCCTTGGTTACACATAAAAAGCACCAGTTAGCGAAACAAGCCATCTAAGCTAAAAAATATCTGCTTCGCTATTCTGAGATTAGAAAGTGTAAAGGAAATGACAATATAGTTTTTATCATGAAACAGAATCATTACTAGGAACTAGGAGGAATACTATGTTCGCAAAATTTGAAGCTTTTATGAATCGATTCTTTGTCCCATTGGCACATAAGGTTGATAATCAAAGGCATTTAAGTGCAATCAAAGCTGGGATGGTTGCAATGACACCATTTACTATTTTAGGAAGTTTCTTTGCTATCTTACCTGCATTACCGAATATGCTGGGTGAATCCAATGGATTTAGTCAGTTCATTTTGAATAATGCAGAATTATTCAATTTGCCTGTGACTTTATCAACTGGCTTGATCGGCCTCTATGCTTGTGCGGCGATTTCTTATAATTTAGGGAACCACTACAAATTATATATTCCGGGAGCAGTAACGTTATCGCTTTTTGGTTTTTTGTTCATGACAGCGATGTTTGATGAAAATGGTCTGCTAGACATTGCTAATTTTGGTGCTAAAGGTCTGTTCACTTCGATGTTCGTTGCGTTAATAACAGTGGAATTATATAATTTCTGCAAAAAAAGAAACTTAACCATTCGAATGCCTGAAGGGGTGCCAGATTTTGTATCCAAGTCATTTGAACTGATTCCTGTAACCTTGATTGTAGGGGGAACCTTCATTATTGGTCGTTTCGCATTAATGCAAACTGCTGGCGAATTGCCTCCAACCATTTTGACTCGTTTCTTATCGCCACTGGTTGGATCAATGGATAATCCTTGGTCAGTTTTAGCATTGAATTTCTGCATTTGTCTGATCTTTTTCTTTGGGATTCATTCATCTGTGTTTAGTCCCATCACACGCCCAATTATGGTTGCATTTATAGCAGAAAACATTTCGGCTTTTCAAGCTGGGGAACCAATTCCTCATTTTTATACAGCTGGGACATCAAGTGCTTTCTTCGGCTTTACTGGCTGTGGGATTTCAATCGGCTGCATCGTTGCTTGCATGGTTTCTAAATCAAAACGGTATCGAAAAATTGGAAAAGTCTCACTGTTTCCGGCTTTATTTGGAATCAATGAGCCGATCTTGTTTGGTGCACCTATTATTTTGAATCCGTTAATGTTTATTCCACATGTATTTGGTGGGGCGCTCATTGGAACCTTGCCGATGTTCTTTATGCATTGGGGATTATTGAATAAACCAATTTTTGATCCACCGTATGTGGGGGTCTTTCTTGAAGGATTTTTGACGAACGGAGATTGGCGAACAATTTTAGTTAACGCGTTGCAGTTAGTCTTAGCGGTCGCAATTTATGTGCCATTCTTTAAGGTTATGGAACGAAATGAATTGAGAGATGAAGCGAAGAAAAAAGAACAGAAGAATATTTTTGATCAAGGTGATACAGATATTTTAGACGGCTTAGATTTGGACTTCTAGTAATGGAGAGTAGCAGATGAGAATTGAGAAATTACAAAAACTTCTAAAAAAATCAGATAAAGAGGCCATCATTATCAAAAATCGTGGGAACAAAAAATACTTTGGTTCCTTAGGAGGCAGTGGTATCTATTTAGTTGTGACACCTTCTTCTCAGGTACAATTTTTTGATGGGCGCTACCGACAAGAAATAAAAGATTTAACGGGTGGGTTTGAAAATTTTGAAGTGCCACAGGGAAGTTATTTGCCCAAGATTATCGAATGGCTGCACCAGCAAAAAATCAAAAATCTGGCGATTGAATCAGACGGTTTGTCAATAAAAGAATATAGTTGTTTATCTGAGACATTCAATGTAACCATTTGGTCAAGTCAAATTCAACAATTACGTGCAATCAAATCAGCAGAAGAAATTCAATTGATCAAAAATGCATGTACAATGACGGATGAAATTTTTGCGGAACTACTTCCAAGTATTAGGGTTGGTATGAGTGAGAATGAATTAGGGGCATTGATTCATTACCTTTCTTTGAAAAAAGGAGCTTCAGCTATGGCCTTTGATCCGATTGTCGCAAGTGGACCGCGAAGTGCACTTCCTCATGGAAGACCAACGCGACGTTTATTAGAACAAGGAGATTTTGTCACAATTGATTTTGGAATTGTGCTGGAAGAGTATCAGTCAGATATGACTCGAACGGTGACAATAGGCGAGGCACCTCAAGAATTGTATACGATCTATCAAGTGGTGAAAGAGGCTCAACAAACAGCTATTGATTTTATTCGCGAAGGCGTAACAGGTCAAGAAGTAGATGAAGTTGCACGAAAAATTATCGATGAGTCAGGTTATGGCAAATATTTTAGCCACGGGTTAGGCCATGGCATTGGTATGGGTGGTGATATACCGATTTTGAATAAAAATAGCCAAATGATTTTAAAAGAAAATATGGCGATGAGTGTTGAACCAGGAATTTATCTACCCGATGTAGGTGGTGTACGAATCGAAGATGATATTGCAATACAAAATGGTGTTGCCGTTGTCTTAAATCAAACGACTAAAGATTTAGTGAATGTAGGTGTGTAACATGTACAATTTGGAGAATGTCATTGACCGCAAGCAAGGAAATGCACGGAAATGGAGCAATCAGGTACTAAAAGAAAAATTTGGATTAAATGAAGAGGCAATTCCAATGGACTTAGCGGACATCGATTTTGAAGTTGCCCCGGCCATTCAAAAAGCAGTAATGAAACGCGCAAGTATTGGAGATTACAGTTATACTTATATTCCAGATGAGTTTTACGAAGCAGTGATCAATTGGAACAAACGGCGATATAATACACATATTGAAAAAGAATGGATTAAGCTAACCTTCGGAACAGTATCTACATTGCATTATATTGTACAGGCCTATACGAAAATAGGAGAAGGTGTTCTGATTAACACCCCTGCGTATGATCCTTTTGCTGAAGCGATAGAGCATAATGAAAGAAAGCTCTTTTGCAGCTCACTGATTAATCGTGAAAATCGCTATTATCTTGATTTTGACGATATAGAAAAACAGATGAAAGAAAATAATATTAAGTTATATATTTTTTGCAGTCCACAGAATCCTTCTGGTCGTATTTGGACAAAGGAAGAACTTTTCCAATTAGCAGAATTATGTATTCGTCATGAGGTCCTTCTAGTTTGTGATGAAATACATCGTGATATTGTTTATAAGAATCAAACATTTACTTCGATTTGGAATGCACATCCAAAAATTTCTCAACATAGTGTCTTGTGTCTTTCGCCTAATAAGGGGTTTAATTTAGGGGGATTAAAAACCTCATATGTGGTGGTTCCAAATCCGGATATTAGAGAAACACTGCTGCTTCAATTGCAAAAAAATTCAATTACCTCTCCTCACGTATTTGCTGTGCCAGCAATTGTGGCCGCTTATAATGAAAGTGAAGATTGGCTGGATGAAATGATTGATTATGTAGAAGAAAATATGGAAATCATTTATGATTTTTTTGCAGATATACCAGAAGCTAAAGTTATGCCAGCCGAATCATCTTTTCTAGCGTGGATTGATGTTCATAATTGGTTCAAGGATGAATCAGAGATGCAGGGTTTCTTTCAACGTGCAAAATTAACGATGGTGGTAGGCAGTTACTTTGTTCAAGATGGTGAAGGATTTGTTCGTCTGAGTATTGGAATGCCAAGAAACTTATTAATGGAAGCTTTAAGTCGTATAAAAAAAGAATACAACAAGAACATGATCCATGCTTAATTTCAGGGTAAGCCAGAGCACTTTTTAAAAGTCCTCTGGTCTTCTTTTGACCTCACCACTAGTCCCTCTCAGTCTTCTGTGGTACATTGGTTCAGTGTGAAGTGAACGAGGAGGAAATGTGGATGCGAAATATTAAATTAACCATTGAATATGATGGCAAACGATACCTTGGCTGGCAGCGTTTAGGAGATTCTGAAAAAACGATTCAGGGAAAGATCGAAAGTGTTATCGCGCAAATGACAGGTGAAAAAATCGAGATCATTGGATCTGGTCGAACGGATGCGGGCACTCATGCCAGAGGTCAGGTCGCGAATTTTAAAACAAATTCAGAAATGGCCCGCGGTGAAATGCTGTCATTCTTTAATCGCTATTTGCCAGGGGACATCGTTGTAAAAAAAGTTGAAGAAATGCCTGAACGTTTCCATGCCCGATATAATGTAAAAGGAAAGCAGTACAGCTATTATGTGTGGAATAATCCAATTCCAACAGCTTTCGAGCGGTACCACAGCTTTTATGTTCCTGATAAATTAGACATGGATAAAATGAATGCGGCCTGTGAGAAATTATTAGGCAAACATGACTTTATTGGCTTTTCTGCGTTGAAAAAAACAAAAAAATCAACTACACGAACGATTGAACGTATTTCGATTGAACGTGAAGGAAGTATGTTGCATTTTACCTTTATCGGTGACGGTTTCCTGCATAAAATGGTGCGTATTTTAATGGGAACCATTTTAGAGATTGGCTCAGGCAAACTGTCGCTCGATGTCATTGATGAGGTTTTGGAGAATAAAGTGCGCAAGGATGCAGGAGAGACCGCGCCAGCGCAAGGGCTTTTCTTGGATGAAGTTTATTATTAAACAAAAAGCTGAGTTCGAGCGTTTATTTGCTCAAACTCAGCTTTTTGTTTAGCTTCTTAATCCACGTCCGCGGTCAATTAGATGCCAGCAAACACTGTAAAGAACGACAATGAATAACACTAGGATCGACATGGATACAACGATAGATACGTCCATCACACCAAGGAAGCCGTAACGGAACCCGGAGATCATGTAGACGATTGGATTGATCTTAGAAACAGCTTGCCAAAAGGGCGGCAACATCGAAATCGCATAGAAAACACCACCAAGATAAGTTAACGGCTGTAAAACAAAGGTCGGAACGATGGAAACATCGTCAAAGGATTGAGCGAAGATGCCGTTCAATAGTCCCGCCAATGAAAACAAAATGGCCGTCATCAATAAGGTAATGACAACGATGGCCCATGAGTACACATGAAGTGGAACGAAAAAGAGCGAGATAATCGTTACTAGGGAGCCAACTAAGACACTGCGGCCAACGCCGCCTGTCACGAAGCCCCAAATAATAATATGAGTCGGCACAGGTGCCACTAGCAGCTCTTCAATATTCTTCTGAAACTTTTGTGAGAAGAAAGAAGAGGAGACGTTGGCATAGGAGCTGGTAATCGCAGACATCATGATCAAGCCTGGGACGATAAACTCCATGTAAGAAAAGCCAGCCATATCCCCGATACGTCCGCCGATTAAGTTACCGAAAATAACAAAATACAAAGATGTAGTAATGACTGGGGGGACTAACGTTTGTACCCAGATTCTTAAATAGCGATTGGTTTCTTTGACTGCCAGACTTTTAAGGGCAGTGAAGTATAGATTAGACATGATTTTCCTCCGTGATTTTTAGGAATAGTTCTTCTAAACGGTTTGATTTATTCCGCATAGAAAGTACCTTGATTCCTTGTTTCGTCAGTTGGTCAAAGAGCTCGTTGATTCCTTGATCGCGCACGACCTCTACTTCTAAGGTTTGTTCATCGACAAACGTATGCTTGAAGCCGTTGATCATAGGTTCAATCTCATAAGGCGCTAAGTCAAAAATGAATGTCTCGAATTGCAGTTTTGCCAATAAAGATTTCATACTGGTATTTTCAATCAGCTCACCTGCTTGAATAATACCGATGTTTCGACAGAGCATCTCGGCTTCTTCTAAATAATGAGTTGTCAAAATGATCGTTGTTCCACTTGCGTTAAGCTCCCGTAGGAAAGTCCACATTTCACGGCGCAACTCGATATCAACACCAGCGGTCGGTTCATCTAAGATCAATAATTTGGGTTCATGCATTAGCGCACGAGCGATCATTAAACGACGCTTCATTCCTCCAGATAACATTCGCGCACGAACATTCCGTTTTTCCCATAAATCCGACTGCTTCAAGTATTTTTCGCTGCGAGCTAAAGCTTCCTTTCGTGGAACGCCATAATAGCCCGCTTGATTGACAACAATCTGCTGGACAGTCTCAAAAGGATTGAAGTTAAATTCTTGCGGTACTAAGCCAATTTGTTGTTTGGCCATTACTAATTCTCTGTCTAAGTCATAGCCGAAGACTTTGACATTGCCCGATGTTTTGTTGACGAGCGAGGTGATAATTCCGATAGTTGTCGATTTCCCCGCACCGTTTGGTCCTAGTAACGCGTAAAAATCACCTTCCTCAACCGTCAAATTAATCCCCTTCAAGGCCTCCACACCAGTAGCATAGACTTTTTTCAACTCGTTTATTTCAAGTGCATTAGTCATTAATATAGTTCTCCTTGTTTCTTATGATTCCCTTATTTTATCATTGATTTTTATGATCACAAGCCTTTAGATTTATAAAAGTCAAAAGAAAAAAATGAATTTGACATATGTAGATTATCGACATATAATTTAAGTAGATAATCTACATGTGGAGGTGGAAAAAATGATCGACAAAGGATTAGTCTCTGGGAGTACCACGATGCTGATATTAAGCTTGCTTTCTGAACGAGATATGTACGGGTATGAAATGATCGAGCTGCTGTCGCAACGCTCTCAAAATGTTTTTGAATTGAAAACTGGCACCTTGTATCCACTCCTGCATCAATTAGTCAAAACTAACTACCTTAATTGTTATGAAAATGAAGTGAATGGCAAAAAAAGAAAATACTATCAATTGACCAAAACTGGGGAAATTTATTTAAAAGCCAAAATCAAAGAGTGGGAGACCTATTCTGCGACTGTTTCAGATATTTTAGGTGGTGTGGAATATGGACACTAAAGAGTATTTGAAAAAGCTCTCAAAATGTATCAAGGTAACAAGCGCACGAAGTGAAATAATGCGAGAATACAAGGAGCATATCGAGGATCACAAAGAGGCACTGATCAATAGAGGAATGAGTGAAGAAGCCGCTACAAAAGAAGTGCTGAAGCAGCTTGGTGATCCAATCAGTGCTGGTGAAAAATTGGATCAAGTTCATCGGCGAGGAATTGAGTGGGGGATAACAATTTATTATCTCGTTTGGGCGATAGTTTTGAATGTGATTCCTTGCTTGTGGGGTGGGAGCCTACTAACGACTGCTGCGCCGAATTTTATTCTTTATAGCATTGCCGGCATTCTGGCATTTGCTGGATTCTTTGTCTGTTTTCTTGAAAAATATACAGATGCTTCGTTGTTTTATGCATGGGCCAATAATTGGGATGGCGGAGGGCTCACGAATAGCGGATTGATCCTCGCGCTATCGATTGTACCAGTGACAGGTTCTATTCAACTAAAACTTTTTTGGATTATTGTGGTTGGTTTACTATTTAATATTGAAAGATACTCGATTGCTGCCTTAAGAGATCGAAAGGAACAAAAGCTGCTTTGGGAGATTGGCGTTGCTGTAACGAATATTTCCTATAAAGGTCAAGGAATAGTGAGCGGAAAGAAAATACGCATGAAAAGTAAAGAACATTTAATTGAAAAAGGAACCTCTTTTGTCATTATTGGCTTGGAGGGGTTCAAACCAGTGGCGATGCCTATATAAATGAAGACCAGTCGATTGATGGCTGGTCTTCTTGGCATATATGATGAGTTTTTACTTTAAGTATCTATAAAAAATAGTACCGCTTTTTTTAAATGGTAAAATAAACAAAAAAGAAGGTGGGGGTACGTCAGTGGGAGTTATCGGAATATATGGAATTGTGTTTGGTATTGTGGGTCTTTTTTTTCTAATTTCTGTTTATTTTACTTATCGCCGGAATCAAAAAATTAAAGCTCAAATCAAAGAGGAGTATGGGAAAAAGACTGAATGGAAACTAGATGAACGCGATTATACTAGTATGAAAAAGTATTATCATCACATGAAAAATCGTGGACCGATGATTGATGATATTACTTGGACAGATTTGAATATAGATGAACTTTTTAAGCGGATGAAAAATACGCAATCTAGTATCGGCGATGAATACAGCTATTACTTTTTTAGAAGACAGAAGAACCCGGACCTGAGTCATTTTGAACAGGCTGTGGAATGTATAAGAGAGAACAGTGAAAAACGTGAGCAATTGCAATTTGCTTTTTATCGAATTGGTCGGAAAACAAATAATCAGCTTATTGATCTGCTGATAGATCCAAGCAAATTTCCGCAAATAGCGATGCCGCTAATTGTTTTGGTAACAGCGATAAATGTTGGCAGCTTGATATGGATGGTCGTTGATATTGATTATGGCATCTTGGCGGTCTGTCTCGGTTTTTGTTTGGGACTCATTTTATTTTCCTTTGTATTGCGCAAAATTTATCATGCCTTCGAGGCTTTAGGCATGTTTTCCCGAATGGTTCGTGCGGCAAAACTAATGGTGGCATTAGAGCTTCCTGCTTTTCAGAAGGAAACAGAGCAAATGCGTAAACATCTTGGCGTATTTAAAAATATTACGGCATTAGCGGATTACATTATTCAAATTTCTAGTTCAGCAAACAGTTTGATGATGATCATTACTTCCTATTTTTCAATCTATGGCTATGCGTATTATGCGATGGTAAAGTTATTTCAGAAACATCGCAATGAAGCGCTGGAGCTATATGAAACAATCGGCTATGTCGAACTCTGCATCTCAATTGCTTCTTATCGTGAAAGTTTAGCTTATTACTGTAAGCCGGATTTTAGTGAAGAAAATGAAATAGTATTTGAAGAAATCATTCATCCGCTGTTAGCAGAGCCTGTTCCTAACACACATAATATGGGCAATAAATTATTGATTACGGGCTCAAATGCGAGTGGGAAATCTACTTTTGCGCGAACGTTGACAGTGAACGCGATTCTAGGCCAGCTGTTTAACACCTGTTTAGCGAAAAGCTATCGCTTTAAACCTTGCCAAGTCTATAGTTCGATGAATCTTAAGGATGATATTATTACTGGTGACAGCTTTTATATGGCGGAGATAAAATCGTTGAAACGTTTATTGCACATTGCGGAATCCTCTTCCTACGTGATGATTTTTATGGACGAAATGTTCAAAGGAACCAATGTAATAGAACGAATCGCTGCCGCTTCGATCATTTTGAAAAAATTTGCTGATTTGGATTGCTTTCTTTGTTTAGCCACACATGATGTGGAGTTAAGTCGAATTTTAGGAGAACGCTATGAGAATTATCACTTTCGCGAGGTCGTTACTAATGACGAAATATTCTTTGATTATACTTTGCGGAAAGGTGTAACAACAGGTAGTAATGCGATCAAATTATTGGCTTATTGCCAATATGATCAGGAAATTGTATCACAGGCGGAAGCATACGCTGAGAGTTATCGAACAAACGGAGAGTGGCTGCCTCTTTAATTACGGGACGTATCTGATTACATTAGATACGTCTTTTTTTGTGCGTTAATAATTTATTTTCAACGGCATGATTTTATTATCTTTGTAAGTGGAAGAACAAAATGGTTGAGTATTAATTAAGTAATTGAAAATTAATGCACATAAAAGCGTTTTTGTAATGATAATAAATATTTTAAGATTATAGACTTAATTTTAAATAGAAAAGAAGGATTATATGTCTTAATTTTAACCTCTTATTCGTTTGTAATGCATCTTGTTCCAAAAATATTGTCACATGAAAATAGTAGAAATATAATAAAAATGATTTTAAAATGATTTTCTGTATTTATTTTTGAGAGCTGAAAGTTGAGTATTTTGATAAATGAATAATTAAAAATTTTTATTGGCTTTAGCTTTAAAAGAAATGATATAGGAAAGAGAGTGGGGGGGATTGCCAATAGAAGGGAAGAGAAAAGTCATAAATGAAAGGAGGGCATTATGAGTAAAATCAAAAAGCGGTGGTGGCCGATTCTTTCAATTTTTCTGATGGTCCTGTCCAGTTTTCCAATCCAGACGATCGCTGAAAATCTGCAGACTGTGGAGACCAGTCGTGTAACGAATCTCCAGCTTACAGACAGCCAAGGAAATATACTTTCTAAAGAAATCAAACCTGATGCTTTGATTATTTCAAAATTTGATCTAAGTGTGGGCGAAAAAGAAAAAAGCACATGGTTGCTCCCAGCAGAAGTCACAACAAAGGATAAAGAGATTTATCACGAAGAGGATGTTACTCTAACGATTGAAAACAATCAATTGACAGTAGTAAACGACAATGACCAGCCTGCTTCGATTGAAGGAGTAAAATTTGAATTTCAGCTGTCTGATCAAGTACGTTCCTTGTCACAGGTAACATTGAATTTTTTTAATACACATGAATTTCAGCTGGATTTAAAGCAGGAAATAGCTACCAAAGAAACAACAAGTGAGAAAAGTGCTGTGAAAAAGAAGACCGCTGATAAGAGTCAGAAGTTAACCCCATTTGGCGGTGGAATAACCCCCTTTGCAGCGACAGACAAAACAAGTGAAATTAACGATATGAAGTTGAACAACATTTATATCAAGAATGGTAGCAATCCACCCATTTATATTGTAAAGGAGGGCGTTAAACAGGACCCTCAACCAACAATAAAAGTCGGTGACGGTGTGTACTTTGACTATACCTTTACTGTACCCTCTTCGGCGAACTTAAAAGATGGGGACTTTATCTATATTGCGTTACCGGAAGAGTACTTCAATTTTTCTAGTGTAAGCAATTCAGTGCCATTTTACGAAAGTTCTGGCGATAAGATTGGAGATATGACGCTGGAAACAATTTCCGGGAAAAAGTTTTTAAAAATTACCTTCAATGATGCGGTAGAGACGAATTGGAATGGGCTGCAGGATTGTTATGCGACAGCTTATGGGACAGCTAGTCAAGAAAGCAGCAGCGGTTCGACAGGAAATACGGAAACTGGCAGCTACCCAATCGAAATCGATCCCAAGCCAGCTGAATCGTATCCGGGAAAACCGATTGGGGATCAAAAGCCCATTACTAAAAATGGTGGGGCAACCAACAATAGTAATAGAGTTTATTGGAATATCCCAATCATGATGGACAATTATAAAAAAGCGTTTGAAGATGATGGTCCAAGCTTATACAAAAAAGTTGTCTTAAAAGACCAATTAGATCCTTCTTTAACTTTGATCGAGTATTCTGCATACATGAACATTTATGCGGCGGATGAAGATGGAAATATGACTTCAGATAATCTAGGATCTTTTCAAATGCTAAGTACAACAAATACCAATACGAGCTTGCCGTTAGAAAGTCTTACGCAAAATATTTCTGAATCAGATGCAGATTTTGAGACTCGGATTGAAAGTCATAATTATCCTTGTTATGGAGTAACTTCGGATAATAAGCTGGTGATGAATTTCAAAGATTTGCCCAATCTAACGAATGACAAAAGTAATGGGCTGCTGCTCTTTGGCAATGCAGCTAGAAGTACGAAAGAACGTATTTGGGATTTGATAGATACAGCAGTAAATGATGGGAAAATGACGGCTTTACGGGGAGATAAAACGAAAGAGGCATACGAAAACTATTTTAGTGTTGATAGTGGACAAACCTATGATAATTATCCATTCGGTTTAGTGGTTCGAATTACCTGCTCAACCACTTTAGGCGAAGGTTCGATCATCGAAAATAAGGCGATGGTCTATTGGGAAACAAATACTTCTGGTGAAGAAAGTGATGTAAGTAAAGTCACTGTCAGTAACTGGGGTGGTGGTGCAACCCGTGTACCGCCGACGACTTTCCGATTGAAGAAGATGGATAAGGATACGCAAGTAATTCTAAAAGATGTCGAATTTGAATTGAAAAAGGAAACCCCTGCTGGTTCGAATACCTATGTCACAATTTCAGGCGGAAAAAAGAAAACAGATAGCAACGGAGTTCTACTTTATGAAAATTTGACCGACGGAAATTATTGCTTGGTTGAAGTGAGTAATCCTGATCCGCGGTACACAGATAAACTAGAGATTATTCCACCAGATGGAAAGAATGAATCTGGGAAGTATTATTTTACGATCGATAAAAATGCGGCAGAAGGTGTCGCTGTCAGTGCCTATAACGAGTTGGCCAAAGGAAAAATTACTTTAGTTAAAAAGGATGCAGACACAGATGAAAAACTAAACGGCGCCAAGTTCACGCTTCGCAAGAAGAACGGCGACGAATTGGTTACTCCCCAAGTTTTATTGGAATCAGGTAAAAATTATCTCTATCAGTACAACGATACAGGGAAAAAATATGAGTTGGTTGAAGACATTGGTTCGACTGCCAAAAACGGCGAGATCACGGTCTCAGGACTACCGATCGATGAGTATTATTTCCAAGAAGAAGCGGCGCCTGATGGCTATACCTACGATGACGACGGTAAGTCTAACGCAGCAAAGATTACCACTGATGGAGAGACAGTCAGTGTAACGAGAGAAAACCGTAAAAAGGTCGGAAAGCTAAAGCTGACGAAAAAAAATTCCGATAACGAAAAATTAAATGGTGCTGAATTTGAACTGTATCTAGTCAATCCAGATAATTCGGAAACGAAAATGGGTGCGAAATTTGTTACTGGTAAAGATTATGAGTATAAGTACAATACGACCAGTGATAAATACGAGTTTATCGAAAGTACAGGGACTAAAGGAGAAATCACTATTACCGGATTACCTTTAGGAAAATACTATCTGCTGGAAACCAAAGCGCCTGATGGTCATAAAATTGTCGGAGATGGTAAAACAGCTGTCAGCGAGATTACTGACGAGGGTGTAACGATCACCTTTGAAGTCACGAACGAACGGGCAGAAGGCGGCGTGACACTGGAGAAGAAGGACGCTACCAATGACAAAAATTTGAAAGGTGCGAAGTTTAAAGTAGCCACTAATAGTGCTGGGACAACTTGGTTTGCATCAGAAGAATTAGAGGTCGGTGATGGTACGGCTGTAAAAGGTACGTACAAAGCAGTGAAAACAGGCGCTACTTGGAATTTTCAACCAGAGAATGTGGTGACACCAACTGGACAATTAGTGATTACCGGCTTACCTGAAGAAACCTATTATTTTGTAGAAACCCAAGCACCGACTGGCTATGTACAACTATCTTCACCAGTTCAATTTACGATTATTGGCGGTCAGTTAGCAACTGCCAATATAGTAACGGTTGAAAATCATCCGAAAGGCACGTTACCAGAAACTGGAGGTAATGGTTATACATGGTTTACCAGGTTAGCCCCCATCGCACTTCTGATCGTGAGCGGATATTTTGCCAATCAGCAGTTCAAGCGAAAAAAGGCAGGTGTTGGACGATGAAAATGAAATCTCTTCTTTCTCTGCTCTTGATTTGTTTAGCGGGAATTGTGTTGGTTCAACCGGCTGACGCGGCAGAAGCTCAAATTCATCTCCATAAACGTCTATTTGTAAATCAAGAAGTACCTAGCCAAATTAATCAGGGCGGCGCACTAGGTGATACAGAACTGTTAAAAGATTCATACGGAGTGAATGGTTCAACTTTTGCAATTTACGAGATTGGAGATTACCTTCGCGATTATGTAATGGTCGATAAGCAGCTGTCATTTGATCAGGCAAAAGATTTTATCGCGGATGAGGCCAATGTATTACGCAGTGAGCTGGAAATATTGGCAACACCTGGTCATGTGGAGGAAGAAGCTATCCAAGCGCGCTACCCGAAAATTCATTTTGTTCAAACCAAGACGACTGCTAAAGGAAGCTTCACCGACAATACAGGAAGCAGTGTGACTGAAGATGGGTTACTTTCTATTACACTGCCGACTGATCGACAGCAGGTCTACCTTATTGTTGAGTTAGACAGCGGAAATAGTTTGCCAGTCGATCCGGTTGGCTTGTCCAATTATCTGGTTTTAGATAGTCGTTTGTTTGGTGCAACCGCCACACATGTTTACACAAAAAATAAAGCGTATGTTCGTGAACCGTATTTTATCAAAATGTCGAAAGAAAATGACGGTTCTACCAAACCGTTAGCTGGAGCCAGTTTTATTCTCTCGAAGAATGAACAGGGAGAAAAATTCTATTTAAGAGCAACGGCAGGCTCTGTCAGCGATTGGCTTTCTGAAAAGGAAATTAAAGAGTCACCGTTGAAAGATGAGCGTGTAAAGAAAATGATTTCCGATCAAGAAGGGATCGTTAGAACGAATCTAGGTTTGAAAAGCGGCAGCTATTTGTTTGAGGAGGTCGCGACGGTTGAAGGATATGAGATATCTGAGCAAGCGCGTCATATTTCGGTGGAAATTCCTCAAGATCAGCGGCAACTGATTTTGATTAATGGAACTGAGGTCGGCGCGCTATCGCAGAAAGACAAACTACCGATCGTTTACAACCAACGAGTCGCTGGTATGAAACGGTTTCAAAAAATTGACGAAAAATCTGGCGATGTGTTGAAAGAGGCGAACTTCGTTGTTTTAAACAAAGACATGCAGTATTTGACGAAGCAAAAAAAGTGGGTCTCAGCTGAGTATGGCAACGAACACCCAGAAGAACTATTGGTCCTAACTTCCAATGAACAGGGGATTTTTGAATTGGATGGAATGATCTATGGTAGTTACTCTCTCTTAGAAGTCAAAGCGCCAGATGGTTACTTTTTACCAGAAAATTACTTTATTGACTTTGAGATTAATGAGGCTAGCAGTGACACCAAAGAACCGTTGCGAATCGTTAACAAAAAAAGGGGAAACAAAGAGTTGCCTTCAACAGGGTCGAGTGAGATTTACTATCGCTTACCCAGCAGACGATTGCCCCAGACGGGAATGACGCCATCGATTTATCTATTTGTACTTGGTCTTCTCTGTCTATTCATAATCGTCATTGTTAAGAAAAGAGTACGAGATTAGCGATTAAGGAAGAAAAAATAAATACATTAAAATGAAAAAGGATGCCAGTCGAACTTTTAGCAGTCATTTTGGTGAATAAATCAAGGGTCAAAGTTTCGATGAGTAAGTAGGTGTCAGAGTATAGAGAGATGGTATACGGCTTGAAAATCAGACTTATTTTTCTGAGGAAAAATAAATACATTAAAATAAAAAAGGAGTATGAGGCATGAAATTTAAAAAAAGAATTTGGGGATTATTGGGTATTCTGATCTTTATGCTAAGCAGTTTTGCTGGCTTAGGCAATGGTCTTGTAGCGGAAGCAGCACCAACGGATGTAGACGTGAATATTTATAAAGGGGCATACGATTCCAAACCAGCAGATATCCAGAATACTGGTGAAAAAGATGAAGATTGGCATACTAACAATGGAGGGCACCCATTAAAAGATGTCGGTTTCACCGTTTATGACGCAACGGAAAAATTCTATACATTGGCTGCTGCGAATCCAACTTGGTCAGTAAATCAATTACGAGATGCGATCGCGACAGCGGGGGCTTCTGGTTTGACTGCAGTTGGTTCTGAAAAGACGACAGATGCAACGGGGCATGCGAAGTTTACATTACCGGATAAAGTGACAGTTAATTCTGTAGAAAAAGATGCGGTCTATCTATTTGTAGAAACTTCTCGTCCAAGTAATATTTCAGCGAGCGGTGCAGCAGACAACATGGTAGTGATTTTTCCCGTATACAAAATGAACGCAGATGGCACGCCAACGAACGACAAGCTTACGGAACTTTTCTTATATCCAAAAAATGTTCAAACAGATGACATCGATGTGATCAAAGAGAAGGAAGAAAAAGATGATTTTACAGTTGGTGAACCCATTGAATACAAAATCACATTTGATGTACCAGTAGGGATTGATGGATTAGCTAATAATGATCTAGCGAACCCCGTTTATCGCTATACTCAATTCTTCTTACGTGATGAATCGCAACCGAATCTGCATTATTTAGACAATCAAGGCTTATACGTAGTCGAATCGAATGGCTCCTTGACAGCAATTTCAGATGTAGATTTCTCGGTTGTTGCTGATCCAAGCGGCACATCAATCAAAACAGGATATGACAATATCTTCCATGTATTTTTCAATAATAAAAACAGCTTGAGTGATCAAACACCAGATGTTGTAAAGCTTGGCAAGTATGCCGGCAAAAAATTAGTCTTCAAATATCGCATGTATTTAGATGAAAATACGACACCGGATGAATGGATCGACAACCAAGCAACATTGCAGTATGAAAATAACCCATCGAACGGATTACAAACATTGCCTTGGTCAGGAGATGACGTCATCACTTATGGTCGTCGCTTTGAAAAAGTTGATCAAGACAATGGTACGTCGTTAGATGGCGCAAAATTCATTGTGAAACGTAAAAACA
Source organism: Enterococcus raffinosus (assembly GCF_001886185.1). Lineage (GTDB taxonomy): Bacteria > Bacillota > Bacilli > Lactobacillales > Enterococcaceae > Enterococcus_A > Enterococcus_A raffinosus. Next base: position 19,364 of record NZ_JXLA01000024.1, on the reverse strand, counting down.
ATGGCGTGACTGAGTACATGATCGCTAAAGCAACAACGTCAAGCCCATCACGCTGGTCAACCACAAAAGGTGATGCTTTAGAACTAACCTCAGCAGGTGGAGGATTATTCACTGTCACAGGCCTTGAAGGAACTGTAAGTCACGACGCGACTGGCGTTGCATTACCATTAGAGACCGTTCCTGGAAGCTCATCAGTCGGTGATCCAACGCACCCGGCGACTGTGGGTAAGGAGTTGGTTCAATATTGGTTGGAAGAAACGCAAGCACCAAGTAATGATTACGTAGCTCTGACGGCAGATATTCCTTTCACTGTTGATTATGGCACCTATACATCAACGATCGTCGTTGGTGATGAAACAGAAGTAGAGAACAAACGTAAAGGGACTTTACCAGGTACCGGCGGAAATGGCATCTACGCAATTATTGCGATCGGTGCTGTAGCAGTAGTTGCAGTTGGTGCATACTTCTTACGCAATAAAGAAACAGTTGAAGAATAAAACGAACAACTGATTAATCATAAGGCCGGGATATCAATCACGTGTGATTTGATACTCGGTCTTTGTAGTAAAGGATAGGAGAACGGGCAATGAAAAAATGGCAAAGAAAAATCATCATAGACGTCTTCATGATGTTCGTCCTAATTTTTGGGCTGGGAGCTCTTGCATATCCTTTTATTGGAAATACCGTTATGTCCTATCTTGATCAGCGAATCATTGAGCAGGCGCAGGAAAAGGCGAACCGAGAGGATCAAGTGAATCTGGCTGCGGCTCAAAAAAAGATGCAGAAGGAAAATGCAAAGTTGGCTTTGGAGGGAATCAATGCTGGCGGAGATCCTTTTTCTGAAAAAGAAGAGGAAAGAGATTTCTCTAAGAATCCGGACTATTTATCTGATCATACCATCGGCACGATCTCGATTCCTAAGATTGATGTGAGTTTGCCTATTTTTGATCGAACCAGCGAATTTTTTCTTGAACGAGGAGCTTCTTTATTGGAAGGAACTTCCTATCCTATCGGCGGGAAAAATACGCATGCGGTGATTTCTGCTCACCGCGGCTTATCGAAGGCTAAATTTTTCTCCGATCTGCCGGAACTGAAAAAAAGAGATCTGTTCTATATTGAGATCGGCGGCAATACCTTCGCCTATAAAGTAATGAATATCCAAGTGGTCAAGCCAGAAGAAACGGAGCAGCTCCGGATTGAGAAAGAGAAGGATAGGGTCACACTGCTTACTTGTACCCCTTACATGATTAATTCTCATCGCTTATTGGTGACAGGAGAGCGAACAAAACTGCCGGCTAAAGCGCAGCAGCAGCTTAAAGGGCTCAAGAAAAAACATAGAAGACGATTATTTTTGGTGATTGCTGTTGGATGTATCCTACTTCTTGGAATTGGCTATCTTTTCTGGCGCGCATTAAAAAGCAAATTATCCACCACCGTAATTATGCTATTTTGATACCGACATTTGAAGATGATGAATATAAATTATTTTATAAAAAAAGTAATAATCCCGTTTTTGTTAATAAAAGTCCGATTGTATTAGTGCCGAATACGGAGTCAAACTTGTTCAAATCTGATATAAAAGGTGGGGAATATATATTAAAAGGAGAAAAACAACAATATTATCTATGGATAAATAAGATCAATCAAGCAGAATTTTCATATAAAATAAATAACATTAATAATTAAAAGCATAATATTTATTTTTTATGTATAATATTTCTGGTAAGGTTGGGAGGTTTTTCTATCAAAATTAAAGTGGATATCATTGATCAAGGAGAGGAAGAACTTATCCTAAAAGTAAAGTCTTTAGACGATGATTTGCTGCGTTTAATTAATTCTCTGCAAGTAAAAAATGCTTTTCTATGGGTGAACAAGGATGAACAGCTGCATAAGGTTAGATTGAAGGATGTTTATTATTTTGAAGCGGTGGAGAAAAAAGTCTTTTTATATACCAAGGATGAAGTTTTTGAAATTAAAGAAAAGCTCTATCAATTAGAAGAAAAATACAAAGACACACAATATATTCGAGTCTCTAAATCAGTTATTCTTAATATTGAGAAAATTGAGTTGATCAGTCCAACGTTCAACGGGCGGCTAATTGTTAAGTTGAAGAACAATGAGAAGATTTCTATTTCAAGAAATTACGTTCGCAATTTAAAAAATCAATTAGGGATGGAGGAGTGAGTATGAATAAATGGAGCGTTATTCGGGAATTAACCATTATCTTCTCGTTCATCTTTACCCTAAGCATCATTTTTGCCCTTCTAACGGGTGCGAATTTGACGAATGAAAATGTTTTTTCGATTCTGATTTTTTCATTAATAGTTGGTGTTGGGTGTTCGATATTTTATATTGATTCCTTAGTTGATCTTTTAGGGATTTTTTGGATTCAAGTAGCCTATATCCTGCTTATTTTTACCGCGTTTTTCATCTGCAGTAAGCTTTTTGTTTGGAATGTTCCACCGATGATCATGGGATTTGCTTTCCTTGTTATAATAGCAGGCTTTTTTATCGGGAAGGCCATTTTATTCAGTGTTAGTGTCAAAATGACGGAACAAATGAACAAGCAGCTAAAGAAAAAATTTCAAAAGAAGGATCACGATTGAACGATTCTTAACAGTCTTACACCAAAGAAGAGGTGAAAAAATGATATCTATATTACTTTTAACGAAGAATATTTTAGTAGAACAAGAGCTTCAAGCAAAACTACAACGACTAAACTATGAAGTTTTTTGCTGCTCGAATATGTTTTACTTAATGACACAGCAAGTTAAAAAGCTGCCGATGCTTACGTATTTTGACTATATCATTCTCAGTGAAACGATCTCTGAAAATGAAGTAAGGCATTTGCTATCAACATTACCGGAGTCAAAAATCATTTTGCGGAAACTTGAGAGCGAGCCGGAAAAGCCAATAGAAGGATTTCATGGGTGGATCAATGAACATGCCAGTGTCGAGGAGCTGCGTGAGTCTCTTTGTCGCTGGGCCAAACGACTGGTATCACAAGAGATGATCCTTTCCCTTGTAGGAAATCGTATCGGGGAAGAATCAGAAATCCAGACTACTGGTTCTTTGACCTTATCAAAATTGGAACGCCGAGCTTTAGAAAAGCTTTATCAAGCGAAGGGGAAAGTGATTTCACGAGAGGATTTGTGCGAATATCTATGGAAGGATGGTGCGACGAAATCTCGTTTAGCACAACTTTCAATCCTGGTTAAGAAATTGCGCATCGCATTTCAAAAGGATGGTGTCACAGGTGAAACCGTTCAAACTTCATGGGGCGAAGGCTATCTCCTGACGTCAACCGCATTGGAGTATTGTGAGCAAGAGCAAAAACAGGAAATGTTGCTTTCGTAAGGGAAGAGGTTAAAAAGGTCATTCTCATTTGAGGATGACCTTTTTAAGTCTAATAGATAAGAAATCCGATGAAGCCAGCCAAACACATCAGTAGGATGGGGTTCGGTTTGAATTTTCGTAGAATGATCAATGACGCAACGAATAGAAATGCCGCTGACCAGTCGATATGTGCGAGCATGTTCCTAGAGAGTTCGGAGCTTTCAAAAAAAGTCAGCAGCAAAATGGTAAAGCCGGCGGACATGATTAAGCCTACGGACGAAGCTTTCAGACTCTTTAGCGCCACAGAAACATACAGTGATTCCTGATGTTTTTGAAAAAATTGATACAAACTGATTGAAATGACGCATCCTCCTAAAATACAACCAATCGTTGCAAGGATAGCACCGAGGACACCGTCTATTTGCATACCAACAAAGGTCGAGGTGTTGACGGCCAGAGGACCGGGAGTCATTTGAGATATCGTGATAATATCGGTGAAAACTTTGTCGCTTAACCATCCCTGTTGATGAACGACCTGTTCTTGAATCAAGGGAATGATGGCGTAGCCGCCGCCGATACTGAATAATCCAATTTTTAGGAAGGTCCAAAATAGTTGCATAGGTTAAACCTCCTTTTTCTGTCGATAATAGGTGTAGATAAGACAGATCCCAATACTAAATAGCAAAATGTAAATGACGTTTAAATCAAAGAATACATTGGCGATAAACGAAAAAGGAACCAGAGCACTTAATAGTTTTGAATGCTCTTGGCGAATCAGCTGGTACATATCAATCACGATGTCAATAATCAAAGCCGTTACACAAGCCTGCATTCCTTTTAGCACTGCCATAACGGTTTCGTTAGCAGCAAAAGCGACGTACCAATTGGAAATAAGACCTAAAATCACTAACGGTGGAATAATTGAACAAATGGCGCTGATGAATACCCCTAGCATTCCTGCGACCTTCTTGCCGGCCAGCACACTCAAATTGATAGCGATGGCTCCTGGGGAGGATTGGGCAACTGCAGCCATTTCCATCAATTCATCCTTTGTAAATAGCGCCTTCTTTTCTACATAATATTTGCGAATCATCGGGACAACCACATAGCCGCCGCCGAAGGTAAACGTACTGATGAATAAGTTTATTCCCGCTAACCACGAGTAGAATTTTAATTTTGCCATGGGACCAACCTTTCTTTTTTTACATTATCTCTAGTATAAAGGTTGGTTTGGCATGTGTGAAATGATAATATTGAGCTGTTAACATGAATATAATTCATGAGAGAGGAGCAACAATGAATTTCAAACAATGTCTGATTTTTCGTGAAATCGCAAAAACTAACAACTTCACCAAAGCGGCAAACAATCTGTATTTGACACAATCGGCTGTCTCTCACGCAATGAAAGATTTAGAAAATGAAGCAGGGACACAGTTCTTTGAACGGTTGCATCGCAGCGTGAGATTAACTCCGGCGGGTGAATTGTTTTTAAAGGAAATTCAACCGATTATTGAGGAGTTTGAAGCGGTAGAAGCACATCTGCCAAACTTAGAAAAACAGCCGCCAATAAAAATCGCTTCCTGTATCACCTATGCGCAGACGGAGTTGCCGCAGCTGCTGCATAAATTTAGTGACAAGCATCCAGCAGGTAGTTTCAATGTTCAGGTTTTTCCTGCCTCTGAATCCATTGCGCTTTTAGAAAAAGGTGAGGTGGATATTGCTTTTATTGAAGGGCATGTTCTGCAGCCAGCTTTTGAAGCGAAAAAAATTGCTGACTACCGTTTATGTGTCGTGGCAGCTGAAGGATCTGGTGATGAACAGCTTAGCTTTAAGGAGCTTTTACAGCAACCGTTATTATTGCGAGAACGGGGAAGTGCTGTACGAGAAACCTTTGAATCGGCTGCAGTTTTCCAAGGCTTCAAGGTTTTTCCGATTTGGGAAAGTGTGGACTCACAAGCGTTGATTTCGGCAGTGAAGTCCGGCTTCGGCCTATCTGTGCTTCCCTATCGATTGGTCAAAGAAGAGATTTTGAAGGGAAAGCTAAAAGAAGTTCTCGTTGACGATTGGCAATTGAAAAATGACATTACGGTGCTTGTTCGAAAGAGCCGCTATCAATCACAAATGTTATCTGATTTTTGGCAAATGATGCCGCCCTTATCGTAAAGTGAAAGGCAAGATTATTTAAAAGTCTTTCTAAAAAAGGTACTATATATTAAACTATTTACTAGAAAGGGGTTATTAGGTTATGAAAACGACTGCTGAATTAAAGGCAGAAGCGAAAAATGCACTGAGAGGAAAATGGGGACAAGCGGTTATTTTAAATTTGATTCCAACATTGCTTACAGTAGCTGTAATGTTTTTTGTGGTATTATCTGGCGTTATTTGGTTCTTTATCCATGGATCTGGAGATGGGATGATTTCTTCCGTTTCTGAGTATCAGCAAAATAATGCGAGTGGCGGTGGAACTAGTTTGGTTTCTTCCATCATCAGCGCACTGTTTATGAGCGGGATCTCATGGACTTATTTAGATTTGCTGCGGGGCGAACGGACGCATATTGATCCTTTGAAGGATGCTTTTCGCGGCTTTCAAGGGGTATTTATCGGTGGCGTGATTCTTTTAGCGTTGCTTACCAATATCTTTACAACGTTATGGACATTCTTATTCATCATTCCTGGGATTGTAAAAGCGTATGCCTATTCTCAAAGCTACTTTATCTATTATGATCAAATTCAACAAACAGGGGAGAAGCCTAAAGTCTTGGATACGATCACGGCAAGTCGCCGATTGATGGATGGACACAAGGGACGGTTGTTCTGGCTGGATGTTACTTTTCTTGGCTGGTACATTGTAACTGGTTTGACCTTCGGAATCGCCTATTTATGGGTAGCCCCTTATATTTCTGCTACGAAAGCGGCATTCTATGAGGATTTACAAGCGAATATCTAAAAAATCGTCTGGACTCAAGCAAGATTGAGCCAGACGATTTTTTTAGGCAAATTTCTTTTTGTTTTGAATGGCCAGCAAGCGGGGCAGAAGATCCGATTTGTAATCTGCATTCAAAATATTGATCAGATAGCAATCGCTATTTTGAGTGGGCAGCAGCTCCTTGAAGGTGGTAATAAAAAGATCAATCGGCTCATCTGGCTGAGGTTGGAAAACCACTTCGATAAATTTCAGGTTGTTCAGAAATTTCACGATGTGCTGCAGGTAGAGATAGTTGGGAATCGATACAAGACCGACACGAATTTTTTCGTCATTTACAATGAAAAGCGGTAGAAGACTCAAGCATAGCGTTTTAGAAAGTGAATCGGTAACGGTGGCTAACCATTCAAGTTTTCTGCGACGACTCAGTTTTCTAATGGCCTTTTTTATCTCGGGATACAGCTCACGATACAGCTCTGATTGCAGAAATTGCTCTTTGTTGCCTGTTTCAAAAAGCAGCGGAATCTTCTTCTTTTGGATAGAGTAGCCTAAAAAGGTTCGTGCGATATTGTTTAGGAGGATTTTTTTCTCTTGTTCCCCTAAGACATTTTTTAACAACTCACCAGAACAATAACGGTAAAAGCTGTCGATGGCTAAACATAATGGATCGCGTTCTTCCACATTTTTTGTATAGTAGAGCATCAAAGGATTTACCTTGTGAGGTTCCTTTTTGACGCAATAAGGATAGTAGTAGAATAAATAGTTGAAGAACTCAATGTTTCTTTTGATTTGCTCGGGAGAATCCAGAATATTTGAAAGATACAGCTCCAATAACGGCGTTGTTTGAGAAAATAGAAGATCGTCAAATGGGGCTTCATTTAAATAATTCTTTTGCTCGTTACGCAGACGACATACACAAAGCATCAAACGAAGCAATTTCGGATGGATCTGCAAAGGGAAGAGAGTAAGCAGGTCTCTAAGTAAATTATCCTCGGCAGTAAAATCAAAGGGACATTTCGCAATATCTTCACCTAAGGAAGCCGACCAAAGCGCTTTGATATAAAATAGTCGGACGACCGCTTCATGACCTGTTAACGCCATCTTCGAGAAATTGAGGTGAATGTTGCATTCGGCAAGATAATCGATCAGAGGACGCATTCGGCGTAAGATTGTAGATTCGCTGACAGAAGTTTCCTTGCTAAATGCAGTTAAGCTTTTTTGAGGCTGGAATAAGGAAGTCAAAATAAAACGATAGGGAATGGATTGTTTGACTTCTGAAATTAAGAAACGATTGGAACGACTGGGCTCACTTTTCCAGTAAATTTTCGAGGCCTCCACAAAGAGTGGTTTTTCTTTGAGCTCAATCAAGGATTCATTGAGCTCTCGCAGCATTTGTAAAAAGGACTGATAATTGCATTTAAACTTTTGACTTAGGGTATTTACTGAGTATGTGCCTTCGGGATACCCCTCCATCAGCTTAAAGAATTGAATTTTTTTCTGTTGCTGAGGGGTCAAGAACAGTTCTCTAAACATAAGTTCCACACCTTTCTGTACATTCCATCTTTTCAAATCAATGAATAATAAATGGTAGTTATTTATAAGTTGATTTTAACATGACATTTTTCCTCGATTTTTTCTGAAAAAAAGTGATTGACTTTGATAATTCGTCAATTAATAAAAATTATTCGATGTTTCATGAAAAACGATCCTTTTCGAAAGAGAAATCACTAAATTAAAACAATACTGACTTACGAATGTTCGTGAATTTATCATAATTACCAAAAAAATTACGATTGCTTCAAATTCTGGATGTTTTTTGGGAAATGAGAGGAGAAGGTACTGTCGGGAAATAGTATAGAGCAAGTTGGATGAAAGCGTTTTTTTAAGCTATACTGAAATTAATTGAAGGAAAGGATGGTGCAGTGAATGATTGATCATTTGAGTATTGGTGTCAACGATTTAGCGAAGAGCAGAGCCTTTTATGAGGAAGCTTTAAAACCCCTTGGTTATCAAGTGAAGATTGCGATGGATCATGGTGTTTGTTTTGGAGGAGATGGAGGCGATCTTTGGATTGTGAAAAGCGAACCGAGTAATATTCACCTTGCTTTTAGTGCGCAAGAACGAGAAATAGTCGATCAATTCTATCAAGCGGCGATGGCTGCTGGGGGGATTGATAACGGGGCACCAGGTTTACGACCTCAGTACCATGAGAATTATTACGGCGCATTTGTCTATGATCCAGATGGATACAATATTGAAGCGGTATGCCACAAGAAAAATTAATGCTATGCTGGCTGAAAAGCCAGTTTTTTTCGTTATAATGGAGAATCAAAGGCGGTGTCACAGAATGAAGAACTATCAGTGGTACAGTGATCGGTGGGGAGAACCAACGCGAGATGATCACATGCTATTCTTGTTATTGACGGTGGGCGTTTTTCAAGCGGGCCTTAGCTGGCAGGCAGCAGCGGGAAAGAGGGAAGTATTTGAGCGAAACTTTTGTGGGATGGATTTTCGCAAGGTAGCGGCATTTTTTCCAGAAGATATTGAAGAGATCGCAAAAGATCCGGAAATGATTCGTAATTCACGAAAAATTCAAGCGGTCGTTCAAAACGCACGGGCAATCGTGACTTTACTTGAAGATTATGAGTCATTTGCTGACTATCTTTGGGATTTTGTAGGAGGCGTGCCAATCGTTCGCGAGTATGAATTGGCCGAGGAAGTGCCTAACACATTACCGGAAGCAACGACTATTGCTAAGGATATGAAAAAAAGAGGATTTTCCTTTGTTGGTCCAGTTATTACTTGTATGCTTCTTAAAGCAGCTGGAATCATACAGGATCGAGTGATGGAATAAATAAAATAGAAAATGATGATAGTATATGACAAAATACAAAACACTTATTATTTAAGTAATTAAAATAATAAGTGTTTTGTGCTATTGGGAAAATTACACCTTCTCAATTTGTTTAATCCCGTTTTTGTACATCTCGTCAATGAGCTTTTTATCTGTTTGATTATCCGTGATCAGCAAATCAATCTGATCAATTGGCAGAAAAGTGTACAATGCCCGACGACCGATTTTTGTGTGATCGGTGACGACAATTTTTTTTGCAGCGGCATCGATCATATTTTTTTTCGTCGTAATCAATAGCTCGTTGAAATGAGTCAGCCCTTTTTCCACATTTAGGGCAGGTGTTGCGATAAAGGCTTTATCCACACTGAGCTGCTGCAAGGATTCGTTGGCGATTTGTCCATTCAGCATATAGCTGTCGTGGAAGAGTGTTCCGCCGGTAACGATGGTGGTAATGTTTCGATTGGATCGTAAAACAGAGGCGATGTTTACGTCATTCGTAATGATCGTGATGTCCTGCAGCTGGGGCATTTCATTAAGCGTCTTCGCAATTTCTAAAGTCGTTGTTCCAGAATCTAAAATGATCGCTTCACCGCTTTTTATATAGTTTGTCGCGTATTTTCCAATACGTACTTTTTCGGTTATATTCTCTGTGGCCCGATCCTCAAAGACAGGTTCATCCTGTTTGATACTGGCTGGCACCACGCCTCCGTGAATTCTTACAACGAGCCCCTGCGCCTCTAATTCATCTAGATCCCTTCGAATGGTTGTTTCGTGTACCTGAAAGATTTCTGATAATTGGGATACAGAAATAAATTGTTTGTTCTCAATCGTTTCAACTAACTTTATTCTTCGTTCTCCTGTTAACATCTCACTTCACCCTTTCGCTGTCTACGCGAATCTATGCTTTCTCCTCAAAAAAAGACATTCTTACTTCTCAGTCTATGGAAAATAACCGAAAGTGTCAATACATAGAGTCAACTAACGAGCGTAAACGAGTTTTTTCGAGCTGTTTTTCAAATAAAATAGTAAATCCATTTGATTTATAAAAATATGAGTCATGGAACAAAGGAGTAATTAAAAGAAATTGTTTTTTTATCTCTTCACAAACTTTATTCAATAAGCTAAAACACGTTAGGCTGAATGATATTTTAAAAATAAAGCGTTTACAAATTAAAAGCACGATGCTATACTCGTTAACGAGCAATAAAGAGTATTAATGAGCGCTCGATAATGAGGAGGAAATAAAATGGGGCAATCGATTGATTCGAGAGTTTTTAGTCTTGTTGAACCAGGGGTAATTGAGGAAGTGAACAAAACGAGAGAAATCCCAGAAAAATGGGTAGCAGTAGAACCCAGCTATGCGAGCATCTGCCATGCCGATTTAAGATACTTTGCAGGCCATCGTCGTCCAGAGGCTTTGGCAAAAAAATTGCCGATGGCGCTATTACATGAAGGGATTGGTGTTGTAAAAGAAACACGATCAGAAAAATTTTCAGTAGGTGACCGCGTGGTGGTGGTTCCGAATATACCGGGACAAATTTTACATCCCGAAATTGATCAGAAACCGGATGTCCCTGAGAATTATTCCAAGGGAAATGCTTTTTTGGGTAGTGGTTATGATGGAATGGCGCAAAGTCGTTTGGTTCATCCTGAAGAATGCTTGGTACGGATTCCTGATGAAATTCCTAACGAGATTGCGGTGCTGGCTGAGCTTTCTTCTGTTTCTCACCATGCACTTAGTCATGTGGAGGACAAGCTGAAAAAACAGGATACACGAGTTGCTCTTTTTGGCGATGGACCTGTGGGGTATTTTACTGCTGTCATGCTGAAATATTTGTATGGAGTTGACGCAGAACGGTTTGTTGTTTTCGGAGCGGCGGATGATAAGCTCACTCATTTTGACTTTGCGCGAACGGAGAATGTACTAACTTATGACTTTGAACATTCCAAAGAACGGTTCGATGTATTGATTGAATGTACGGGAGGACGCTTTAGTGAGAGTGCGCTAAACCAAGCGATCGAAATAGCGGATTCATTGGCGGATATTATTTTTATGGGAGTCACAGAAGAGCTAGTACCGATTGATACTCGAGATATTTTGGAAAAAGGAATCACGGCTCACGGGAGCAGCCGTTCATCGACGGTTGATTTTGAAGCAGTGGTGAATGGAATGAAGAAACCGGAATATCGCGCAGCCTTAAGTAAGATTTTACCGGATCAGATTGTTGAGATTTCGACTGGGAGAGATTTTAGTCAGGTGATGGAGAAGTTTGTAGAGAAACCCGGCTGGAACAAAACAGTCATGCATTTTAATTGGTAAAAATTTTGTATTCAAACAAAGGGAGTGTGGAGATGACAGGAATATTGATCGTCACCCATGGGGAGATGGCGACAGGAATGATGGACAGCCTGCGTCTGATTATGGGGGAACAAGAAGCCTATCAAACGCTAGGCTTGAAGCATGGGGATGACATTGTTGAATTCAGCGAAAAAATTCAAGCAGGTATTCGTCAATTGGATAAGGGAGAAGGAGTTTTGGTTTTAGTCGATTTGTTTTCGGCAAGCCCTTATAACCAAGCGGCCATGTGCTTTAACAAATTGAAGGATCATCGCTATCGTCTGGTTTCAGGCGTCAACTTACCGATGCTCATTGAGGCCTTTAATCAACGAATGATCGGTGCGGATTTAGAAACCATTTACCAAGCGGCGATGACTGCTGGACAAGACGGAATCAAAGAATTTTTGGAAGAGATGGCCAAGCTGGAGCAAAAAGTCGATTGAGGCGTTTTGGAATCGGATGGCATTGTTGTTAGTAAATTTCAACTAGATGAAATAGGGAGTGTGTAAATATGGGAGAAATCGTTTTAGCAAGAATTGATGATCGTTTGATTCATGGGCAGGTAATGACTGCTTGGCTGCAATTTACAGGAGGAAACCATATCGTCATTGTGGATGATGCGACAGCAGGGGATGAATTTACTAAATCTATCATGTCCATGGCGGTGCCTAATGGCATCAAGTTATCTATTTTAGGTGTCGAGGACGGCACCAAGCTGCTTTCGAATATTCCTGACGGTCATAAGATCATTGTGCTGGCAAAAGAGCCGCAAACGTATTGGCGATTGATCGAAAAGGGTGTGACGTTTGATGAGGTGATTATCGGCGGGATGGGCGCACGAAAGGATCGAAAAACCTTCTATAAAAATATCTCAGCATCAGAGGAAGAAAAAGAGACCTTTAGAAAAATCGTCGGTCAAAATGTCAAAATGAAGATTCATGTTATTCCAGATCAAGGGTCACAGGCAATCGAGGGATTGCTATAAAAAAATAATGAAGGAAGTGGAGAAATGAAAATTAGTCTAATCCAAGCTATTTTAATCGGCGTCGTTTATTATCTTGGAATCAATGGAACACCTTGGCTTTCGTTAGTCGGAACCCATGGCTGGATGCGTCCATTAGTCAACGGGACGGTTGTAGGGTTGATTTTAGGTGATCCCGTTCAAGGGTGTATTATTGGAGCTGCGATTAACCTGCCGTATCTGGCATTTATCTCAGCTGGTGGAACGGTCGCGATGGACCCTGCACTTGCGGGAACTCTTGGAACCGCTTTAGCTATGGCAGCGAAGGTTGAACCAGCTGTCGCAGTGACCTTGGCTGTGCCTATTGGGTTGTTAGGAACTTTGATCTGGGTAGCTCACATGACCGTTGATATCACCTTTGTCCATATGGCGGATAAGGCAGCCGAAGAAGGAAAAATCGATCGCATCAACTGGCTTCATATCGTACCACCGCAATTATTTTTATTGTTGATCACGGTTGTTCCAGTTGCGCTAGCTGCTTACCTTGGCGCTGACGCAGTAGAAGGAATTGTGGACGCGTTAAGTGGCCGTCCGTTAGATGTTCTTTCGGCAATTGGCGGGATCTTGCCAGCGTTGGGGATCGCTATGAACCTGCGGGCGATGAATGGAAAGGGAACCCTGCTGTTCTTTACTTTTGGTTTTATGTTAGCGACTTATTCGGGTTTGCCTTCTGTTCCAATTGCTGTATTCGCGGGAATCATCGGTTATGTCTTCACGGAATTGTATTTGAAGGATAAGAATGGAGGTCTAGTCTAATGGAGCAAGCAGTTGAACCAAAGCAAGAGAAGCTATTGACGAAAAAGGATGTTGTAAAAGCCTTCTGGCGTTGGACATTCTTTTCTCATGCAAACTATAACTATGAACGGTTGCAAGCGACGGGAGTTGTCCATGCCTTTAGTCCGATTTTGAAAAAGCTGTATGGAAAAGACGAAGACGAGATGAAGTCCGCTTTAGAACGACACATGCAATTTTTCAATACCGAGCCATCCTTTGGTGGTCCGATCTTGGCGATGACCATCGCGATGGAGGAAGAACGGGCGTTAGGCGCGGATATTAACGATCAGACCATTAATGGCTTAAAAACCGGATTGATGGGGCCGTTGGCGGGGATCGGTGATACGTTATGGCAGGGAACGCTCATTCCGATCCTGCTTTCCTTCACTTTGCCGTTTGGTGCGAAAGGGAATATCTTTATGGGACCTGTCCTTTTCTTTGGTCTTCATTGGATCATCATGACGGTGATTGCCTACTTCTTATGGATTCAAGGGTACGAGCAAGGAAAAGAAGGCATCCAGAAAATGATGGCAGGCGGTCGTTTGTCCTACATTATGACCTTCTCCCAGACGTTAGGGGCGATTGTTATCGGCTCGTTGGCGGCGAACTTTGTCAAGATCGCAACACCGTTAAGTATTCACTTGAGTGGAAAAGAGAATCTGTCGATTCAGACGGATGTCTTGGACGCTTTGGTCAAAGGAATCTTGCCGCTAGGGGTTACTTTACTAACGTATTACTTGTTGAAACACAAAAAATATACACCGACAAAAGTCTTAGTTATTCAAATCGTTGGCGGAGCGATTTTAGCCGCGATTGGCTTGATCGTAAATTCGATATAGGCAGAGACTGACGTTGGTTTCCGATTTGCGAGATAGCTGAAAAGGATTGTTGCTTACGAACAATAGAATTAAATAAAAAGTCTGAAACGTCGGCAGATTGTCGACGTTTTTTTAGTGATCTCTGGAAGAAAAGCGTAACTAAAACTGCTCAAAAGTTGAAGGAGATAAACATACTTTTTGATACGTTTAACAATTAACATTGTTCTATAATTTATTAATTGATAATAGTTATTTTTAAATTAATTATATAAGTAAATAATTTAAAAAGTAGCTGTTATAACGAAAAGATAATTATATATCGGACGTTATCGTTTTCGTTGATTAATTAGTTAAGAAAGGTGTTAGTGGTTATGAAGAACAGATTAGTAGTGATTGGTTTAGTGGTTTTACTTGTTTTGCAAACGCTTAGTCCGGCTTTTGCCTATGGGCAAGGAACAACTGCATCAACGATAAATTCAACGGAGAGCAAGGAAAACGTGTCTTCTGTACCAAAGCCTGCTGCTCCAACGACGTCATCAACAGTTCCTTCTTCTGAGAGCAAGAAAGAAACCGTTCAAACAAGCAGTTCGTCCTCTTCTACTGAAGCGACGAAAGCAACAACGGAGACAGAAACAAAAGAAGTCGAGAAAAAACAGACACGGACAGCGATTACGGACAATATTTTCAGCTCCGTAAAAATGTATAAAATTAATGGAGATGAAGTGCAGCCGAACGATACTTTGCCGAATATGACAGGGATCAAGCTAGCCTTGAAATTTTCTTTTTCAAATAAAAATTATCAGACGGGGGATACCTTTACTACGCAATTGCCTGCCCAGATAGCGATCGCAAAAGATATATCGGGTGATTTCAGTCCAATGACCTCCGCCAAATGGACAATTAATGCGGCGACGAAGGAATTAACGATCACCTTTTTAGAAGACAACGTTTCTTCAGAGGTTTATGACTTAACTTTGGTTACTTCTTTAGAGAAGGTCTCTGGAGTGGAGGAAGAAAATCAAAAGGTAATCTTTGATACGGCGCCGACACCAACGGTCTTTGCTATCGAAATGACTTCTAGTGTCGATCCAGGAAAGAATAGCACTGCGTTAACAATGGATACATTGAACCCTAAAAAGGCTGAAATAACGTCAGTTTTTAATCTTGATCGAACAGACAACGCGAATCGTACCTATCGAGTTGAGGCCTATAATAGTGACAGTAAAATGAGTTACGATTCGATCAAAGTATATTCTAGCGATGTCGATTTTAATGGAGCGCTAGTGGGCAGTAAAACGTTGCTGACTAAGGGCGTAGACTATGAGATCACTTATAAAGGTGTAGATAGTACACGACCGATTGCGGAAATCAGTCTAATAAAATCAATTGGCAAAAAGGCAGTGATCGCGGAATCTGTCATTTCTGGTATTAATGGAAAAAATTACGTTGACGAATCCATTTCAGGAAATGAATACAATTATTTTTACGCGTATTCTTACACCAATGAAAACAGCACACAATTAAATTCCAGCAGTACAAGTAAAAATTTTGTGACACTGCAGCCCTTAGAGGCAAAAGGAAAAATCAATCAAGAGACGGGGGCCATTGATTGGGAGATCAAATACAATTTTAATGAGCAGCCGTTGACTACCGCGTCTCAATTAATTACTAATCTAGCAGATCAAGGGGTTGAACTGGTAGCTGGCTCCATCAGTATTGAAAAAGTTGGATTTAACTATAGTAATGGCAATAGCTATGAGGTGGTTTCACAAGGAGACGGAACGAATGACTTTGCGGTTTCATCTGATAGCGATGGGTCAGTTACTTTCACACCGAAAGGAAATACGACACAGGCTTACGTGGTTCGATATTCAACGAAAATCACTGATCCGACCGAGCGCGTAATCAAGAACAAGGTAACCAATGGAACGGTCACTAAAGAAGCGCAAGTTAGCCTTATTCCCAATCTTTTATCCAAAGAAGCAGGGACCATCGATATCTTCAATCGGACGATGGAATGGAACATTACAGTCAATGCGGAAAAATACACCATGAAAAGGCCTGTCGTTCATGACTACTTTATTGGTGCGGTCAAAGATTATACTGGCTTAACGATTAATAAAAAAATCTCTGATACTGAATCCATTCCATTAGTTGAAAATGTTGATTACAAGGTGACTAAATTCGATGAAAACGGCTCACCTGTCGGCGCACAGCCCAATGTTAATGGAGCACCAGACAGCTTCAATGGAGGTGTGAGAATTGATTTTCTTGGAGATTATAATGAATTAAAGGACACACTCGTCATTACGATTAAAACGAAAATCGAAACCTCTACTGAGAAAACAGAAATCAAAAACAAAGCGACTTTGAATTATGGTGATACTCCCGGTGTTATCGAGTATGAGGCTAAAGGAACATTCATTGATCCTTATTACACTGGGGGAACCAAAATAGCGCAAACAGCAAGTACTTCGGGCGACTATTTGTATCAAAACTGGCTGGTCTTTTTAAATTCTACCGGTGCGAAATTTGATATGACTAAAATGGAAGACAGCTTGCCAGCAGGAACAGAACTGGTACCAGGAACCTTACGTTTTGAAGAAGTAACGAGCCAATCCATGATCGATAACATTCAGCGCTACTTAACCACCGATTACAATCTAGTTCCAGAGGGCAGCGACGCTTATCCGACAAAAATTGATACTGAAAACAATAGTATCAATTTAGAGTTTGGCAACTTAGGTGCCAAACGAGTGTATGTAAAATATCGAACCCGAGTTAAACGAGACTGGTACGTATATAATCGGTTAGATAATGTTGCGAAAGTAACTTACGGTGACAAGGCGCCGACCGAATATAAAACGAGCCTCTATGCCTACAATTATGAATATGCCTTGCTAAAATCGGTGGCCAAAGATCCAGAGAAAGAAAATGTAGCCAATTGGACGGTAACGACCAGAAATATCACAGCGAATATGCCTGTTCAAGATCCTGAAATCACGGATACCTTAACACCAGGAACAACCAATGCAGCATATGATCCGACGTCTTTCGTTGTTACCAATACGGCCACTGGCGAAAAAGTCAGTTCGGATCATTATCGACTGACGATCACGGGAGATACGTTTAAGATTGCTTTTTCTGACTACAAAGCAGAAAGTAATCTTCGCGTACAATACAATACTATTAGCGAGTTCCCCGGCGGTGTAAAAAACGTTTCTCAGGTAAATGCCGCCAGCTATGGCGCACTACCTGCGTATTATCGCCAAGCAAATACCGTGATCAATTTGAGCTTTACTAACGGAAGCGGGACGGGAGTAGTGAAGACCGCTGATCTACCCGTCCTGAAAGTAGATGAAAATGGCAAAGGCTTGGCAGGTGCAACCTTTGAAATCCTTAAAGCAGACGGCACAGAAACAGGGCTAAAAGCAGATACGGATGCAGATGGGAAGCTGACCTTTACAGGATTGCCATTAGGCGACTATCTGCTGAAGGAGAGCAAAGCACCAAATGGATATGAAATAAATCCAGAATATCAAGATGGCAAAGCCATCACGCTTAACGAGAATATGGCGGTTATCAAGGTAGTGAATAAAGAGACCGTGCCAAATAGTGTGGAGCTGACGAAGACCGACGCACAAACAAAAGAAGCCTTAGCCGGCGCCAAATTCCGACTAGAGAAAACTGACGGAAGCGTCATCAGCGAAAACCATGAGACTGGAATGGACGGACGTTTCACAGTGAAAGATTTGCCAATTGGTGAGTATCAGTTTGTCGAAACAGAAGCACCGACAGGCTATCAGCTGGATGAAACACCAGTGAAATTTTCGATCACTGAGCGTCAAGGACAAGTGGTCAATGTTAAGAAAACCAATACTCTCTCAACGGGGTCAGTCATCTTAACGAAAGTGGATGAACAATCAAAAGCAGCGTTAAAAGGAGCAACCTTCCAATTACAAGACAGTAACGGAAAGACGTTGAAGGAAGATTTGTCCACCGATGGCTATGGTAAGTTGGAAGTCGCTGATCTAGCGCCTGGCGATTATCAATTTGTTGAAACAAAGGCACCAACAGGGTATGAAATGGATGCGACGCCAATTGAATTCACGATTACCAAAGCACAAGCGAAAGCAGCTGAAGTGGAGAAGACAAATGCCAAGACACCACTGAAACCAGGAACAATCCTTCTAACGAAGACCGATGAAAAAACTGGAGAAGTCTTATCTGGAGCAGCTTTTGAATTGAAAGATGATCAAGGAAAAGTGCTGCAGTCGGATCTCGTGACGGATAAATCAGGAAAAATTGTACTTGAGACACCGACACCCGGCAGCTATCAATTGGTCGAAATGGAAGCACCAACAGGCTATGTGAAGGATACGACGCCAGTGAAGTTTACGGTGAAGGATCAAGCAGAATCAATGGCGCTCACTAAGACCAATAAGACGATTAGCGGCGGTGTTCTTTTAGAAAAAGTCGATGAAGCAACCAATCAACCATTGGCTGGAGCGGAATTCGAGCTGCAAACCCAAGCAGGAAAAGTAATTGAGACGGAAAAGATGCGTACGGATGACAACGGACGTCTAGCAGTGAAGAACTTGGAGCCAGGGAATTATCAATTGATCGAAACCAAAGCGCCTGCTGGGTATCAGCTGGATGCGAAACCAGTGGCCTTCACGATCAAAGCAGATCAAACGAGCCCTGTTCGAGTGAAGAAAACCAATAAAGGCCTTACTTGTACCGTCGTGCTGAAGAAAATTGACAGCAAAACCGGCGAAGGGGTAGCAAATGCGACGTTCTCTTTACAAGATCAACAAGGAAAAGTCTTGAAAGACAAGTTGAAGACCGATGAAACAGGAACGCTTGTTGTTTCGGAGATGAAACCAGGGAAGTATCAATTAGTCGAAACCGAGGCACCGAAAGGCTATGTATTGAATACAAAACCAGTAACCTTCCAATTAACAAACGCGAAAAAACAATTGGTGACTGTGAGGAAGGAAAATGTGAAGGCATCCGTGAAGAGGAAAACAGGAAACCACTCACGGACAACGACTTCCGCAAGCTACAGCTCACGAAACCATACCTATCTACCTAAAACAGGCGAACAAAAGTCAACGATCTTAGTGATTGTTGGGCTTATCGTATTGCTTGCTTTAGGGGGAATCGTCTACCTTAAACGAAAAAAATAAGGTGAATCAATCCGGCTAGTCTATCGGCTAGCCGGATTTGTTTTGCCCAGCGTTTCCCTGTATGGTATAGGTAAATGAAAGTAAGTCTAGTGGTAATAAGTCAAGATAATT
>NZ_JXLA01000023.1 GCF_001886185.1 Enterococcus raffinosus | reverse complement strand
GCTGATAATTATGAAATTAGCTCAATTAAATAATTTTGATCAATAAAATGCCGCGGTTTGATCTTATACAACACCTTTTGAATTCGGACGATGTCCTGCTCAGTAAGTATCGGATTCACAAGGACCACTGGCGACTGGTCAAATTTCAATGGGACGGTACTGACGATAAGGTCTTGATCCTCCGGCTGAACCTTTTGCAGCGCATGAGAGGAGTCCACTGACACCACCTCAATTTGAGGAAAGGCTGATTTCAGCTTTACCTTGATTAATTGGGCGGTCCCGCTGCCAGAGTTGCAAACAATTCGAAGTCTAATTTGTCCCTTTGATTGCGTATTGTTGCTGTTTTCTAAAATCGCCATCACATACATGACGATGAAGGACAACTCATTCGGTTGAATCTCCACATCTAAGTAGTTCTCAATCTTGTTCAAATTTCGTTTTACAATCTCAAACATCTCCGGATAGGATTGATAAATTTCATCCAGCAAGACATTTACCACACTGTCATTCAACGACAAACGATAGATCAAAAGTTTTAAATGATTTTCTAATAGCTCAAATAGATCACTGTTCAAATAGTATTTGATGTCCATTTCCTTCGCTAAATTGAAAATAAATTCATTAATCAAAATTTGGGTTTCAATCGAATCAATCTTCCGCCCATTATTTTTAATGTAACTCTTCCTGCGTAAAATTGAGATTAAATAGCCAAGCTCACCGTCTTCAGCGATAATCCCGTAACGCTGCTCGATTTTTTCAATGATCGTCTGAGCAAAATGAGCCTTAGAGCTTTCCTGCAGCTCAGCT
Source organism: Enterococcus raffinosus (assembly GCF_001886185.1). GTDB lineage: Bacteria > Bacillota > Bacilli > Lactobacillales > Enterococcaceae > Enterococcus_A > Enterococcus_A raffinosus. The sequence continues at coordinate 67,613 of NZ_JXLA01000023.1, read as the reverse complement.
AAATTTTCAGTCACATCGATCCGCTGATCATGCTTGATCCGTTCAATCATAATAATCAAGTAGCAAACCATTTCATGATAAGAAAAATCAGATAGTTGCAGTTGTTCCTCCTTTTCAGCCTCCATCAGCAGCTGGCTGACTTCCTGATAGCGTGTATCAGGATCAATGATCTCTAACAATAAATTCTGAAAAATGTTGTTTTCCCAACCAAGTGCATAATCATATCCGTAATCGAATAACCCGTTAAAAATGACGAGTTTCGTCATTGCCGAACGAATATGAACTTCATTTCCCGCCACCTTGTAGCCTTTCCCAATATGAGAAAGCAAGGATAAATCATTTTTTTTGAACCATTTCTTTAACGCTTCAATATCGCTGACTAACGTATTGCGACTGACTAAGAGGTATTCAGAGAGATAGTAGGTCGTCACATAATCATGACTTGTGATCAGAAGCAGCGCTAAAATAGTCCGTCTTTCATCGAGGGTTAAATGATAGTGCTGAAAAGATGCATACGTTTGAAATAGTTCCTTTAAGTCAACCTCCTTCGGTATTTTTAAATAGCCGTCTTCAAAATACAGTGCTTCGTTTTTTTCACTACTTTCCAATTGGAAATTGATTTCCTTGATGTCATTGCGAATGGTCTGTTCAGAAACCTTAAAGAGCTTGGCGTAATTAACCAAGGATTCTTCCTTCTCATGCAAAACATCCAATAAAATTTTATTGATTCTCCTGTTCATCACTATCACCTCTACACGTTTAATTGTATCTGCCTCCTATTATTTCACAAGACCAATCCTTTTGGTGAACTTCTCAAAAGAATTGTGATAGATACCTAAAGAACTTCTATGATACGCTTGGCATACTAGATAGAAGCCGTCTTTTTATAACAATTTTTAACAAATAAATTTTCAAGGAGCGGATCAAATTGAAATCATTAAGGAAATTAGCTAGCGGCGTCGGAAATGTTGAATTATGTGATATTAACAAACCTTCTGTTAAAAAAGATGAAGTATTAATAAAAGTATTATTTAGTGGTATTTGTGGATCAGATATCCATGCGCTGAAGGGTGAATATAACAAGAAAATACCATTGACTCTCGGCCATGAATTCATTGGTATAGTCTCTGAAAAAGGGGATAAAGTAACACAGCTGGACATTGGAGATCGAGTCGTCAGTGAGACAACCTACGAAGTTTGTGAAAAATGCCCTTACTGTTTAAAGGAAGAATATAATTTATGCAGTCATCGAAAAGGACTGGGGACACAGGTGGATGGCAGCTTCGCAACGTATGTTTTAGCTAAGGCTGATCGCTGCCATCACTTGCCAGCAGAGCTGCCAAGTGAAGTAGCCGCTTTAATGGAGCCGCTGGCCTGCTGTATCCATGCCGTAATGGAGAAAACAATCGTTCAGCCTAATGAGAAAATTGCTGTCTTTGGGCCTGGGCCGATTGGTGTCTTACTCGCCCTGGTCCTTCAATCACTGAACGCGAACGTGACCCTCATTGGAATTACCAAAGATGCCCTACGTTTAGCAAAAGCCCGTGAGCTGGGGATCACAAAAACATTTGATAGTCAAAAGACCTCCTTAGAAAACTTAGTCGAACAAGAAACAGACAGCTTGGGCTTTGATCAAGTTTTCGAATGCTCCGGCAGTTTTCAGGCGCTTCAGCAGTCCTTAGAAATCGTCAAAAAGAAAGGAACGGTTATTCAAGAAGGGCTCTTCGCAAAGAATCCTGTCCCCTTTGATATGAGTTTACTGCTTAATAAAGAAATTCAGCTCATTGGCTCACGCACTCAAAAACCTAGCTCTTGGAGAAAAGCATTGGAGTGGTTAGCAACTGCTAAAATTGATCTATCACCTATGATTACCAGAACCCTTCCCTTAGACCAATGGGAGGAAGCCTTTGAACTAGCCATGAATGGCAAAGAGCTGAAAATTCTGCTAAAACCCGAATAATTCATGAACGAAAAAACTGTCTGCCAAAATAGGCAGACAGTCCTCCATAGGAGCGTTCCTTTCCATTTGCTCACTGACTCAATTTTTCACCTGACCATAATCTTTGAACACCTCTACAGCCGTTTGAATCTGTTCAGCAGTCAGCTTTGCGATTTTCCCACCATAAGAATGAGCGACGTACAGTGTTTTCGCTGCTTCTTCTAAATAGACGGCAGCATACAACGCCTCTTTTAAATTTTTGCCGATCGTGACAACGCCGTGATTTTTCAGTACGACTGCCAGCTGATCTCCGATATGATCGACTACTGCATAGCCCATATCAATACTCGCCGCCGAACTATACGGAGCGACATTGACTGGCCCCTTCGCGGTATTGGCTAATGTCGTTACATCACAATCGATCCGATCCACGACTAAACCGATTCCGGTCGCATAGGGCTGATGGGTATGAATGACCGCATTCACTGCAGGCATCTGCTGCAGGATATAACGTATCGCAATCGTATCAACACTCGGACGGCGGGTTCCTTCGATAATTTCTCCTTCAATCGTCATCACGAGAACATCCTCTGGGACCATCTCTTCATACATCATTCCACTAGGTGTAACCAATAGGGTTTTCGAATCGATTCGCATACTCACATTTCCACCTGAAAGTGAAATCAAACCATAGCGGTCTAGCATTATCCCAGCTGTGATAATCTCTGCTTTTTCTTTCTCAAACATCAGCTCGCCTCTTTTTTCTTTTTTACTTGAGCGTTATACTCCGTGTTGACTCTTCTAGCACGAGCCTTCAAAGATTCTGGATGCTTTTCATATTCCATGTCCAGCAACAACCGAAACAGCTCCTGCCCGTCATTATAATTTCTTGTATTCAACCAATAACGCCCTTTTAAGAGTCCACCGCCATTCATACGTAAATACATCTTTCCAGCAGTTGGAAACTCACGAATCTTGAAGCTATCCAACTGCGGCAAGTTATAATCATCCACTCGTTTAAAAGAACGTAGAGTCAACGTGTCTCCTGCGATCGCTACTTCTTTCGGGGTCACTCTTGCCACCAACGCGTTCCAAAAACTGTAAAAGGCGACAATTCCAACCATACCCATCAACGCCGGCAAACGATTCGTGATCATGGCACCGATCGCAATGAGGAAAACAATCAATGAGACGACTCCGGTAACAGGAACATCTAAGAAATACAATGTTTTATCGTATTCAAACCGTTTCATGTGTCCTTCCCCCTTTTCTTACTGCAGAATTACGCTGCTTCTCCGCCATCATGCAGTTGTGACGCTTCTTTTTTGATTCGATTGCGGTTCCAAATCGCCATCACCAAAGCCACCGCAGCGCCAATTCCAGTACCGATATATCCGAGACCATTTAAGCGAACAAGTACCCAAGTCAATGGATTCGCTCCATCACAAATAGATGAAATCTGAGAGGCCCCTTCCGGCATTTGGAAATTCACATTTTTTGCTGCCGTCGTAATCATTGGTGCCAGATCCGTAGCGATCCATAGCCCGAATACTAATACGACCAACCCAACAATCAGCCCTCTAAAGCCGTTTTCTTTTACAATCGGTGTAATCAATACAAACATCCATGGGATAACAGCTAAGTCAGCGAATGGTAAAACGGTATTTCCTGGTAGGACAACCGCTAAGAAAATCAATGTTGGCACTAAGATAAATGAAATTGCCAATGTCACTGGGTGTCCAACCCCAATCGCTGAATCTAACCCAATATAAATTTTCCCACGATTTTGAAATCTTTCTTGAATGAATTCACTGGCAGCATCGCTGATCGGAATCAAGCCTTCCATCAATAAAGCCGCCATTTTCGGAATCAACACTAAAACAGCTCCTAAAGAAACCCCTAAGGTTAAAACATTTGTCACATCGTAGCCGGCAATTATACCGATAACGATCCCCATCACCGTTCCAACTAGAATCGGTTCACCGAAAACACCGAAACGACGTTGAACCGTATCCATATTAATATTGATATCTCTCACGCCAGGAATCATATCGATCAATTTATTGATGACCATCGCAATTGGCGCATAGGCCGTCGTGAAGCCATGGGGCAGCGAAACGCCCGGCAGATCCAGTGATTTCTCCACTTCTGGCGCGGTAACATCACCTAATACCATGATAATCACCATATTCACGACAGCCGCCACAATCCCTAGCCATAATGTATCGGTAATAATTGCTACTAAAGCTCCAGTAAACGCAAAGTGCCAGTAATCCCAAATATCCACATCAACCGTTTGTGTCGTATTGGTAAGGAGCATCACGATATTGACCACTAAGCCTAGCGGGATAATAATCAATCCAACTGTTGAACCCATGGCGATCGCCGCTGCCGCTGGCCATCCCACGTCGATTGTTGATAGGCTCAAACCAAAACGATCGATCATCGCCTGTACGGCTGGCGAAAGACTGGTTCCTAATAGCGAATTAATGACCAAATTCAACCCAATAAAGCCGACCCCTACCGTTAACCCTGCTCGAAGACTCTTCCCAACACCTGTTCTGAAGGCACAACCAATAATAAAAATGACAATTGGCATTACAACGGATACACCCAATCCTTGAATAAATTGAAACACTCCAATAATTGCATCCATAATTAATCGCTCTCCTTACTCGTATTGTTTTATACAGGCTACTTTTCCATTAACTCCATAATTTTATCGATCGTTGGTTTTGTATTAACGCCAGTCAAAAAGCATACTCCGGAAACAGATTCGCAAGCCAAACCTTTCGGAATAACCGTTGTCGAAATCAAAAAATCATAGTTAGAAGCTTTATTCGGTGCTTCCGAAATTTTGCATTGCGTGATTTTATACTTTCCTTTGTACCCATTCTCATCTAAAATTTTTGATATTTTTCCATTTACTGCTGTTGATGTCGCAATGCCAGAACCACATGCTAATAAAATATTTTTCATCTTTTCCACGTCCTTATTTTAAATTCTGTTTGATGCTTTTTACGACTTCTTCTGCCGTATTCGCTTGAATAATTGCTAAGACCTTTTCATCTGTTTGAAACATATCGATCAACGCCTGTAAAAATTCCAGTTGCTTTTTCGGTTCCTTGATCGCTAGCATAAACATGATTTTTACTGGAACGAGAACCTCCGGTGACCCCATCATTTCAAACATTACCGGATTCTTTAAAATGCCGATTGCCATTGATTGCTTGAAAACATATTCAGAATCGGTATGAGGAATCGCCACGCCGATATGCTCTAAAGGCAAACCAGTCGCAAACTCCTTCTCTCGCTCCTGAACCGCTGAGCTGAACTCACCATTCACACACTGATTGGCCTCCAGTCGACTGGCCAACGTCGCCAACGCTGAAAAGTTATCGGGTTCATCCATTGCTAAATCAACCAACTGTTCATCTAAGTACATTTCATTCCAAAAGTCAGCCACTTAAATTGCACTCCCTTCCCCCATCACTAAATCCAAAAGTGCTTGCTTATCTGTTACTTGAATCAGTTTTTCCACATTCTCCTCCTTTTCGATAAACTCAAGTAAACCTGTGATTTTACTCTTTGCCGCATTGATATCTGTATCTGAAATAGCGAAAAATAAAATGACATTCACATTATTGATTCCCCAATTAATCTTCTTATCCAATGTCATGATCCCGATTGATGTTTGATTGACCTCGCTAGGGTCCGCATGGGGAATCGCCACACTGACAGAAAAACTAGTATCTCCTAATTTCTCCCGTGTCCAAACAGATTCGCCAAAATTTTCCTTCGCAATGCCTAAAGCCTGATACCTTTCAATCATAAAATTCAAACACGCCTCTTTGTTCTCAACATGTTGTTGAAGAAAAACAAGCTCTGGATTGATCCATTGCTGATTTACCTGTGTTTTTTCTTTTGCTGTCGCGTGATACCGTTTGTAATAGGTATGAACGATCCGACTAATTTCCTCATCTTTGATCATAGGCGAAATATAAACCACATTTGTGGCCTTTACACTAGGATCAGTCGTGACCACGACATCTCTTGAATTCAACGTCACTTGTTCAAATTCCTTAGTCGTCAATTGAATCACTTTATCGGTATGGGGAATGATTCGCCGAATTTTCGTATAGATCAAATCACTTGTGATCAACCCTCGTGAAAGAACGACATAGATATTACGAAAACTTACTCCATACTTGCGCTCCAAAGCGACTTGGAAGTAAATCACTAGAAAAGAAATCTCATCGCCGGTCACTTCGATCGAAAATCGCTGACCGATACTGCTGATGGCATAGCACATCATGGAATACAATAACAAGTAACGATTTTTAATGTCCTCCATAAAAGGATTTTTGATCAAAATATTGCGACGCAGCCGATAAATCATCGGAACAATATGGCTCATAAGTGAATCATGTAATTCCTGATCGCCAGAAAAATCGATATTTAACAGGTTTCCTAAATCGGCGATTAATTCTTCTACCGCCTCCTGATAGCTGTCATTGTACGTCTTGGTTGATTTGTAGAAGGGTTTTACATTCATGGCGTATAAGGTTTCAGATAGATGATAAATATCGGGATACCAAAGCTCGATCGAACTATTCGTAGAAATGAAGGCACAAATCTCATAGGTTTGCGTATATAAAGCCAAATCCTCTAAGTCGCTTTTCTTTTTCTCTTCGATCGTCATATGACAGCCGTTTTCCGCTCGCGTAAGTAAACATAAAAAAGTAAGAAAAATTGCTGAAAAATATTTATTGGAAATATTGCTATAAAACATATCGGAAAACTTCTCTAACGTATCTTTGACTAATTGGATCAGGGCGACAGGGAAATAGTTCTCTAATTGGATTAGCAGCTCTTCATTGTTTACCAGCAGAGCATCGGGAAACTTTGTCATCAAAAAATTTTGATACGCCTGTTGGATGTCCGCCTCCGCCCCACGCAAGGAAACCTTCCGTCTGCTCTGACAGATTTTGACATCAAAATGCCGCAGATAGCGCTGTAAATAATCTAGATCTTTTTTTAACGTTGAATCAGAGATAAAAAAATCCGCTTCTAGCGTCTCTAGTAACTGTCCTTCGGGCGTCATAAATAATTGACGAAAAATACCTTCTCTTCTGCCTAATACGTCATAAATATCTCTGTCACTTTCCACCGTAAGATCTGTAATTCTGTTGATTTCTCCTTCTGTTCCGATTAATTTGATACCATGTCTTGGCACCTTAACAATCTCTATCGCTTTTCCCGCCAATTCCTTGTTCAAAAAATTTACATCGTTCAAAATCGTTCTCGTTGACACTTCCAGCTTCTCACTAAAATAATCCGTCGTTTTGTAATCGCTTTCAGAAAGAAGTAAGGATAACAGTTGATTGCGACGACGCATCGTTTTTTCCATTTTCACACCTCCTCGTCTTTAAGCATTCAGAGTATTCGGCTGTCAGCCCTCTTCGTTAAGGAAAAATAAACAACGTTGAGCAGCCAACCTCGCTATCTCCTATATTCATCATAGTAAATTTTCAACTTACTTAAAAGGTCTCCTTTTTTCAACATTAATCATGAAAACTCAAATTAACAGGAATCATTCTTTTTTGAAAGTATTTATGAAATTTTTTGATGAGTGGAAAAGCCAATTTGTAATGAGGCTTTTACAGCTTCCTTCTTTTAAATACAAAAAAATTGCTGACCTCTTATGATCAGCAATTTTTCTAGTTATTCTATTTCTTCCACTCATCGACTTCTTTTTGGTGGTCTTTAATCCAGTCTTTCGCTGCTTGAGAAGGGTCTTTTCCTTCATTGATCGCTAGCATGACACTTTCCATATCCTTTTGGTTCCAATGGAAATTATCCAAGACTTTATACGCTTCTGGTTGATCTTCCTTCAAACCTTTACGTGCCATCGTATGAATGGCCTCTTCTGTTCCCATGGCCCCTTTAGGATCATCTAAATATTTCAACCCATATTTGGCGAACATCCAGTGAGGAGACCAGCCAGTAATAACAATGGGTTGTTTCTTTTTAATCGCTTGGCCAAGAGCAACTGTCATTGCACCAGAAGAAGAGGTTGAGACTTTCCAATCAGATAAATTCGGATAAGCCTTCAATGTATTTTCAGCGGCATTGACCACACCGGCACCAGGTTCGATCCCGGTGATTGTTTTATTCGCTTGATCAGTCAAATCTTCGATAGAGTTTACATCCATATAATCAGGAACAACCAGGCCAACTTTTGCTCCTTTTAGGTTCACACCTAAATCATCAACCTGATCCTTATACTGAGCAAATTGTGATTTGTGTGTATTAGGCAACCAAGCAGCAACCATGGCATCTGATTCACCTTTTGCAACAGATTCCCACATAATCGCATTATCCAGCGGAGTCATGTTGACATTGTAGCCCATTTCCTTTAGAACCTCTCCGATGACATGAGTAGAAGCCACTTCTGTATCCCACTCTACATAGGTCAGGTTGATCGTTCCTTTGCTTTCCTTAGATGAACCGCCAAAACCAAAAGAGGCTAGTAAAACGACTGCAGCAACAACACCGGCGGCAATACCGATTTTTTTCTTTTTGGTCTTCGGCATTTTTTCAGCTGCCTGTTGTTTTGGCTTGTTGATATTCTGTGTGAATCGATCGATAATGATCGCCAAAATAACTAGCGCCAATCCATTCACAAAACCATTTCCGACTTGCGCACGTTGCAAGGCTGAGAGAACTCCACGGCCTAGACCCGGCGCTCCGATCATTGATGCGATAACCACCATTGATAAAGCAAGCATCGTTGTTTGGTTGATCCCCGCTAAAATGGTACTTTTTGCTAATGGTAATTCCAGCTTAAACAATTTTTGTTTGCCGGTACCGCCGAAGGAATCAGACGCTTCGACCAATTCTTTTGGAATTTGACGAATCCCTAAATTCGTAAAACGCACGGTTGGCGGCAAAGCGAAAATAACTGAGGCAAAAACACCAGGAACCATCCCAATTCCGAAGAATGCAACCGCAGGAATCAAATACACGAACCCTGGCATTGTCTGCATAAAGTCCAGAATGGGAGTAATAATTTTTTTCGCAGTCTCATTTTTCGCCATCAGGATTCCTAAAGGTACCCCAATGATGATCGATAATAGACTTGATAAAAGAACCAGTGTGACGGTACTCATAAGATCCGTCCATAATCCTTGATTATAAATAAAGAGCAGTCCGATCAAGGTAAAGCTTGTCAGCCCCCATTTTTTATTGGAAATAAAAAAGGCGGCGATCGTTAAAACGAGAATCAATAATAATGGTGGGATCATCGTTAATATCCCTGTCATTCCATCCATTAAAAATTGTCCGGCATGCTGCAAGGCTGAGAACAAACCAGCAAAGGTTCCTGTCAGCCACTCTGTAAATCCTTCCACCCAATCTGCAACGGGCAAGGCTTGCTGTAAAATACTAAACATTTGTGATCACCTCTTCAGTCTCTGTATCTGCTAACGCCTCTAACACACTACCACGGATGACGACACCGACTAAGCGGTCGCCTTCTACTACAGCCAGTGGTGCTGGCGAATCAAAAATCAGATTGAAAATGTCGGTGACCAGCATGTCTTTCGGGATGCGGCGGACATTTTTATCAATGACGTCTCTCAGCTCTAGATTATTTTTACGTGCTTCCCGCGCTTTGTCTGCTGTCAGGCTGCCCTTCAGCTTACGCTTACGATCAACAGCTAATAGCATACTGACTTCTTCTTTACGCATTCGATTCAACGCCACATTTGGTCCATCCACTTCAATATTCGTCGTCAACGCTGGCACCATGATATTTTGGGCAGTCAAGACTTTTGAACGATCCACGTCTTCAACGAAGTCACGAACATATTGATTGGCTGGATGCGTCAGAATTTCTTCTCCCGTACCGATCTGCATGATTTGACCGTCCTTCATTAACGCGATCCGATCACCGATTCGCAAGGCTTCATTTAAATCATGGGTAATAAAGATGATTGTTTTTTGTACATTCGATTGCAGATCCAATAATTCATCTTGCATCTCTCGACGGATCAATGGGTCTAAAGCGGAAAAAGCTTCATCCATCAATAGAATTTCTGGATCATTGGCTAAAGCCCGCGCCAAGCCAACCCGCTGCTGCATCCCACCGGATAGTTGATCTGGATATTGATCCTTAAAGGTCAATAGTCCTGAGTTTTCTAATGCTTGTTCAGCCTTTGCCTGACGTTCCGCTTTTGGTACGCCTCGGACTTCAAGACCGTATTCTGTATTTTCCAAAATCGTACGATGAGGAAACAGCCCAAAATTTTGAAAGACCATATTGATTTTATGGCGACGCACTTCCCGCAGTGCTTCTTTGTCCATTTGAGCGATATTTTCTCCATCGATATAGATCTCACCAGAGGTCGGATCAATCAAGCGATTTAATAAACGAATCATTGTGGATTTTCCGCTGCCGGAAAGTCCCATAATAACAAAAATTTCTCCTTCATTGACTTCAAAACTTGCATCATATACACCAACAGTTGCACCTGTTTTCTCTACAATTTCGTTCTTGTCGCGATTCTCCTGAATCATCGCAAGGGCTTGCTGCTGTTTCTTACCAAAAATTTTAGTCAGATGTTCTACCTTAACTTTACTCAAAAAATATCCTCCTCTTAAAAAAGTGACCATACAACCTTAACACCATGTGGTCACTTTGTCAAAAAAGATGCTGAAAATTTTCAGTAAATCAGCAAGTGCGCTTTAGAAAACTCCCTCCGCTTCTTAGTAACATCAGATATCGAAATTGCCCTTAAAATGAGATCGTTCCAGTGGTTAAAGGTTTAAAAAAAAGAAAGCCGCAGCTTTCTTTTTTGATGGAATTATTTATCTGGATAAAACAGATGCTGCATTCGTTGAATAACGAATTCGTTGCCAACAAAGAATAAGGTATCGCCTTCGCAAATTTTGGCGTAAGGTCCCGGCGACAGCAAAAGCTCGTTCTTTTGCTGAATGGCAATAATCGTCGCTCCCGTCTCGTGCCAAATATTTAAGTCATTAACCGTACTCTCCAAGTGTTCTGCCTCTCCCGTCAAAGTTAACTCGTACGGAACAAAAGGCGCGACATTATGAACGCGCTTCGTTTGGGCTAATAACTGATTCAAAAGCTCACTCACATTGTCCAGTTCTTGTTTTTGTTTCTCAACGCTCGCCTGAAGCTCATTCTTTATTTCTTGAACAGATTGCACATCCTGATATTTCTCAAAGTAGACCTTCGCTTTTTCTCGCGAAAGCACATAGGCCCCACTGCCATGGCGAACCTCCATGATTCCGAGATCCACTAGCACATTGATCGCTTTCCGTGCAGTTTCAGGAGAAACATTAAAATTACTGGCTAGCGTGGAACGTGCATGAATTTTTTCTCCCACTTGATACCGATTGTCAGCAATCCGTTCAGCAATCTCTACCGCTACTTGCTGATAGCGAGGCAGCAAGATCCGCTTCTTGTTTTCCCCTTCCATTCCGATCCCTCCAAGTTCATCTAACTGTGCTTCAATCTTCAAAAATCGAAGCTCATTTTCCCCGTATATATCATTCCGTTAAAGTGGCTCATGAATAGTGAAAGTATAGGGCTTACTATATCTTCTATCCACTGAGAATAATGGAACTGATATCTTTTTTGCAGAATTCTTTTTAAGCATAGCATATTTTTTTTAGAAAAGCTTTACTCATTGCAAGACAGATAAAAATGAAGTTGTTAGTGCTTTCGTCTTTAAAATTTATTCATAGAAGAACATTTTGCGTAGTTTTCCTTCGCAAATTCTTTTAAAAAAAGCTACGATGTTTCAGATTATTTTTACCGACTGACGCTTCTTTTGCACTGCTTTTTATACATATACGATTCATTTTATTCTGAAAATTGTCTCAAGGAGTATCCGTTTTGGTAAAAGTCAAAAATCAAAAAGACGACTTAGGAGTGATTATTTGCATTTTGTGACAGGTATTATTGGGTTGATCATTGTTTTAGCTTTAGGTGTGTTAATCAGCAGTGATCGTCAAAAGATTCAGTACACACCCATTTTAGTTATGCTGGTACTGCAATTTTTATTAGGCTTCATTCTCTTACGAACAACAGTGGGAACCACGATTGTCGGCGGCTTGGCCGGTGTTTTTGATGCCCTGTTGAGCTTCGCTGGTTCAGGCGTGGACTTCGTTTTTGGCGGGATCGCTAATAAAGGCAGCTTTCCCTTCTTCTTAAATGTGCTTATGCCGATCGTCTTTATTTCTGCGATCATCGGAATTTTACGATACGTGAAGATCCTGCCGCTCTTCATGAAAGGCGTTGGACTTGCCCTTAGTAAAATCAATGGCATGGGCAAATTAGAATCCTACAATGGAGTTGCATCTGCGATCCTAGGGCAATCAGAGGTATTCATCTCTATCAAAAAAGAGTTGCCTACCTTATCTGAACAACGGTTAACTTCCATGAGCATCTCTGCCATGTCTACCGTTTCTATGTCCATCGTCGGCTCTTACATGGCTTTGATCCAGCCGCGATACGTAATCACGGCGCTTGTATTAAATTTATTTGGCGGTTTTATCATCGCCTCAATCATCAATCCATATCAACTGGAAAATGATGAGCTAGTCATCGAAGAGGATAAAGAGCAGACATTCTTTCAAATGTTAGGGGAATATATCCTAGACGGTTTTCATGTAGCGGTCACTGTTGCTGCGATGCTGATCGGCTTTGTGGCCTTGATTGCAATGATTAATTTCATTTTCGCTAAGATTACCGGTCTAACCTTCCAAGAAATTCTAGGCTATGTGTTTGCGCCTTTAGCGTTTATTACTGGGATTCCTTGGAAAGAAGCCGTCGATGCCGGCAGCCTCATGGCAACTAAACTCGTTACGAATGAGTTTGTCGCGATGACAGAATTAGCGAAGGGCGACTGGACGTTCTCTGCGCGTACTACAGCCATCCTTTCCGTTTTCTTAGTATCTTTCGCCAACTTCTCTTCCATCGGAATTATTTCTGGTGCGATGAAGGGACTCAACGAAGAAAAAGGTAATCTAGTTGCCAAACATGGGTTAAAAATCTTATTGAGTGCCAGCCTAGTCAGCTTCTTAAGCGCCATTATTACAGGGCTAATTTTTTAAGCATTCAAAACAACCGCCAAGATCTCTCACAGGATTTTGACGGTTGTTTTATTTTCCTTAATTCTGACAGATCGCCATAAATTCTTGAAAACTTGTTTGCCTTGAAAGCTTCTTTACTCGCGCTGCATCATTTAGCATCTTTACAAGTTCTTCAAATAGCTGTTCAAAGGAGTTATCTCGTTCTTCCTTCAAGGCCAGCAGGAGAACCAATCTAACCTTTTTTTCTTTCCATTGCAGCGGTTTTTCTAGTGAACAAATGGCTACCGCATTTTGTTTTGCCTCACGTTTGATGGCATGAGGCAACGCGTAAAAATCACCAAAGGCGGTACTGGACAATGCTTCTCGTTGCAGCACCTTCTCCACATAGTTCTTTTCACAATAACCTTTTTTATACAGTTCCTGACAAAGAAATCGGATCACTTCATCTCTGTCTGTGAACGTTTCTTGGGGAAAGAACAGCTCTTCCTTCAAAAAGGTCGTCAAAACGGAAGGTGATTGATTTTCTTCGATCAATAGGTTCTGAATCTTCTTTAAATCAGCATCTGTCAAAAATGAATCATACTGATAAACCGGAACGGTTGTCGGTAGATTCAACTTCTCTGTCGTTAAAATCAATGATTTTTCTTCTGTCGTCTCGTTGGTCACTGCGAATATAGATTCCGCAACGAATAGTTCGATCTCGAACTCCTGGATCTTATTCAATTGGTTTCTGACAATTCGCTGATTTCCCACACCATAAGGAGAGACGAGCAACACACGTTTCTTTTTATGGGCGCGAATATTTTCTAGTGCTGAAAGAAAATGCAAGGATAGGTACGCCACTTCATCTTCTGGAAATTGAATGCTCAGCTTCTCTTGAAGATAACCAGAGGCATAGACACTGACATTATAAACAAAAGGAAACTTGCTTTTGATTTCTTCAAGTAAGGGATTCACCAAATATTGTTTATGAGTAGCGCGCTTATACAATGCCGACACATGGGTCAGTAAATAATCCGTGATTTTCTTGTCCTGCGTAAAATCAATAAAAAAAATCGAGTCGATATTTGTTAAGACGCCTTCAATCGCCTGCTTTAGTTTTTTATCGGCTAGGTCCTCATCAGAAACCAGCGAACCAGAATACAAGCGATAGATATACGCGTATTCTTCCTCTGGAATCTTAACCTCAAAGTTCGTTTCTAATTCCTTAACCATCGCCAGAGTCATTTGACGACTCTTAGTCTCTTTTAAAGATGCCTGAGAAGGATTCAAGTAGCTCTTTTTGCTGACTCTTTCCAATAGTACTGCGAGATGCAAAATAAATGAAATCGTTGAGAAATCATTGACGAAAAAGCCTTCCTTTTGATGAACATTTATGACCACCTTAGTTAATTTCGCTAAATCAATCTGTTCAAAATAATCTGAATAGTTGTCTAAGCTTAATTTATTGGTCTCAATCTCCTGATTTAAAAACAACGTAAACACACGTCTTTTAGCCGCCTCATCCCCTTCAATCAAAAGTCGATTTTGTTTTCGTTTAATTATCAAGCGCTGATCCCTTTTCGCAATCAATCTATTAAGCTCTTTGACCATTCGATCAAGGGTGGATTCACTAATGAAGAATTCATCCGCAAGTTCGTAAAAGTCACAAGCTTTTTGGTCTAATAACCGCATGAGTAAATCAAAGGTCAAATTCGTCGACTGCTTATCAGACGCCAGCTGCTGAAGGTGGTTATTTTCAGGATTTATATAGAACCCTGTTCCCGCCTTCGATAGGATCATGGGTTGTTCAGAAAGCTGGTTTAACTGCTGAATGTCATTTCGAATCGTTTTCGACGAAACCCCCAGCTCTTTTGACAGTTGACCAGCGGTAGAAGGCTGCTGGTTTAGGGATAATTTCTCTAGAATTTTTTCTTGTCTTTGAGAAATATTCACAATGATCCCTCCTATAATAAATAACTGATTTGTATCCCAACAAAAGCATAGAAGTTATTAAACTTCTACGCTTTATTATAACATTATGCCGATTCTGTATCGCTCTCTTTTTCTAGCTGAACAAGGTTTTTCTCATAAACTTTCAAGAATGGATAATACATCACACCATCAAGAATGATCAAAATTAAGACTAAGACAACAGCCCGCCAATCCATTGTGGATAGAAATGCGCCGATTGGTGACGGCATCTGCCAAGAAAAGACAGCGAAGGTTTTTCCGACAATTCCCCATGACATACACAGATACGTAACAATCGCGTTAAAGACGGAAGTAAAGATGAAAGGAAAGAAAAAAATCGGATTTAGCATTAAGGGTGTTCCAAAAATCATTGGTTCAGAGATACCGAAGAAAGATGGAATCAAACCGATTTTCCCAACAGTGCTCAACTGCTTCGATTTCGAGCGCATCATTAAGAAAGCTAAAGCCAACACGGAACCAGATCCCCCGATAATAACGAAATAGGTCCAGAATGGTGTCGTGAAAATATTGCTCAAATCACTGCCTGCCATTTTTTCCGCAGCATTGATCGATAGATTCCCATCACGAATCGGTCCAAGAATCCCTGCCAAGGCAGCATCATGAATCCCAAAGAACCAGAACAAATGGATCAAGAAGACACTGATAATCGTAAATGGTAAGCTGTCAGCTGCCTTGAAGCTTGGCGCCATAATATTGTAAAGGAACTGAACGGCTGTTGTATCAAACGCATGGAAAATGATAAATATCACTGAAAAGAACGTCATCAAAATCAAGCCCGGCACTAAAGCAGCAAAGGTCTCTGAAAGAGAAGCCGGTACGCTATCGGGCATCTTGATCCGACCAATATTTCTTTTACGCATCCAATGGTACCCTTCCACCGTAACGATTGCGACAAAAAGTGACAATAGGATTCCCCGTCCATCTAAAAAGCTGATCTCGACTTCCTTCCCGTCCCAACCCATTTTTAGCGGTGTTAAGACAAGCATTAGAAAACCAACAAGTGAAAACATCATTGGACGTAAGACATCTTCTTTATAATGACGACACAAGAAGTAAGTTACCCCTACACAGATGAATAAGGCCATAGCACTCAGGGTTACCCCGCTGATCCAATTTAAAACCAGACTGTTCTTTTCTGCGAAGCTTGCCCAAGCTAACAAAAAACCATTTTTCGTATCTTCTGTCACAGGCGGTGCATTCAAAATAATTGGAATCGAACCAAACAATGTTATTGGCAGCATAGACATAAAGGCATCACGCGTCGCTTTTAAATGACGCTGCTGACTCAGTTTATTTGCCAAAGGTGAGATGTATTTATCCATCGTATCGCTAAATGTACTAAATCCCATGACTTCTTATCCTCCAATCAGTTTTTTGATATCCTCATAAACACCCTTGCCATCCATGATGCCATATTTCATTGGTGAAATAGCTTCTACCGGCACATCTACGGCAGCTTCGATCTGAGGTTTTAAGAAACGAATTTGTGGACCAATTAAGACTAGATCCACTCCTTGCAGATAATCTTGATATTCTGATTCACTATAGGCGCTGACTTCTAGTGTGTGGTCAGAAGCGGCTTCGATTTTCTTCGCTAACATCCCTGTTGACATTCCAGCATTGCATACCAGCATAATTTTTTTCATTTTATTTCTCTCCTCTTCTTATTAGAAAAGCGATCGTTCCTTTTTAGTCGAAGGCTCTTCTTTGAATTTTTTGTCCTTGGCTTTCAATGATTTCTTTGAACCAATAGTAAGACGCTTTTGGTTTTCTGATCTGATCCTTTTCAAAATCAACCGCTACTAATCCATAACGTTTCTCCACGCCATTTTTCCATGAATATAAGTCAAATGAAGCCCAAGCATAGTAGCCGCGAATATCTACGCCGCGATCCATCGCGTTCATAATCGCATTGATGTGATCATTCATAAAGGAAATGCGATAGTCATCATTCACCTGCTCTACCGTCACATCTTCTCGGACACCCACACCATTTTCTGTTACATAGATCGGCAGGTGATAGCGATCCCAAGCTTCAATCAAGCCATCCTGCAGACCTTTTGGATAGATTTCCGTGTCCCAAGCAGTAAACTCACTATTTGGATCTTTGACTTGTTCGAACCAGCCTTTGATCACTACTTTGCTTTCACCTTTTTTTCCTGAGTGATTAAATACTAGCTGTGTTTCGCCTCCGGTATAAGGTTTCACCAAGGTCCGGGCATAATAATTTAGTCCAATAAAATCAACGGTATTTTCTTTCATGATTTTCAACTCTTCTGTTTTCATAAAGCTGATATCATAATCTTGAGCTAATTTCGCTACTAGATCAATTGGAAATTCCCCTAAAGCTGCGGTATCTAAAATCCAATTATTACAATAATTATCGGCATAGCGCATAGCGATCCGAGTTTCGATCGTATCATCTACACCATTAACTGGGGTGTAGCTGTGAACAATTCCTATCTGTCCTTGATAATTTCCTGCTCTAAACGCTCGTACACCTAAAGCACTCGCTAACATTACATTATAAGCACCAATCATCGTCTTCTGAACATCCTGCAGGCCTGGCGGATAATTCCCGATGAAGTAGCCGTTGGCAATAAACCATTTAGGTTCGTTAAAGGTCGTCCAATTCCGAACCTTCTCACCAAAATGCTCGAAGCAGACCTTTGCTAAATGTTCAAAAGCATAAGCGACTTGGGCATTCAGCCAGCCACCTTCTTCTTCCCAATATTGCGGCAAGTCCCAATGATAAATCGTTACGAAAGGCTCAATATCATACTTATGACAAGCATCTAGCAGGCGTTGATAAAAGGCGATTCCTTTTTCATTGATGTCCCCTTCTTTGTTTTTGATGATTCGCGGCCAAGAAAGAGAAAAACGATAAGAATTCTGTCCGCCTTCCTTCATCATCCGAATATCTTCTTCAAAATGATGGTAATGATCACTAGCGACATCGCCGTTCTCCAAATCGTTCTCATGTAAATAGCGATCCCACATTGATTCTGCTTTATCGTCTACATTCCAAGCACCTTCACACTGATAAGAAGCTGTTGCGCCACCCCATAAAAAATTTTTATCCATTACATCGTCTCCTTCCATTTATATAGCTCACCAAACTCACCGATCATATCGACTGCGATCGCTGTCGATGTTAAATGCCCTTCGGCGTGAACAAGCAGCAAATCAATTTCATCCATACGCTCTTCCGCAGAAAGCTTGCGTAGCATCTCTGCATGGGCTTTATGTGCCAGCTTGATTTCGCTCTTTGCCGATTGATATTTTTCTTCGAATGTCTGAAAGTCGCCTTGTTTTACTGCTTGCAATGCTTCATATGAATCACTTTTCGCATTTCCGGCATGCAAAATAATCGCCATCGATTCCATTTCCGTTCCAATTTTTGCTTCTCCCAAGAAACTCCCTCCTCTTCTTTCTATAGTCCAACTATAAAGCGTTTTCTTAATTGGTTAAAATTTTTATTTTCCACATTAAAGTGGAAATTCCCTTTCCGCAATCTCACTATTCGAACAATTTTGGTAAAAAAAGAGCCGCACATTTGTGCGACTGCTTTTAAATGGTTTTGATTAATTTTAGCTTGATAAAATGTCCTTCGGTAGATTCCAAAATCTGTTCTATCTTATAATGAGGTACAAAATTCGGTTCATCTAGTTCCAAAAGAGTGACTTCTTTTCCAAACCCAGGAACCCCTACGACTAAATTCTGAGTTTCTAAATGTAATTGCATCACGTTCTGCAGTTGTTCTGAAAATTCTAATAAAGCTTTTTTATCCTTGCTTTGGCGCCAAGAGTATTGATGCAGCAAACGCAAGCCATTCCGTAAAATCCTATTATGGACCGTCTTTTGTTGAATTACTTCTTTCCACATGTCTAATTACTAAGCTGCCTTTTCTTCTACTGTCACCGTTACTCGAACACCTAGGTTCCGACCCGCTTCAATCAGCTGCTCCGCTATTTCTGAAGAACAAGCCAAATAGAAAACAAAAGCTGTATAGTCTTTCGAGAACTTCTCTAAAAATTTTTTCCCTTCATCTAGTAAAGCTTTTCCAGTTAAGCTCTCATAAAAAATAACTTGTTTATTACGTAAAAAAGTTTGCGGCAATTGTTTCTCTACCCCTACAACCGCTACTTTTTCGCCTTGGTATTGGCGTTTGATGTGATTCCATATTTGCTGTGTTGGTTCCGCTTTCTTTTCAAGAATGAACAATGTATTAACTCCCTTTCAGTTTAAAATCATTGCTTGCAGGAAATAGTCCTGCGGCTTGTAAATCATGCAAGACCATCACCTCCCATTCTTGCTAAAAAATAACAAACCATATTATATCCATCATACCAGCTTCTTTTTTTAAAGCAAGTAAAAAAAGACCTTCAAGCTTTTTACACTTGAAAGTCTCAACGATTACAATTGTTCCTCTTCAACCACTTCATATTCATATGGTGATCCTTCATAGAAGAATTGAGTAGAGACGGTCGCTTCATTATCCATCGCGATCAGCTCTTTACGGAAAGGAAATCTAACCGCCAGACCGTTGGCTGTCTCTTCGCCAGGTAGAATGTAAAACAATTTGTCATCTGGTGTCGGTTTGTTCAATTGCTCCATGACTTGATCGATCACTTGCTGCTGATTGATCGTCGCTGCCTTTGCGACCTTTTTATAATCCTCTAAAAATACTGCTTGTCCTTCAAAATACGTCATATCCATTTTATTCACCCTTTCAGCTTAACTGTACCATCTGTCATCAAAATCCTAAACTATCACGCTTATTCCGTTAAATCCAGACGCCCAGCTTCCGTTTGGAAAACCGGCCAGCTGCCTGTAAGCTCCAGACGAATCAGCGTCAATTCAGGATACTTCTGAATGGCTTCTTTTATTGATTCAATTAATTGCCTTTGCTTTTTTAAGTGCTCATCAAAGGACAAAAGCTTGTCTTGATCAAGAATCTCACGATACGCTTGATTTGCTTGAACAATCTCGTGAAAAGCGGCTTTGAAGACGCGCTCGATTTTTCGCGCGAACTTCGCTTCATTGTCAGTGGTATAAGCCACTTCTGTCTTTTCCGCTAAAAATGTTGCGTAGACCAGCGGAACTGTGGAGACTGGTTTAACCGGTGACACGTAATAAAAGGCCTCCTCCAAAATATCTAATGAAACGGTCAGCTTCATGCTTCTTCCTTCTTTCTATTTTAAAAAATCGATAGTCTCTTTTCTCGTTTCGATTATAGCATTGCCGCGCGAATTTTTACTTTGATTTACCTCCAATAAGAAAGGCGAAGCCCACTCATGGATACGAAGCTCAAAAAAAGCTGTCGAAAATCGACAGCTTTAGATCATTACGGTCATCGCAGCGGCAGCTAGAATCAATACCAAGCCGATGATTGTAATCGTCATTTCCTTTTTGGTTTTCTTCTGTCCCAAGAACCAGATACCGGTTAAGGTTGCTAAGACAACTGAAGTTTGAGACAAGATGAATCCTGTTGCTAACCCGTTCATATCAGGTTGAGCAGAAATCAAGTAAGTCAGTGCGGCAAAAGCGAAGAAAAAGCCAGAAAAAATATGCTTGTAGGATACGGCTTCTGCCAAGGCAGATTTTTCTTTGTCCTTCACGCTTAAAATCACGGAGTAAACAAGCGCCACTAAAAGCATACCAATCGCCTGCGGCAAGAATGCGTGCATACCATCAATACTCGTCGCCTGCGGTGCAGCTGAATAAGCCCAATAGCCGATTTCACCGACCGCTAATAATAGCACTGCTTTTTTCAAAATGCTGGCTTTTTCCTGTGTTTTTTCTTCTGTCCACACGGTCATCCAAGCGCCCAAGATAATCAGTACCAAAGCCAACCCGCCTAATAGTTTCGCACCGACTCCTGGCCAATCACCTAAGGCAAAGACACCCCACAAGGAAGCACCTAATAACTGAAAAGCTGTTGTGATCGGCATCGCCCGCGAAGAGCCGACTAAAGTAAACGATTGAAAGGTAATGATCTGAGCGATAGCCCAGCCTACACCCGAAAGAATGGAGAAAACCAGATCCATTCCTGTTGGAAGCCCCATTCCATTAACTACTGCAAAAATTAACGCAAAGATCAAAGTCCCTAAAGTTGATCCAAGTATTTGATTTACTGGACGCCCGCCAATTTTTGACGCGATGGTTGGGTATAGCCCCCAACCAAGTAACGGTCCTAGTCCAATCAAGATCGCTGTTGTATTCATCGTATTTCCTCCTTGTAGCGCAGCTTAAAAGACAACGCCGCTTTCCAATAAAATGTTGGCGTATGGCGTCATTTCCCCTGTCCGAATAAATGCCCGACTGTCATGCAGTGCTGCTTTCATTTCCGTATGAGGAATAAACGTTACAGGCGTTTCAGGTAAACGTTCTTGAATTTTTTTCAGCATTTCAGGATTTTCTGTTTTGATTTCTTCCGCCAAATAAATTCGCTGAACCGCTAATTCTTCTAATACATTGTTCAACACATCCATAAAGCTGGGGATTCCGTTATCGACAGCCAAATCAATTTTTTCAGTGGTCATTGGAACCGGCATTCCAGCATCCCCGATGCTTAGTTGGTCAAAATGCCCCATTTGAGCAATAACGCGTGAAATATCTGAGTTGATGACTTTACTTTTTTTCATGATAAAGATCCTTTCTTTACTTCAATTCATTTTTGTAGGGAATAGATGGTTGTGCCCCAAAACGTTGGACAGTCACGGAAGAGGCTTTGTTTCCATATTTGATCGCTTCTTCTAAATTGCTGAAATCTTTTTCTAATACACTGCTCATAGCACCAATGAAGGTATCTCCAGCCGCAGTAGTGTCGACTGCGTTTACCTTGAAGGCAGGTACAATGCCGCTGCGTCCTTGTACATCATAAAAAGCGCCTTTGCTTCCAATGGTGATAATCACTGCTTCGATGCCCAATTGATGCAAATGTTCCGCTGCCGCTTTCAAGCTGGATTCATCGGACACTTGGATACCTGTCAAAATTTCAGTTTCCGTTTCATTTGGAATGATCATATCAGTCACTCTTAATAGTTCTTCAGGCACATCTTCTAAAGCAGGAGCTGGATTCAGTATCGTTTTCACACCTGCTTCACGAGCGATGGAAAAAGCTTCGATCGTACTTTCTAAAGTGCTTTCAAATTGAGCAACAACAAAATCACTAGCTTTGATTACCTCTGCATGCTCTTTTACTTGCTGCGGGGTGAAGGCATTGTTGGCCCCAGAATGGATCATGATACTATTTTCTCCTTGGTCATCAACAATGATATAGGCTTGACCTGTCGCCTGTTTTTCTAAGGTTTGAACTCCAGAGAGATCAATTCCTTCTTCTGATAAAAGCTCCCGCATCATTTCGCCTGATTCATCATTGCCAATTGCACCAATGAAATTAGTCACTGCTTCAGAACGTTTTGCCGCAACGGCTTGATTGGCTCCTTTTCCTCCACCAGCAGAAAAGATTTCTTTCGTATGCATGGTTTCACCTGGTTTCGGCATTTGTTTCACCCGAATCGTACGATCAAGGTTGATACTTCCAATGACTGTAATCGTATTCATTTTATTCACTCCATTTCTTTTTCTTCTGAATCATTCCATTTGAGTTTGAATTAAAACGTTTTATTAAAACGTTTTAATTCGACACCAAAAATATAGCACAGCTTGAAAGCTATTTCAAGTGTGCAGTTGAAAAACGTTGAATTAATTGAACAGGTAATGTTTTTTCTTCCCAATCTTTCGACGGCTGCTCGATTCTTTCCAGCAATAATTCCGCTGTTGTTTGCCCCAACTCATAGATTGGTTGAGCAATTGTCGTTAGCTGCGGCGTCACATACTCGCTCATATCGATGTTGTCATAGCCGATCACACTGTAGTCTTGTGGAATTTTTTTCTTAAGCTCTGCCAGACCTAGATACAGGCCAAAGGCAATCTCATCATTAATCGCAAATATCCCAGTCACCTCTGTCTCAACAATTGCTTTGGCTGCTTGACGACCGCCGATTTTAGATAGCTCTCCATAGACTTGAACAGCATCAGGGTAAATTTCTTTAAAGCCCGTCAGCCGTGTTTTGATATTCTCCGTCGCATCTTCAGGTAAGACAACGGCCACCTTTTTGTGTCCTAATTGCTGCAAATGCTCGCCGGCAATTTTTCCACCTGAAAAATCATCCGTCAAGACCGCATCACTGAAGCCCTCTGCTTTCTTTTGGTCCAGCACGATATACGGCAGATTCTTTTTCCGTAAGGTTTCATTGATCGCTTGATTGGAGATCGCTGAACTAGCGATGATAAACCCATCAACGCCTCGACGACTCAGCTCCTCTAAATAATCGGTTTCTTTTTTTGTATCCAGATCAGCATTACAAAGCATCGTCACAAAATTTTCGCGATACAAAATACCTTCGATTCCGCGAACCAGCGTTCCAAAAAAGGGATTCGTGATATCTGGAATTAACACACCGATCGTTTTGCTTTTTTTCATGATCATGCGGCGTGCGAAATAGTCTGGTTCATAATTCAGCTCCGCTTTTGCTGCCAGCACTTTTTCGACAGTTTTGGGGCTGAATTTTTGTTCGTTGCCGTTTAGGATCTGAGAGACTGTTGCGATTGATACCCCAGACTGTTTAGCAACATCTTTAATCGTGATTTTTTTATTTTTCATCTGATTTCTCCTGTTTCAAACTCTGCTACATTTTCTCATGGATAGTTGCTTCTGTAAATACACCTCTCAGCAACTTGCTATGGACTTGAATTTTTCTTATACTGCTTATGGTATCTTCATCAGGTATCAGATCCATCATGTTCAATTTAACAAGTAGTCTACACAATAATATATTCTTGGTTCGCTAGACAATGTTTATCAGCTTACCACAAGAAGAGAGGAAACAAATGAATAAATCAACGAAAATCATTTTAGGGATCATCCTAATCCTAGTAATAGTGCTCATTGCAGCAGGGAATTATTTTTATTCTTATGCCGTTGTTCCAGCGAAAAAAGATTTTCTAGCCAGTGGGTCGGAGAAAAAATCAGCGGAACGGATTCGTGCGGAAGACTGGTTCAATGATAAAAACAATCGCAGCGATTGGCAGCTTACCTCAAACGATGGCTTGAAATTATCGGCTTACTATCTACCTGCGAAAAAAGAGCAACACAAAACAGCGATTATTGCCCACGGATATATGGGACAAGCTACAGATATGCCGCAATACACGAAAATCTATCATGACCTTGGTTATAATGTGTTAATGCCTGATGCTCGTGGACATGGCAAAAGCGAAGGGGATTACATTGGATTCGGCTGGGATGAACGAAAGGATTATCTCCAGTGGATCAATCGGATTATTAAAAAAGACCCTCAGTCAGAAATCGTTCTTCACGGAGTCAGCATGGGCGCTGCAACCGTCATGATGACCAGCGGAGAAAAATTACCGGATAACGTCAAAGCATTCGTTGAGGATTGTGGGTACAGCTCGGTGAAAGGTGAATTAGGCTATCAATTGAAGGAAATGTTCAACCTGCCGGCCTTTCCTTTAATTCCAGTGACTAGTTTGGTCACAAAAGTACGTGCCGGCTACTTTTTTGGTGAAGCAGATACAATTAAGCAATTGAAAAAGAATACTCGGCCAATGCTCTTTATTCATGGTGATAAGGACGATTTCGTTCCATATTTCATGCTGGATGAAGTCTACAAAGCGACGAAAGGACCAAAAGAACAGTATGTCGTTCACGGTGCCAAACATGCCGAAGCATTAAGCAGTAATCCCAGCATGTACCAGAAAAAAGTCACGGAGTTCATCCAAAAATATGTCCCTTAGAAAAATGGGCTTTTTACGAAAAAAAACGAGACCTCAATGTGTCTCGTTTTTTGCTTGTTCCAATAAGTATTCCGCAAGACTATCTGTTACGGTAATATGAGTAAAAATTTTGGTCTTTGTGCCTACATACAGTACATCTTTTTTACTATCCTCGTAGCAGGCAACCGCGACATTAGCAATTTTTCGTACGTCCTCAACACCTAATCCAATGACATTCTCGTTGATTTCACAAGCGACTTCCCGTCCCGCCTGATCAATAAACTTCGAATTAACGTCGCCAATCACATCTAGCTTCTCCAGCTCATCAATGTCCTGTTGGTCCACATAGCCAATCTCTGTCATTGTATTGTTTTTAGAAAAAGGACTCGCAATTCCAACTAAAGCGAAATCAACATTTTTCCCTGCCTCCAGCACATCATGGATACCATCATTTTCAATCAAACTTTTTTTGATAAAGGCATTGTCCACTAATGCCGGTGCATATAAATATTTACATTTAGCACGCAACTTTTTGGATAAATCGTAAGCCAATTGATTGGAGTGGACATCTACCATCTCAGAGCCTAAACCACCAATCAATGGAATGATGGTCGCATCCGCATGATTCTCATAAGGGTATTCATCAACAATGCCTCGCAGCATTTTTCCCCACGAGAGTCCGATTGTTTTGGCCTTTGCGATTTCTTTTTGAAAGGCGGTAATCGCTGTTTGAACGAGTAAGCGTTCAACTTCATCCTTTCGCAAGCTGCTGGTATCCAGCACTGCGGCTTTTTTCAACCCGAATGTTTCTTCAAGAGCCAATTCCAATTCAATCGAATAGGCACTCTCACTCTTAATAAAAATATCAACAATACCTTCATTTTTTGCGTCATTCAAATATTTTGAAACCAGTGAACGAGAGATTCCCAGACGTTTGGCGATCTCCGACTGTTTCAAACTCTTTTTGTAATACATCGTAGCTACTTTTACGATATCTCGATTATGTTTTATAGCCATTGTGATCCCATCCTCTGAACAACTTTTTATTTTCATTCACCATACGGTTTGATTCTACCAGAATATCCGTAGAACTAGTGGGGACAATTCTTTTTTTCGCAGCTAACATTGATAACAAAAGAATTTTCCTGTCGCAAAAAATTCATTTCTTTTCCCACACAATCCTCTGCTGACTAACACCTCTTAGCCGTAAAACCACAAATGAGGATGTGCTTTATTGTAAGCACATCCTCGACTTTTTTCTAAAGAATCTCGATCACGCCACCAATTTCAAAGTTAGGGAAAGTACCTGGACTAACAATAATTGCTCCTGGTAAGATTTCCCCGATCGCGTTCCGAAAATAAATCGAAATATGTCCTAATTCTTCAAAATTTGCATTTGCTTGCGAACCCACTTCTTCAATCGTAAACTCTTCGTCACCGAATTTGATTTTGCCGCCTACTTTTAACGCATCTTTAGGGCGATCTTCAAACTCATGAATCACACAAATATCTCTCAGCTCTGCGGTCGCAGAGGGGCCAAACAAAATAATCAATCGTTCTTCTTCAAATGCTGGCACCATACTGCCAATTTCAATAATTTTTGATTTTACCATCAATCCATACGCTCCATTCAAACAATTTTTAATACATTCCGAAACTAGCCAACCAAGCCAAAATTACCGCTGTAAAACCTGACAACATACGGCTATACAGAATCGCTGGTACCCCGACAGATACGGTTTCTGGTTTTGCTTCTCCTAAAGATAACCCTACTGGAATAAAGTCACAACCCGCATGTGCACTAATTGCAAACAATGCTGGCAAAGCATATTGTACAGGAATTGAGCCATTAGCGATCTGTGTTCCGATCAATACTCCAATAACCTGAGAAATTACTGCCCCTGGCCCTAAGATTGGAGATAGGATCGGGATACTACATACTAAAGCCAAGACGATCATACCTGGTAACGACCCCGCTAGAGGAGATAATACTTTTGCTAACCAGTCACCAATCCCAGTATAATTGATGATCCCAACGATCATACTAATGAACGCCATGAATGGAATAATATTTTTCAATAGCATATCCACTGCATCACGACCCGATTGATAGAAGGTACTCATCACTCCACCGATTCCCCGAGAGAAACGAACGAGGAAGCTGTCTTTCTTCGCTTGCTCTTCCTTGTGCTCTTCTTTGATTTTCGAGTATCTTTCTTTGAACTCTTCTTCAGATTCACGGCCTTCAGTGATTATTTTTTCAGTAGCCGCTGCTGATTTTGCATCTTCCGCGTGTCCATGATCGATTGCCGCCATTTGACGCTCTTCTAAATCCGCATCTTCTACTAGAGAAACATCTTCTGGTCGAACCCCTGAAACAAAAATATCCTCAGTAATGTGTTTTGATAACGGACCTGATGGAGAAGATGGCAATACATCCACTGTTGGGATGCGTTTCATCGGATAAACGCCGATTCGCGCGGTCCCGCCGCAGTCGATAACCGCACATAATGTTTCTTCTTCAGGAATTTGATTCTTAAATCCGTCACAAGCGATTCCTCCAGTTAAATCCGCAATTTGCTGCGCAACCGGATGAATCCCGCCGCCTGTTACAGAGACAATTTTATTTTTTTGATCTGTTGGAGTTAACGTCCAGCCTACTCCCCAGCCTTTATTTCCAGGTTTAACAAATACTGTTTTGTACATTACGATTCCTCCTTTATGCTGCAGCTTTCTTCGCTTCTCTAGCCATCATGAATTTTGTCAATCTTTCAGTAACGATTCCCCGCATCAAGATGACAACAACACCTACTAAGAAATAACGAACGGCCAAACTTGATTGACTGAACCCTGCCTCCGTAACACCGTTAGCGATCCCAAGATAAACAAATAATTCACCAGCATTTGCGTACGGGAATAATCCTGTTACCGGATGGACAAAAGATACTGCGGCATCATAAAATGCAGGTTTTTCTTCTTCACGAACAAACTTTCCAAACGTATAAGCCATCGGGTTTGTTAACATCAATACTGCTAGAATCGGCATCAAAGAGTACCGTAGAATCATATATTTTGAACAATAGCGAATGGCTCTGTCAACACGTTCTTCCCCGATAAATGAGATAACTGAATAAGTAAATGTTAAAAGTACAATTAATAGTGGAACGATCCCAGTCATATATCCCATAAACTGTTCACCGCCGGCTTCAAACATACCAATAAAGTTTTTTCCTGCCCACTCGATATATTTCATAAATAAAACCTCCTAATTCATTTTAATGTCTTCTTTTTCAATTTCCTTGGTTTTCATCACAAAAGAAAAACTAGGTAACCGCTTCCAATTTCCGTGAGTAAATTTTTGAGAGTGCTTTTTCGATCTGTGGTGCTCGCTTATTTTGCGCTGCTTGACTATAAACTGTAGCTAAATCAGTTCCACAATACGATTGTTCCTCTTTAAAACGAGCAAAAATCGTCAATCCTTTACAGATATAGCACTGAATAACTTTTCCATCAGGGTCAATTACAACTGCCACTATCATCCGCAACACTTTTCCCTTAACAACTTCGGTATAAAATTCATACTCAGTTCCTGCTTGTTCAGTAGTGATTTTTTTGATGAAGCTCTGATAGTATTTCACCTGAACAATACTTAGAAGACTTTGACTAAGCATCAAAACAATCAACACAATAACTAGTCCGCTCATAAGCTACATCCTCTCCAAAAGCAGATGAGGAAAACCCCATCTGCTTCAATTTGCCTTACTCACCAAACGTTGAATCTTGTAATTTACGTAAACGATAAACCGTTGTTGATTCATCAATTTCAATATCATCATAAGTTAAGAAAGTACCATCTTTAATGTCTCGTTTTGCTACAGATGATCCACCAACTAACCCTATTGGTACATTGTTGTTCTTCACTAGATCTGCATGTGTTTCTAACACACCGCGTACACAATAGCCGCCGATCCCATCGATTTTTTCGCCAGCTTTAATATCCTTCTTCGCTACTGCAACGGTTTCAGAAATAGGAGCGCCTAATGGAACGATCGCATGATCATGATTTAATACTGCTTTTGCAATCGTGATCGGTGTTTCTAGACTTGCTAAGTGATATGGACGATATAAAATGTGATGGTCGCGATCGCCCTTCTTCATCAGGTAGCTTAATTCATGACGAGCGCCATCATTCTGTCCTTTGACGATTACAAAGACACCTGGTGCTAAGCCATCCACGTATTCTACTACACCATACTTATCTAAAACCCCGCCGTTTTCTTTTAAGTCTAAATCTTTAACGACTGAATCAACGTCTCCGCTAATTCCATGCATTCCTACTTTATCAGGAATAAAGCCGATGGCATTTGATAATAAGTTCATTTCAGCCATGGTCTTTGTGCCATCTTGGAAAGCAGCCAGCATATGACTAGACATTTGTTTTGAATCTGCTTCTGCCTGAGCAGTATCTGGATTCGCACCGACCTTCAACTTGTTGTTCTTTCCTTTACCTGCGACTAACACTTCCATTCCCATACTTTTCGCGAATTCAAATAATTCTGTCGTCGCAGCTGGTTCGTCACCATCTGACCCTGTGTAAACCAGGTTCGCTGAATCGTACATTTTCTTCATCAATGGTCCGATTGTAATGTCAACTTCCACATTCAATAGAACAATGTGTTTTTTCGCTAACAATGTT
Source organism: Enterococcus raffinosus (assembly GCF_001886185.1). Lineage (GTDB taxonomy): Bacteria > Bacillota > Bacilli > Lactobacillales > Enterococcaceae > Enterococcus_A > Enterococcus_A raffinosus. The sequence continues at coordinate 38,076 of NZ_JXLA01000023.1, read as the reverse complement.
TCTAACGAAATTTGTGCGCCTACTTCAGGTACTCCAGTCGCATCAACAATAACCTCTACCTTATCCGAATGAATGATTTCTTTAAAATCTGAGCTGACTAGAATATCTACCTTTTTCTCTGCGCTTGCATTGTACGCATCCGCTGCTCGCTGTGCAGCGTCTTTGTTGATATCACTGATGCCTGTTACTGCCATCCCTGGAATCGTCGAAATCTGAGCAATCATCCCAAAACCCATTTGACCTGCACCAATTACCCCAACCTTGATTGGCGCACCATTTTTTTCTCTTTCCAAAAGCTTCCCATAAAGTGTCATTATTACCCCTCCATACTTTTTTGACATATGACAAAGCCTTTGACATATGCCTTAAGACACCTTTAGTATAACACCACACAAACACATGTCAACGCTTTCTTTTCACAAACTATCATTTTTTATCATTTGGAACATATGTCACACCAGAATGATAAACCGTAAAAAACGTGATATATCAATAATTTAAGAAGAATGATTCTTATGTAAAAACAAGGAAATAATTTTCCTTATTAAAACTGCACATTCTTTAAATAACAACAAATAAGATTTCTCTTTTTTTGAATAATTCCATTTAATTGAGAGAACGAAATCTTATTGATTAGTATTTCACAATAAATAGCGCTTTATATTGTGTTTAAAATCTGTAATGCAATTAAAAATTAGATAATAGACCAATTAATAAAAAGAAATGTACTATCTGTTTGTGAATTCACGAGCTATTAAATCCCCCACCTTTTTCCTTTTTCTTCATTAAGAGAAAAAACAAAAACAGCAACTTTAGCTCTCACTAAAGTTGCTGTTTATTATTGCTGTCCATAAGTCTCAAATTTCTCTAAGACCTCTTTCATTTGTTCTTGATTCAATAGCTTTGGCGTACCAATACAGCGTGCTCGATAATCAAGCTTGGCTAGGAACTCAATATCCTTAGCAACGCCAAAGGCACTCGCTAGATCCGGCCCAATGGTTAGAACCCCGTGATTCCCTAGCAAAATACCATTATCTTCATGGATAAAATGAAACGCTTCTTCGGCTAATTCCCGTGTACCAAAGGTTTTGTATTCGCAACAGCGAACTTTTTCGCCGACTGAGCCAATGATATAGTGCAGCGGCTCAATTTCTTGCTGCAAACAGGCAAAGGTTGTTGCGTATTCTGAATGCGTATGGACAACCGATCGGACATCTGGACGATTCGCGTAAAAAATACTGTGAAGGTCATATTCACTTGATGGTTTTCGCGTGCCCTCTACTATATTGCCCTGCAAATCCATTAAAACAATATCCTCCGGCTTTGTTTCAAAATAAGGAATGCCGCTTGGACTAATCAGCATCACTTCCTCTTCAGGTAAATAAATGCTGATATTGCCGCCTGTTCCTGTGGTTAGCTTTTCGATAATAAGTTTTTTTCCGTATTCGACGATTAACGCACGTTCTTTTAGATGTCTCATTTTCTACTCCAATCAATAAAAATTATTTTCCGGCTGTTCAGTTAAATAGCGTTTCAAATCATAGGGAGAAAATATTCCACGATCCGTAACAATTGCTCCAATCAATTCTGGTGGTGTGATATCAAAGGATGGATAAATCGCTTTGACTCCAGTCAAGGTATGCTTGATTCCATTTAGTTCCATCACTTGTTCTGGATCGCGCATCTCAATCTTGATACTTTCGTGACTCTTCTTATCCGTATCTGGAATGCCCGTAACAAAATACGGAACGCCAAAACGTTGGGCTAAAATGGCGATTTGATAGGTTCCGACTTTATTGGCGATATAACCATCTCGCGCAATTGTATCTGCGGCTGAAGTGAATAAATCAATCGTCTCATGCTCCATTAAATAAGCAATCATGTTATCGGAAACAACCGTCGTATCAAACCCCATCTCTGCACAGCAGCTGGCGGTTAGACGTGCGCCTTGTAAGTAGGGCCGAGTTTCCGCACAGAAGAAGCGCAGCGTTTTTTTCTGCTCGAGCGCTTCTCGCAGAAGCATCCCAATAATTGTTTCACCAAAACATTGGGTCAAAACAGTTCCGTTGTCTGGAATTTTTTCAATCAGATATTTTGCTACTTGATCCATTGTATAGTAGCGACGATTTAACGAATCGATCGTATTTTGTTTAATCGCTTCTGTCGGATCCATCCCTTTTTCCAATGCGTCCTCTGCGACTTCCACACAATTTTCAGTGATCAATGTCATACGATTCGCAGTCGTGGGACGTGCATTGGCGATCGTATGGGAGGCTTTTTTTAGATAGGCGATCTGATCTTTTGGCTCTAAAGCCTTACTTTCCTCAGCGGCTAACGCCATTCCCATTCCTGCCGCAGTATAAGGTCCTGCGCTTTGTGTAACCATGTCTGTGATGGCTTGCGCCACTGCTTGATGAGTCTCACATTCAACGAACGCTATCCGAGTCGGATAAATCCGACGATCCAAAATGCGCACCTTTCCGTTTTCATACCACGCAACATTCTCATATTGTAATAGCGTTGGCATCGTGTAATCTTGTCTTTCCAACCTCTTCACCTTCTAATCTATAGTGCTGGCCGCTAATTCATCGATCCCATCTACTAGCTGTCTGCCGCTAGTGATGTGCTGACGATTAATGACCATTTGTATGCCTAATTTCAGCAGCATTTGCTCTGCGACAATTTTTTTCTCGAAATCAATCAGAGACAATTCCTTCACCTTAGAATCGCCTACCACTCTGCGAATAATCTCTGTACCGGCATACCCCACCGCGTCTGACATAATTTCTTGCAGCATCGTATCCTTAAAGGCATGATGACGATATAGAGAAAAAGATACCGCTTCATCGTAGGCAACGGATAATTTCGTAAAAACTTGATCATAAACGGCTTCAATAGTCGCCATACTCCATTGATGGAAATCTTGATCCACAGTTTCATCAAATAGATTTTTGACCATCGGAAAATAGAGATGCGCCAAGACATTTCCTATGTCATACCCCGATGGACCATAAAAGGCAAACTCAGGATCAATCACCTTCAATCCTCTTTGATTGATGAAAATTGAACCTGTATGAAGATCGCCATGCAGCAGTGATTGGGCGTTGTTCATAAAATTATTTCGCAGAATCGCGACTTCTACTTGAAGGGGCACATTCTCATAAAGATTTTCTCTCACAAACTGTTCATTTCCAGAAGTTACGATATTCCGTTGCTTGTAATCATCATAAGGTTCCGTGAATACCAAATCCTCGCTGATGTCACACATTTCTGGATTGATAAATGCTTTAACACGCTGCTTTTTCTCTCCCCGATCCAAAACAAGATCACTTGTTAAAAGCAAGGTTCGCGCAAGATACTCCGCAATCTCTTCACTAAACTTAGGAAAAGTTTTCTTAGCAATCAGTTCATAGCGCATGTTCTGATACTCTGAAACATCTTCCATCGTCAAAGCATACATCTTTTGATCATAATAATAAACCTCTGGTACAAACTGCGGCGCTAATTCATTTTGCAAACGTAAAATTTCTGCTTCGATGCGATTACGATCAATTGCCAAAGGTCGTCCAGAAGAGCGCAGCAATACGTCTGCTTGTTTAATAATCAAACTTTCCTGGGTTGCCTCATTCACGACTCGAAAAACATAATTGATGTTCCCATCCCCAATTTCAGTGACGGTTAATGGTGCTTCTGTTGGAAATGCCCCTAATTTTTCCACTACATATTGTTTGATCTTTTGCGTATCCATTAAAAAGTGCTCTTGATACGCCACCGTTTCCCTCGGTGTGACTTTCATATTATCGCCTCATTCATTAAAATTATCCATTCCTTCGTCTCCCTAGTTTACTGACAGCCTTCTCTTTATTAGAAATTCTCTTCACCACAAAAAAACGAGTTTGTTCCTCGTTTTAAGGGGCATTTTTTAAATGATTCAGCTTTTCACCACAGCATTATTCATTGCAGCAACACGGATGCGCCTTATGCTTTTATACTCCTGATCAATCTATAAAAGGCCTGTCTGACGAAAAAAAACACTCATCTAAAAGTGTACATTTAAACTGGGTAAATGCAACTCTTAGATGAATGTTCTTAACTAATCGCAATCTTTGTCCCAACAGAGATCGTTGGCATTTCTTTATCTTCCACATAAAGCGTGCCTGGGAGCTCCGCTGTTTCCGAACCATCGAAGCGCAAGGTAATATGCCCTAAATCATCGAGATTCTTTTTCACTACCTCTCCAACTGCCGTAATTCTATAGGATTGATTATCAAAGAAAAAATGCATTCCCGTTGTAATCTCATCCGTAGAGGGGGTCAATTGGATGTTGTAGCAATAATCCGCTAATGTCTCCGGCGCATCATTGCCGAAAAAAATCAGCATCTTTTCTTGTTGAAACATCTCTGCCTCAGGTCCAATATTCGTCACTTGCGTCTCAAAAATCATCTTTCATCTCTCCAAACATTTTTAACTGTATAAACCAAAGCTTGCCAACCAAGCAACAACCACTCGTGGGACACCATTTAGAAAACGTGAATACAAAACAGAAGGTACGCCAACTTCAACCGTTTCTGCTTCCGCCTCTTCCAAGCCCAAGCCCACCGGAATAAAATCACACGCATTTTGTGTATTGATAGCAAATAAAGCAGGTAAGGCTAATTGCGGTGGGATATTTCCCTTACCTATTTCTACCCCGATCAAGGTTCCCAAAATCTGACTGATCACCGCTCCAGGTCCTAATAATGGCGATAAAAACGGTAGTGAGCAGATAAAGCCAATAATGATCAGGCCAATGACATTTCCAGCTAAAGGTTTCATCAGGTTCGCAAATACTGTCCCTATTCCTGAACCTTGAATAATCCCAATCAATAAGGATACAAAAGCCATGAAAGGAATAACCGTATTGATCATCGTCTGTACACCTTCACGGGCCGATTGATTGAAGGTCGCTACCACTTTCCCGGCACCCATTCCGATTTTAGCGATAAAGCTTTTTTGTTCCGCCTTTTGTTCCGTAATTTTCTTATCCGTTGAATATTTAAATTCACGTTCTGGTTTTTCTTCCGTAACGAAGGCAGGCTTATCAACCGCTTCCGATTCGTCTGCTAACATGATCTGATTTTTCCCGACTGCGGATACATAAATATCCTCATGAATGTATTGTGCCAACGGACCGCTCTTTCCCGTTGGGACGATATTGACTGTTGGAATATTCTTTTTAGGATAAATTCCGCAACGTAAAGTGCCACCACAATCAATAATTGCTAAAGCGATCTCATTATCAGGAATAGATGTCTTAAACCCATTTACCGATTCCATTCCAGATAATTCTTCGATTTTATCAACAATATCCGGTTTATCTCCGCCACCAGTTACATAGACAAATTTATGTTTCTCATCCGTTGGTGTAATAACTAACGGGCCGCCATATCCCCCTGAACCTTTTACAATTTTAATACTATTATAAGCCATTTTCGCTCCTCCTAATTCGTTTCAAAGTACTTATTTTTCTTAACGAAAAATAAATCCGATGCTCATCACATATATCATTCCATTATGCTAGCCTATTCTGCTACTGCGACCTCATCGACTTCTTTGCTCAGGTTAATTCCTTGCTGTTTGCAGACAAAGGCGGTAGTGAAGTCTGTCGTCCAGCCGCCGATAAAGTTCATGACTAGACCAACAAACATATAACGAATCGCTAATTCCATTGAATTGAGACCTAATTGCGTGATTCCTTGGGCGATCCCCATCCATACGAACAATTCTCCTGGATTGATGTGAGGAAAAACACCATTACTGGTATGACAAAATTGTGCGTTTGATGCATAATAGCTTGGCTTATAGAACTCTGGCAAAAAGCGCGCCATTGTAAAGGACATTGGATTTCCTAACATAAATGCAGAAACGAAAGGCAATACAAGATACCGTGTAAATGGGTTTTTGGAAGATACTTTCGCAACTTTTGTTACGCGCTCTTCTCCTAAAAAAGCAATTAGTGTATTCATTGCTACCATCAACATCAAAACAACTGGAACGATGCCTGTCATCCAACTAATAAATGTTTCAGCACCTGTTTGGAAAAGACTCATAAAGCCTTCCGCAAATTTTGTAATATAATCCATCATTAACACTCCTTCTTATATTTGTGAGTTGGTTTTCGTGAATTTCTCTTGGATCGAAAGTTTCATTAAAGATAATTGGTTCCCTACATTGAAGATCGGCGATACGGGGGCTTTCTCTTGATGATTGCCTCTTTCCACTTCTAAATAAATTTTTTGCGCGTTAGCCGCCGCTTGACGGGTCAATTTATTCTCCTTGATCAGTACAGGAGAATCGGTCAATTGATGAATATTGATACCAACAAATTGTGGACGCGGCTTGAAGCGTGCTAGGATTGAAGTCCCTTGCATCATCTCAGCTTCTTGAATCGTTCCTCTTTGGTCAACGCCTAACAACAAGATCGTTCCCGAAGCGATTTTTCCGGGGCGCCGTCCAATCGCTACCTTCCCTTTTCGCTTCATTCGAATATAAACAGAATTAAAATTCTTGATTTGTTTCATCCCTAGAAAAATTTGCAGAATGTATGCAATAATTGCGATCGCTCCTAAAATAAAAATATTCATATACGACTCCTTCCTGATACATGAGATTCTTCTTATCCATTTACCAATAACTGACGATATTCCTCTTTAGTTTGAATCTGCTTCACCTGTTCTCTTAACGTTTCACTGGAGGAGATGACAAAAATCGTGTCATAAAAACTTAACAGCTCTTCCTCCACTGCTAAAGTCAGATTTTCTGGAATCGCTACCATAAAAATCAACTCAATATCTTCTGTAGAACGCCCATCTGGATAAATTCCAATCGTCACAAGAATTTCCTCACTCTGCCGATTAATTCCATGGGGAAAGGCAATGCCATTATCGATGATTGCCGACTCTTCTTGAGCCTTCGTCAAAATGTAGTCTCTAAAAGAATCATCGATTAATTGTTGGACTCGCAGCTTTTCCAATAAAAGGATCAAATTCTCTTCATAAGCCAACTGCTTATCCAATTGTTCAAAAGAAAACTGAATATGCTCAAAAGTTGCTGCCTTGGAAGCAACAATTCGTTTCCATTCACTCAATAACCAGTTCTCATTAAACAAATCAGTCAGTTTTATGATAGCTGTTGTTGTCTTCGTATGCTTCAAGGGCACTGTGGTAAATACTGCGAAATAGCGATCCAAGTCCTTTGTCTCATATTCTTCCTCTGAATAATGAGCGATTCGAATATTCGGTCCTAAAACGGTTGCCAGCTGACGCTTGATCATTAAAGCCGTTCCTTTGCCAGTGTTGCAGACTACGGCGATCTCTTTCATTTTAGGTTGAGTATCTAGTTTCAATGCCAATTCAAAATAGATCGCTAAGTATGAAAGTTCGGCTCTCTGGAAAGGCTTCTGTAGATAATTGGCTAATGCAGCAATTCCTATTTCTGCTAGCTCATGGGCAAAAGCATGTTTTTGTTTAAACTCTTCACGAAAGATATCATAGGTTTCAACTTGAAAAATAAGGCGATTAATCAAAAACATAAAATGAGCACGCATATTTCGAAACAACTCTTCTTGATCTAAATTGATGATCACGGCTTCATTGATTTGATTCATCATGTAGTCAAATAAGGTTTTTACTTCTGGTGTATCTGCTTGATCCTCTGGTACCAAATTATTGTTGAAAATATTTAAGGGGAAACAGAGAAAATCAAAATCAAATTTACTGATCGTCAAATGATAATCGGTTGCCAAATTAACAAATAATTCTTCCAATAAACTGTCGTCAGAAAAATAATTAACATAATAAGCAACTGCCTGTACCAATGGCTTCCCGGATCGAATCCGTTGAATTGTTAGATTGATCGTCTTTTGTAATAAGCCTAATGTCCGAAAATCCAATTTTTTACTTAGTGCGATTTCGTCAATGGACTGCAGCAAGTCCTCTGTTAACGGAGACTGTTCCAAATAATCATAGGCATGGTGCAGGTAGAGCAGCCGCAATTGGGATTCTGTACCTGCGATCTTCAAGCCTTTATTGGGTGTACCAATCAAAGAAATTTGATATCTGGTCATCAACTGTTTTAAGTTTCGTAAATCCTTATTAACCGTTGAACGACTGACTCCTAACACTTCTGATAAATCATCGATGACGATGTAGCCCTCTTGCTTCATGAAACAATCGATTAAGACGGCAATCCGCTTTGTGCTAGAATTGAAATCTGTTTGCTGCTTTAAGCTACCGTTCATGATTTCCGAAAACTGTTGCGAATCCATCACTTTTAACGAGTAGCTCGTGTCTTTTTCCTCAATCACCGCAATTTGTTCCATTTGATCATTCAATAATTGAATCGCTTTTTTGGTGGTTTGTGCACTTGTATCGGTTATTTTCTGCAATTCATTCAAACTCAGCCGATCATGAGTAATAAAATGCTGTAATAATTGATACCAGCGATTGATTAATGCCATCTTATTACCCCACCTTCTTTTAGCCTCGTGTTTTTCCTCCGGCAACGTTGGTCGTAACGCCTGTAATATAGCTAGACCGATCAGATAAATAATAGCATACTAGATCAGCGACTTCACTGAGCTTCCCGCTGCGCCCCAAGGGGATTGTCGTTGTTTTATCATAGTTTTTACGAAGCTCTTCAACCGTAATACCCCGTGTGTAAGCTAACGCAGTCTCATAAGCCTCCGTTCGTAAACCAGTTTCTTCCATAATTCCAGGGGCGATTCCTACTACACGAATGCCCTGCTTGCCTAACTCCTTAGACCAAGACCGTGTAAAGCTATTGACGGCTGCTTTCGTTGCTGCATAAGGACTTTGGCCTTCTGATCCCTCTAATCCACATTCGGAAGACATATTGATAATGACACCTTCATGCCTTGGCATCATCACTCTTGCCACTGCCTGCGTCATAAGGAATAATCCCTTTTGATTAATTGCCATCATCTTGTCAAATACCTCATCGGATAATTCAAATTGCCCGTGGGGATTCTCCTCATCCACTAATAGACGCGGAACATTGATACCCGCATTATTGACTAAGCCGTCAATCTGACCAAATTCTTCAATCACTTTCGTAACATTTTCCTCTACTTGCTGCCGCTCTGAGATATCAGTCTGAAAGTAGTAAAGATTTTCATGAACGACCTTTCCGGGCTGAAGATCAAAGTTTGCTACCACTACTCCTTGCTCTAATAATTCATCAATGATGCTTGCACCAATACCTGAAGACCCTCCTGTTACAATCACTTTTTTTCCTGCAACGTCTAACCAATCTGACATTTACGTCCCCTCCTCTTAATTACACGCCAAGTATAGAACGCTTATTGAAAATGATTAATACGCTCTTTTTTTTCCAGTCAGAAAAAAAAGTACACTAATTTGTGAAAAGTGAGCAAAAAAGCTTAAGTAGACGATTCTACTTAAGCTTTTTCTAGGATGCTATTCATTTCTTTTTGCAGCAATTGTGGAGAACGCTCAATCGCATCAATCGTATCCCCAGCAATATGTGAGGTAATCACCACATTGTCCAATTTCAGTAAAGGTTCATTAGGTGTAATTGGCTCCTCCCATAGAACATCTATTCCTGCACCGGCGATCGTTTTATTTGTTAAGCACTCGAGCAAATCTTTTCGATTAATGATATCTGGTCGCGCTGTATTGATCAAATAGGCATTCGGTTTCATCCGTTTTAATAACGTATGGTCAATGATATTTTTCGTCTCTGGAACAACTCTTAAATGCAGGGATACCACATCTGAATCACTAAAAATTTCCTCTAATCCCTTTAGCTTCACTTGATATCCTTCTTGATCCAATGTTTTCTGATCGGTAAAAGCATCGTAGGCGCTAACCTCTAGTCCGAGGGCAGTTAATCGTTTTGCCACAATTCTTCCAATATGTCCCAATCCAACCAGACCGACCTTTAGGTTCGAGAAAGAGGTTTTGTAGGCGTCGTTCGAAAAATTTTGCGGCCAATTGCCGTTCCTCACTTGGATCGCAGATGCAGCAATGTTGCGAACAGTAGCATACATTAAACCAATGGTAAAATCAGCGACAGGTTCTGCATTACGAATGACATTAATCACCGATAGACCATCCAGCTCTTTCATTGCCTCTAAATCAATATGCTCTAATCCGCCGCGACAGGTGCCGATAAGTTTAAGCTTATTTCCATGAGCTAATAAGTTTCTTGAAACAGGCGCTAGATGTACTAACAAATACTCGGCGTTGGATACTGCGGACAATAATTCCGATGACCACTCAAAATTGTTAGGTCCGTCTTGTTCTAAAACCTTAATTACCTCACGAAATTCCGATCGAGTTTTTTCTGCTTGCCATTCGAATTTTTGAATATTGATTGGTGGATCAAGCTTCAATCCCTCTGCTGCTTTAGCTAAGTTATCTGCCGAAACAAATGGATCACCAATCACCACTACATTAGTCATTTTGCTGACCTTCTTCCGACAATATCCCTGCTTTAGGTTTCACGTGAAACTTTGCTGCTAGGTCGATAAGCTGCTGATCAGTAATCTGTTGCTTAATATCCTGTCTGGTGGAGCAAATCTGTAAATAAATTTGAGCGGCCTTTTCTGCTGTTTCAACTAGGCCAAAGGCATCATCCATGGTTTGTCCTGCGCTCATAATTCCATGGTGGGGCCAAATAACGATTCGTGACTCTCGCATTTTTTCAGCAGAGGCTGTCCCTAATTGGTTTGTCCCTGCAACCATCCATGGAAGAACCGATACACCATCTGGAAAGACAACAATACATTCTGTAATCATCTGCCAGAGCGTTTTAGTAAATTTCTTTTCATCTAGCTCATGGATAAAGGTCATTGCCGATATCGCAGTTGCATGCGTGTGTAAGATTACCCGATGCTCTGGATCTTGCGCAAGACGTACAGCATGACATTGCAGGTGCGATGCTAACTCACTCGTAGGTAAATCGTCTCCTTCTAATCCCCACAGCAAATCATATTTGTCACCTTCGGCAGTAATTCGAATGATCGCTAAACTATCCGCCGGATTCTTTTGGACATTTTTGAAATACTTGCCTGAACCGGAAACTAGAAAAATCTCTCCTGCTAAACTCTTTACAGTGAAATCTAACGCAATGGTCTTTTTTACCTGATGGACATTGAGATAATACTGTACCTCCTCCAGTGGCAGACGGTAACTAATATTTCCGCCATTTCGTTCGGCCCATCCATATGCCCATAACTGATGAGTCGCTTCGCACATTTCTCGAATAAATGGTGCTTGACTGATTTCATGAATCTTCATTCCATCACCCTCCATTATTACAAGGTTAAAGGAGGAGCGTAATTAGTCGCGCAACGATCAGAAAAGCTATCCCCAAGCCGCCATGGATCCAGTACGTTTTACTTTTAACAATATCTCCATTGGCTCCAATAACCAGCCTTTTTGCGCCATCAAAAAAGATTTTGATAAAGAATGCCAATCCAATCAAAACAAATAAATCGCTAATCATCGTCATCCTCCTTTCTCGTTATTCGTTAGTTCTGTCCATAATAGGCATTCGCCCCATGCTTACGTAAATAGTGTTTATCCAATACACGTTGTGGCAGTTCTTCTGCAAAAGAATTTAATTGACGAGTCAATAAATTCATCTTGCATACCTCCTCCAAAACCACAGCATTCATAACTGCACTATGAGCATCTTTTCCCCAAGTAAATGGGCCGTGTCCATGGAGCAGTACTCCTGGAACTTCCAAAGGCTTGATTTCGCGCTGCTTAAAGGTCTCGACAATGACATTCCCCGTCTCATGCTCATAGCCTTCATCGATTTCATTTTTGGTCAAGAAGCGCGCACATGGAACAGAGCCATAAAAGGTATCCGCATGAGTCGTCCCCATTGCTGGAACATCCAAACCTGATTGTGCCCAAGCTGCTGCCCAAGTCGAATGCGTATGAACGATTCCGCCAATTTCTGGAAATGCCTTATACAATACTGCATGAGTTGGCGTATCTGATGATGGATTCAGTTCTCCCTCGATTACCCTATTTTCTAAATCAACGACTACCATATCAGACGCCTTCATTTCTTCATAACTGACACCGCTAGGCTTAATGACAAAATAGCTTGTTTCAGGATCATAGGCACTGACATTTCCCCAGGTATATTTAATTAACCCCTGTTTAGGTAAGGCTAGATTCGCTTGAAATACTTCTTCTTTTAATTGTTCTAACATTGATTCGGTCCCCTTTTACTCTGGATTGACTGCAACAACGATTTTGTTATAAGCAAGCTCACGCTTAAACATTTTAGGCAGCACATCTGGCAAATCCGTTAACGTGATCTCATCACTCACCATTTCTTTGAATTTGATTCTGCGTTTGGACATTTCTTCTAATGTCGCTTCCCATGCACGTCCCGGATAAGGTGCGGTATAGGAATTCCATGAGCCTGTAATTGTCAGCTCTGCACGCATAATGCGTTCTGCCTCATGTTCAGACAAGGGCAGATCCTGATGGGAAATGCCTACCAATACTACCGTCCCATGTTTACGAGTAATCAATAAGGCCTGTTTCTGAGTGAATTTACTCCCCGCCGTTTCGATCACAACATGGACGCCTAAGCCTGTTTCTGCCTTGATAGCTTCTTCCAGATCCTGCTCTTTGCTGTTGATTGTCACATCTGCTCCGAGTTGTTTTGCTAATGCCAATTTTTCATCAAAAATATCGACGGCAATGACTTTTTTTGCTCCGAATATTTTCGCGATTTGAATCGCAAATTGTCCGATCGGTCCACAGCCAAGAACTGCTACTGTATCACCAACCTTCATGTTCGCCCGCTGCATTGCATGCCAGCTAATTGTCGCCGGCTCTACCCCTGCCGCTGACAACAAATCCAAATCTTCCGGCATTACCACACAGTGTGCTTCAGGAACCTTCACGTATTCAGCAAAAGCTCCATTACTGCCTGTACCGATTATGTTATAATTATCACTGAGACCATAGGAGCCTTCTTTTGTATATTCAGAATTAGGGTCCGGGATCAATGGTGCAACAGCGATCTTGTCTCCGACTTGAACTTTAGTGACCTGTGATCCTACCCGATCAACTGTTCCACTGAATTCATGTCCTAAAATGAGCGGATACATTCTTGCACCATCTTCTAAGTTTGCGCGGGGCACATCTGAGCCGCAGATCCCCGCGTAAGCGACTTTTACTAATACTTCCTCTTCACCGATATCAGGAATCTCTACCTCTTGAACTTCCAAGACACCGGGTTTTATTAATACACTTGCTTTCATCTTTTCTGTCATCTTTTCTTTCATCCTTCTCTACTAAGCTACCTTTGTTTTGGCTTCTGGAATTTCACCGCTGTTTTTCGCTGCAGCTCGTTCAACATATCCATAAAAGGCTTCTCTATTTTTACGGAATAAGAAGTAAACAACAAAGTATGCGACGATCGTCAAGCCAATCCACAATGGATTCTGACTTAAAAAGGCTAAGAAAATTAGTCCAAAAATTGGTTTTCCTAAAATATTGAAACTGGTTACCATCAATGCGCCGGCTGGTAAAGTAACCCCTACCGTTTGTGCAATCTCAGTAAACATTGGCGCAGTGTAAGAGCACATGTACAATCCTAGGCTGAACCAAATCACTCCATTGATCAGTGTTTTGGCGATATTTCCGTTTGATAAACATACCAAAGCTTGTACCATATACGGAATAGCCAATAAATCAACTACTGGCAATGTTTGGTTACCTGGTAAAATCATTGCGATGAATACCATAATTGGGATCAAAAGAATTCCTGAGATCAACGTTGCTGGTTCACCATAGCCTGTCGCATCATTTACGCCAAGATACCATTCGCGTCCCTCGTTATTGCCGCGAACATTTTTACTCGCTGCTTGTGAGATCGGGTTGAAGGCTTGTGAGAAGATTCCCGCTACTTTCGGGAAGATCGCCATCACCGCACTTGTCGCGATCGCTACTTCTGTGATCTGTCCCCAAGCAGATAGCTCTGCCAAATTGCTGATATTTCCTAAAATCCCTAAAAATAGACCTAAGAACAATCCTAACGAGATTGGTTCGCCAAGAAACCCTAACTTCTTCTGCAAGCCTTGAGGATTCAAGCGTACTTTATGCAAGCCGATCATATTCCAAATCGGGTCCATCAAGAGAGCAAAGATTCCCGGCTCGATATTATGCATAGCAATGATCGTGCAATTTGGATAGTGATAATAGCTTGACCATCTTCTGGCTAACATTTCCGATAATAATAGGCTGTACATATTCAATAAACACATTAAGACAACTGCTAAGATCATATTTTTTGTAGCTAAATACACCATCGAGCCCCAAACCATATAAGAATAGTTATTCCATAAATCAGAAGGCTGGAATACGTTGGTCCACTTCACTAAAAAAAGTACCGTCTGTAAAACTAAGGCGATCACTAGATAAATCATCCCTGCCTCTGTTGAATAGGCCACCAATGCCGTTGCTTGCCACCCTACATCAAAGGCTGGAAGATTGATTCCTGTTTGATCGACCATTTGTTGAACGACTTTCGAAATAATTGGGGTGTATGAGTTCAAAATCAAAGTAAAGCCCATCAGCCCTACACCTGCATATAATCCAGATAAAAATGCCTTTTGCGTCTTCACTTTCAATACTTTAGCAACGACAAAAATCATCACTGGAACAAATACAGCCGATCCAAACGTATCAAAAACGCTTTTTAATGTTTCTAACATCTCATTACTCCTTTTTCAATTTAATGTATTTAATTTTCAACATGCCTAAAATCGAATAAAGCAATACCTGTTTATCACTTCTTCGCAAGAAACCAAAAACAACCTGTTCTTTAAATTTTAGTTCTCTAAGGCTAATAAAACGCCGTCTACTTCTTCTAAAAATTCTTCTTCCCCAAACCCGGTTAAGAAACCGATGGCATTTACTACTGGAATTCCGTAATCCCCATCTGGTAAAGGACTTGTATACGTAATAAAATCAAACTTCCCTGTCTTTGCTAGAGACAACGCTTCGTTCGGGTTTGCCTCTGTAGTATCAACAATATAGCCTTTTTCTTCCAACGTCTCTCTTAATTTTTCCGCCACCATTGATGATGTCACCGTTCCTGATCCACACACAGACAATACATTGTATCTTTTCATTGTTGCTCCTCCTTTTATTTTCGCTTTATGCGATTTCTAATTCCATTTTTGCCACGATGTTATACATCTCTTCCACAGACGATGCGTGCTCTAAACGCTTTAATGTTTCCACATCTTGAAAAAGTCCCATCAGCTTGCTAAGCATCTTGACTTGACCATCTGGGTCCTCCACCGCCATTAAAATGACCAATGATACACGAACTTTTTCTTCTGGATTGATCATTGAGCAAACCTCGATTGGTTCTGCTAAAGTCGCGATTGCTAAAGCGGATTGGTATACATGCTCACGATCCGTATGGGGAATCGCAATCCCATAATCGCCCATCTGCAATCCCGTAGGAAAGCCCTTCTCTCTTTCCAGTACCGCTGGAACATAAGTATTTTTTACATAACCCAGCTCTTCCATTTTCCCACCCAAGAATGAAATCATCTCTTCGTAATCCTGTGGCTTCATTTTGCTAAAAAGCAACTCTCGTTTGATCACTAGATCCCTCCTATTCTGTTTTTTTGCTTCTTGCTTAACCAAAAGATAGCACGGAAACGCTTTCTTTTGAATTTCTTTTGAACTCATTTTTTACTGAACCTATTCCGTAATATTTGTATGACTTGCTGAAAACGTTGATTTCACAAGCGTTTATCTTTGTTATCTATTGGTTAAATAGCTCAATAACACAAAAATCCCCGCTCTCCAGAAGAACGAGGATTTCATTTTTACTATTTTTTGAAATCTTGGATAACCGCTAAAAGCGCGTCTTTATCTTGCGCCTGATCCAATCGCTGAATCGTTTTTGGATCGCTTGCGATTTTCAATAGCTGCATCATTGGTTGGATATGCATTTTTTTGTCAATCGCTGAAATAACCACTACATATCGGTAGCACTGTCCTTGACTGGAGAAACCCTGTGGGATTTTGGCTAAACACATGCCCAGTTCACGAGCCCCATTTTCAGGAATGGTATGGGGAATCACGATCTGATTTCCCAATACGATACTGGGAGTGACCTCCGGAAACTGTTCCTCAAGATGGCTTAAGTAGCTCGGCTCAACGATTCCACGATCAATCAAATTTTGTGTTGCTGCTTGCAGTATTTCCAGCCAAGTTAGTTTATTCGGTAAGATGACAATACTTTCCTTCGTAATCAGGTCACTTAAATTCAACTTCGTTTCATTCGTCAAGATTTCTTGATCTTGAATTTGAAAAATCGAATTGTAGGAAATCATTAACTCTTTACGAATCTTCCCTTCTGTCTCATCATCCATAGGAAGGTGTTTTCTGACGATGGACAGGATGTGATCCGGCTGTAATTTATAACTATCAATTTTATAAATCAGCTGGATGACTTCATTGACGATTAACGTTTTGTTCATCGCTGAAAGATCATTGCCTACAACGATCACCGGGAACTCTGTCGTTAAAGGCGTAGTTGAGAAGATCAATTGAACCTCTAGGCACTCCTCTTTTTCGTAAAATTCACGAATCGAAAAAGAGCTGACAAAATGAATCATCGGAAACCAGTTATCTAACGTTTTTTCCAGCAGTTTTGAACTAATGATACCGTTCGGGCAAACTACCGCAGCTTTGACAATCGTATTATCAAGATTGATTGGTTTTTCCTTTTGCATATACGCGCCAATGAACATAGTGATCAGATATATTTCATCGTTGGGAATTCGTTCTTCAAAAAATTCCTCTAAGGGCGCAATCGATGATTTCACAATAAAGAACAGCGGATCCAATTGGTTCTTAACGATATCCGTAAGCATATAATCGGAAGTCAAACCATAGCGAATGCGATAATAGGCGGGGGTTAAATGCAACGCTAAATTCTCAATTAATTGGGCTTTGTCATTCAGTTGAATGATTGTATTTTTTTCTAGCTGAGCAATAAACAATTCGATGTGTTTTCGCAGCTCCACTTTATTAAGTGAAAAGATATTGCTTAAATCAGTAATTTTTAAGGACAGGATATAAAGACACAGATAAAGATGTTCCGTATAGGATTTCGGGAGCATGCTTTGTCCAGCCAATACTTTTACGATTGCCGCATATTCGTTGGTATCCATAATTTCTTTTGCCAGCAAGCCAAAACGCTGCTCAATAAGATGCTCGTTCTTTACTCGACGATCCAGCAAGACTAAGAAATAAGGAGCTGTCTGAATTCTATTATCGGTATACTGAACTTGCAGTTCTTCTTCCACCAAGCGCAACATTCTTCTCTGGGCCTCAATTTCCGTTACCTGAATGTCCAAATATTTTTCAAAAATAAGGCGATTGTAAATCGATTCCATCACTTGATCCGTTACAACAAGAATCAATCCACGAATCGCTTCCTCATCTCCTCGAAAATAGTATCCACCCTTTCTAGAATAATCGATGGTCAGCTTATGTCTGCTCAGTTGTTTCTTGAGTTTCTTGATGTCCGAGACAATCGTATTTTTACTCACCTCTAAACTTTCCGAAAAGTGATAAAGCGAGAGATAGTCTGCGGAAAAAATCAATAATAAAATAACTAGCAATCGATGATCCTCATCTAGAAAACTATTTTCATCTGCCTGTAATTGACTTTCACTATTCATGATTCCCGAAAAGTCATCCACCACCTTTGTATCAACGACAAAACCCCCATTGCGTGATCGAATAATCTTTCGGTAGCTATTCTCTTCCAGATAGTCATTTATTTTTTTCAGTGCGTAATCTAATTGATTGCGAGTGAGTCGGTATTTTTCCATGATTTCTTTGGAAGAAATTTTTACTGTAGAAGCGACGGTTTGTAAAACCTGAACACTCCGATTATCAAGGTCCATCTGTTTCCCTCCTGTCTGCCATTTTTTCCTTTAGTCTAGCCTGAACAAGAAAAATAGTAAACGGTTTCTTTTTGAAAGAATTTTAAAATAACAAAAAAGTTGCACTGAAATAACAGTGCAACTTCCTTCGTTTTATTAAAATTCTCCTGGATTTGATTCGATCATTACTTTGATCTCGTTGCCCTCCATCACTTTATCAAAGGCTTCACGCCAATCTGTCAACGGATATTTTTTCGTGATCATTTCTTCGATATTAATCGCACCCTTCGCCAATAGATGAATCGCGATTGGCCAATCATATGGGTTTTGCGAACGACTGCCAATGTATTCGATCTCTCGTTGGATAATGGATTCCGTATCCAAATCCACCATTTTGTTCGCGAATAGACCAACTTGAATGAATTGCCCTTGTTTGCGGATCAATGGTAGACTGGCATTCACCGCAGGCACTGCGCCAGAGGCGTCATAAACCTTATCCACTCCGTAGCCATCCGTCACTTCATTAACGATCTTAGCCAGATCTTCCTTCATCGTATCCACGATGACATCCGCCCCAAGTTTTTTCGCTAATTCTAAACGGTGCGCGTCTTTCGTGATACCCGTCATAATAACGAATGCCCCAATTTCTTTGGCAATCTGTAACAAGAACAAGCCAATAGGACCAGGTCCCATAATAATGATCGTCTCTTTCAGTTCTAAATGACTCTTTTGATACATTGCATGTACACAGCAGGCCAGTGGTTCACTCATCGCCGCGCCTTCATAACTCAAATGATCCGGCAATAAATGAATACTTTCCTCACGTGCCAATACATAATTGGCCATTGATCCATTTTGCTGCGTACCGATTCCCTTGCGATGCGGACATAAGTTGTATTGCTTTTCCTTACAGTAGTCGCATTCACCGCAGACATAAAAGGTCGTCTCACTAGTCACGCGATCGCCTACTTTGATCTTAGTTACCTTTTCTCCTACTTCAACCACTTGACCAGAAAATTCGTGTCCTAGTACGACAGGCGTGGTAGGATTTTTATATTCGCCTTTAAAGGTATGAATATCTGACCCACAGATACCCGTGTAGGCTACTTTAATCAATACCTTATCCTCTGTTGCTTCAGGTACTGCTAAGTCAATAAACTCCATTTGGTCATAGCCAGGTGCCTGTTTGGAAACACCCTTCATTGTTTTACTCATTGATATAAGCCTCCTACATTACTTGTGCAACTAATTCTGAGAGTTTCAAGAAGATCCATTTTAAGAAGTTCCCACCTGTGTCCAAGTTCGTGATTTCTGCTGCCCCGTCTGGGAACTTCACGATACCTTGTGCCATTTCGGTAATAACTGGTGCAAAGTTTGTTGCCATCAGCAGTGCTACTGCCATTACGACCGTTAACGAAATAACTGAGTGTAAAATATTTCCCTTACGACTAGGTACAACTAACGCTGCGAAGAAGGGAATTGTCGCTAAGTCTCCAAAAGGCAAGACACGGTTTCCTGGTAAAATAACTGCTAAAAACAAAGTGATCGGCACCATCAAAAGACCGGTGGACAATGCCGCTGGTGAACCTGTTGCTAATGCAGCATCCATTCCTAAATAAATTTCGCGATCTCCATAACGGCTTTGCAGTAATTTTTGCGCACCTTCTTGAATCGGGATCAATCCCTCCATCAAGATTTTTACCATTCGCGGCATTAAGAACATGACACCGCCCATGTTCATTCCGATTTGCAGGATGCCAATAAAGTCATAGCCTCCCAGCAAGCCTAGGAACATCCCGATAATGATCCCCATGATCATTGGTTCACCGAAAATCCCAAAACGTTTTTGAATTGTTTCAGGTTTTACATCTAATTTATTGATACCAGGAATCTTATCCACCAGCCAGCCGACCGGTAAAGCTAAAACTGCATAACCTTGCGCCGAACCTGTGGTGATGCTGATTCCTTCTAAACCATAATATTCTTGAACTTTAGGTGCTGTCTTATCTGCAATGATTTGAATAATGATTGTAAACAAAATCCCGCACAGGATGCCAAAGAAAAAACTTTTTGTTACAATATAACCAGTTGCTGCCACAGAACTAACATGCCAGTAGTTCCAGATGTCAATATTCAGTGTTTTCGTTCGATTTAATGCCAACATAATTAAATTTACGATCAAGATCACTGGAATCATCACAGCCGCGATTGGTTGCGCCCATGTCCCGGCTGAGACTGCTGGCCAGCCAGCATCAATGATCGTCAAGTTCAGACCGAACCGCTCGACCATCGCTTGTGCTGCTGGGCCTACATTTGTGGTCAATACCGTGATAACCAAGTTGATCCCGATCATTCCGATACCAACTGTAATTCCGGAAATAATTGCTTTTTTCAATGGAACCCTAAAAATAATTCCGACAATGAAAATGATAATAGGGAGCATGACACTCGGGCCAGCACCTAAAATACTCTGCACCACATCCATTAAGCTATCCATTTCATTCATTCCTCCTAATTTGTTTAAATATATTTATTTTTAAACTAAAAATAAATCAGCGTCTTACCACATACGTCCTTTCCGCAAATTGCAAAATCCTATTGATCCGTAAAACGCGGAAAGAACATACATGTAGTTAAAAATTATTGAATGCCCTTTGCTGCTTCGATGATTTGATTCTCAACTTTTTCGGTTCCGATCCCCGTCAAAAAGGCCATTGCTGAGATCGCAGGAATTTTGTATTGAGTCGGCAACATGGTCGTTGAAATCAACATGTCTGCTTCATCTTGTTTTCCAGCTGCTTCTGCGATCTTGATCTGTGTGATTTCCACCGGCATATCATTTCTGGCAAATAAATCCTCTACCTTTTTCATAACGACTGTTGATGTTGCGATCCCTGCTCCACAAGCTACTAATACTCGAATTGTTTTCATAATGTTTCTCTCCTTTTTTCTACAATTGATTTTTCTTAATCGTGCTGATTAACTCATTTTCTGTGGTGGCTAATAAAAGTTCTGATAAAACCGTTTCATTTTGCAATAATCCCATCAACGATTGCAGCATTTCCAGCTGGGCATGAGGTTGATTCAATCCTAGAACAAAGACAATTTGAGCCTTTACTTGGGTACTGTTGTCTTCCATACTGTAAAAAACAACCGGCTCTTGAAGCGTAATCACCGCTACGAATTCTTCCAATACACACTCAGCGTCTGTATGGGGAATCGCTGCCCCGAAGTTCATCAATTGAATACCTGTGGGAAATGTCTCTTCTCGTTTTCTGATCCGTTCTAGGAAATCATCCCTTACCCAGCTTAGATCCAAAGCCTTCTGAGCTACCTGCTCAAATAATTCTGCCTGGTTAGAAAAATTTTCTTGCGCAAAAACTAGTGGTTCCTTTACGTAAGAACTTAGTGTCGTTTCTGTCATTATTTTGCCCTCCAATACTCATCGTTGAAACGAATCAACGCCTCCCGAATCTCTTCCTTCGTAGTTGCTTTTTCTAATTGTGTTAACTCGTTCGCTCCAGCTAAACTCATCATTTCAAAAATCAAATCTAAATGTTCTTCTTTATCATTAGATCCCAATAAGATGACCGTATGGATTTTTCTGCCATCCTCTGTCAGAATTCCTTTTCTCACGAGTCCTAGACTAATTCCTACGCCGATTGCTCCAGCCTCACTCACAGTATGGGGCAACGCAATTTTATGGCGTAAGACAGTGTATGCTGGCAATGTCGGCATTTCTTTTTTCAATGCGTTGATGTACTCTGTCGTGATCACCTGCTGCCGTTCTAAAGGACGAGCTAATGCTTCTAAAACCTCCGACCAGCTGATCTCTTCTTCAAAGATCTGGATCGTTTCCCCTTTTAAAAGATCAATCAAATGCGGCCGTTTCTTTGCTAAAATTTTCGATTCCTTAGGAGCAAACAAACTGAGTAATTCTTCATAAAGGCTTGTTTCATCTATGATTTCCGCATGTTTTTGTACCACTGCTAAAATTTTCTCTGGCGTAACAATTTCTGTCTGGATGATTGCTGTAGATCGCAGAACTCGTTCCCTTAGTTGGCGTTTTTCCTGCTCTGAGAGAAAGTTATTGACTACAAATACCTTCTTCTCCGTTTTTAACGGTACCGCCGAGAAAATAAAATCGACATCGTAGTCCTTTCGATAGAATTCCCGCGCAGACATTGACATAATAAAGTCAATTTCAGGCAACAGGTTCTTCAATGTGTTCTCCAATAAAACAGCGATTGAGATACCATTGGGACAGACAATGATTGCCCGTTTACGATTTTCTGGATGGACAATTTCTGTACTTTCAACAATATGACTTCCGATAAACAGTGAAATAAAAAACAATTCCGCATCCGGTACTGATTGTCCAAAATAGGTTTCCAACGGACCACTCGCTTCTTTGACCAAATAAAAGAGTGAAAATAAATTGGCATCTTTGTTTTCCTGATAAAAACGAGTCTGCAGATTCAAGTGATATTTGATTCGATAATAGGCTGGCCTCATATGGACTAGCAAACGTTCTAAAAGTTTTTCCTTCTCTTCTAAATTGACACTGGCAATTCGTTCAAAATTAGCAATCACTTTTTCCAGAGCTTCCTTCATCTTGTTGATCTCTTTTACTGATAAAATGTCGCCCCGAGAAAGATTAGTAGTCAACAGCAGCATCGTTACATAAACTCGTTCATTCTCACTTAAACCATCAACATCCCAAATGACCCGATCCGCCGCTAAATATTCCTTTGTATCTGCCAGTTCTCGATAATTCACTTTAAAGCTATAGGAGATCAGTTTCCCTTTTTGCGCCCGTCGTATCATTAGAATAATCAATAGCGGCAAGGTTTTTAGTCGTTCATCCGTGAATTGTACCTCTAGCTCTTCCTCCACCAGCTCCACTCGTTTGCGGAAAATGTCGATCTGTTGCGGATCGATATTAGCAAATTGGATGATGAAGTTGATTCCGTTGTACATCACTGCTAAATTATTCAACAAATCGGATAAAACATTCCGCTTGTTCCATTCATCTCCTTGAATGAAGTAACCTTTTTGCCTGGTATACTTCAACGTTAATTGATGTTGCTGCAATTCTTGGTCGACCGCCTTCAAATCTCGCAACACAGTATTACGACTGACCTTCAATTCATCAATAAAATGATTTAGTGATAAATAATCCTCTTTACTCAATAGCATCAATTCAATTATGGCTGCTCGCTCTTTGCCGGAGAATACATAACTTTCCACTGTTTCCCCGAGCTGCTCATCACCTCCCTTATAATTTGAAAGAATCTCATTTGCAATCAGAAAGTGACCATTTTTGGTTCGTTTGATCTCACTCAGCTTTTCTTCTAACAAAGAATCATTGATTTTTTTCAACGCGTAGTTCAATTGCCCTCGCGTCAAATCAAACTTCTCACATAATGCCTTACTAGTAATTTGTGGGTTGTTAACTAATTCAACAAAAATCTGATTTGTCCGTTCTTCTAAATTCATTGTCATCCCTCTTTACCTCTTCAATTTATATGAAAAACGCTTACATTTCTACCTTCTTTGTTCCCAATTAATTCGGTGTTCTTTATGCAACTTGGTGCTTACAAATACTTTCTTTCACAAAAAAAATTGACCAAAAACTAAAAACCCTTAAATAACGGTGAAAAATCACGTTAACGTTTCTGTTTTTGATCACATATTATGCAACTTGGTACTCTCGTTCTCTACTCATTTTAGCAAGAGTCTCATTATTTGTCTGTTTTTTATGTAAGCTAGACTTTACTATTTTTTCGTCAAAAAATTAGGTTGCTTGCTAAAATAAACGTTCTGAGTGAATTTGTACTTTATTTACCTTCAAAAAAACTGAAGTAACTCTTTTAAGTCACTTCAGTATTTTTTATAAAGATTGGTATAAATTTTAAAATGGATATCGTCCTTTTCCTGATTTGGTGGTTACCCATTGAACTCTAGTAAACTCTTCTAATACCCATTCGCCATTAAAACGGCCGATACCAGAATTTTTTTCTCCGCCAAAGGGGGCGTTTGGCTGGTCATCGACAGTCAATCCATTAATATGGCACATCCCAGATTCGATTTTATTGGCTATGATTCTGCCCTGATTTAAGTCTTTGGTAAATAAAGCACTGGACAACCCGTATTCCGTATCATTTGCTGCTTCTATGGCTGCTTGTGTATCCTTTACTTTCAGAATTGGAAGTACTGGACCAAAAATTTCTTCATGGAAAATCTCTAAGGTCGGATCTTCGGAAACGAGCACAAATGGTTCAATGACCTGCCCTTCAATCGTCCCTTCTACCAAAAATTCGGCTCCAGATTCTTGCGCCTGCTGAATCATTTTTTCGATTTGATCTGTTTGTTTTTGGTTGATGATCGGACCAATAACTGTCTGTTCATCGGCAGGATCTCCAGAAACTAATTTTTTCACTCGTTCAACCACTTTATCAACAAATTCATCAAACACGGATTCAACAACGATCGCACGATTTGCAGCCATACAGATTTGACCAGAATGCATGAACTTGCTGACAATCAACGCATGAGCCGCTTCTTCAATATCCGCATCAGCCAATACGATAAAAGGAGAGTTCCCTCCCAATTCCAAAGCTACCTGCTTAATCTTTTCCCCACTCATTGCTTGGCTAGCGATATTCTTGCCAACAGGCGTTGACCCGGTAAAGGAAATGAAACTTGGGATCGCATGCCCAACAAAATAGTCCCCAATCTCACTACCACTGCCAACCGTGACATTGACTAAGCCTTTAGGAACACCAGCCTCTTCGAAAATTTTTGCTGGCAAAAGACCGCCAGTTACTGGACTATCGCTGGCTGGTTTAATCACAACCCCATTCCCAGCAGCAAGTGCTGGCGCCAACGACCGCATCGTCAAATGAAATGGAAAATTCCAAGGACTAATGATTCCAATTACTCCTAAAGGTCGATGCATCACAAAACTTTCTTCTCCAGCGGTATTCGTAGGTAAGATTTTTCCTTCTACTCTCATTGGGAAACTAGCTGCCTCTTCCGTAATCCCTTTTGCCAAATTAACTTCGAGCCCTGCTTTAATTTTTGTTGCGCCGCCTTCTTTAATTAGCCAGTCGATAATCTCCTCTTGCTTTTCTGCCATCAGCTCAGCTGCCTTTTTTATAACGGTACTACGCTCTTGAGGCGATTGCTGCATCCATTCTTTCTGTGCTTTTTGAGCGGCTCGATAGGCTTCATCTACATCCTCTGTATTCGCACCTTGTATGCTCAGGATCGTCTCTTGCGTGTAGGGATTTTTGTCCTCATTTACGTGTTCTAAGTCATTACCCACCTTCCATTCTCCGCCAATAAATTGATTTTCGAACTGTTTTTCCATTCTCATCCACCTCTCTTGTATCTTCCCATCATAGAATACGCTTTCAATAAAATGCAAAATTACGGCTCAGAGAAAAATGGAAAATGCATTAGAAAAGCCCTATTCAGGTACAAGAAACAACACAGAAAGTAGCATAATCACTAATTTTAACAAACAAAAACGGAGTAGATTTCTCTACTCCGAAAAAAGTCCGACTATTGGGGGCACTTCATTTCTCTAGGATTTACTCAACAGCTATTCTTATGT
Organism: Enterococcus raffinosus; assembly: GCF_001886185.1. Lineage (GTDB taxonomy): Bacteria > Bacillota > Bacilli > Lactobacillales > Enterococcaceae > Enterococcus_A > Enterococcus_A raffinosus. The sequence continues at coordinate 12,481 of NZ_JXLA01000023.1, read as the reverse complement.
CATACGGGTCAATTTTGAACAGCTGAACCAAAATATTGTTTACCTGTTCAAATAATTCCTGATTGTCATCATACTGTTGCTTTGCTTGAATTCGCTGATTGCCTGCTTGATAAATTATTTGGTCCCCAAGATATTTCGGTTGGATCACATCATTATCCTTTTTCAAAACAATCTCTTCTTCTCCGATCCCTACTGGAATGGCAGTCTCCCGCCAACCATTTTTTTGTGCGATCGTCTGGACAAGTGATGGAACATCAAACTGATCCAGCACAGAGGATCGTTGATCTTCAAAATGAATAGTGAAGGTCTCCGTATTTTGCAGGCCGCAGGCATTACACCCACCCTCAATCAAAAAAGCTTTACTGGTAATCGCTGCTTTAGGCACGCTGATCCCTCACTTCTTGATAAATTTGAGTCAGTGCATTCGGGTCCAAATCAGCAAATGTCGAAACCACGACATCCGCAAAGGCCAAGTCTTGCTTAGGAAAAGCTGGATTAGCAAAACCCACACAAACCATTCCCGCATTATGAACCGCTCCGGCACCATTTTTCGTGTCTTCAATGCCTAAACAATTTTCAGGCTTTATACCTATTCGCTCTGCCGCGGCTAGATAAACATCTGGGGCTGGTTTTGAATGGGTTACCTCTTCTGTACTGACGACTTCTGAAAAATACTCAGACAAGCCTATTTCCGTCAAATTTGCCTTGATCTCTACTAACGATGAGGATGACGCTACGGCTAATGTTAAGCCACCATCATACAATCGCTTCACGAACTCCTGTACGTGAGGTATTACCTTGATTCCATCGCGTTTAATCATTGCTTGGCGCAAATCAGTCATACGCTGAACATATGCTGCTACAGATAAAGGCAGTGAAAATTCTTGCTTCATTTGTTCCCACATATACTCACTAGTCGTTCCCATGAACTGAAAATGATAGCTTTCTTCTACTTCATGCCCGGCCTCTTTTAAGATCTGTGATTTACTTTGGAAATACGTATATTCTGAATCTACTAATACACCATCCATATCGAAAATAATCGCTTCTAGCATAGATACCCTCCTTGACCTTTACTTCATTCATTGAAAAATAAGAGGCACCGCACCTCAAATTGACAATAGACATTCTCAAAATAGTTTACCATAGGATTTTCGATAAATGGAACTGGATTCTTTTACTTAAAGAGACAAAAACAAGTTTATCCACCCTTAAAAATATATTTTCAATGAAACTTTTTATTATAATACAGTTCACCTTCTTTTTTCAAACCGCGAAATTTCCATTTGCCCCTCAACATAGCTTGTTTACATTCTACAAAGCCTAATTCTTCGTTTCAAACCTTCGAATTTGAGGGGTAAAGTGCGATTTTGCGGTTCGCTTTTATTTTTAAAATGCTTTATCTTATAGTCATCGGCCGAGTAATTTTTGAAGAAAACATATGAGAAAGGAAACTCACTTCTCTCTTTCTCAACTAAAAATAAGGAGGACATCCCATGAATGAACAAGTTCTTTCGTACCGCCAGTTGTTCAACCTAAAATCAACAACCTTAGAAAAACGCATCAAAGACTATTATTACAGTACACAAAACAGCAGCTTAACCATCAAATACATTCTCACTTTGAAAGTACGACACCAGCTAGGTGCGGAGGAGTTTGCCTTCATTCTGAAGGATCTCGTCCGTGAGATTTTTATGAACACCAAAGCCACTCGCACCATTAAACGTTTTTTCTATTATTTCCAAGATTACTTTATGGCGCCTGAATGGCAAGCATTAAAACTAAGAACCTTCCCTGTTCGTAACTTTGGTGAAAAAGCCGTGTCCCTTGTCCGTTCCCTGATTGCAAAAGTCCGTCCTGATGAAACAACCGAGCCTTGATGAAAAAGAAGCTGCACAAAATATTTAAGAAAGGAAAAGAAGGATATGCAACAAGATTTAGTCGCGACCTTTACTAACGGTCTAGGGAAAACACATGACTGGAAATATAGCAATCTAAAGAATGATCTGCCAATACCCGTCATCAAAGAAGCTTGTGAACTCTTAACGACATTGGATATTTTTGAAGAAAATGGCGTAAAACTATTTGATTCTGTCGTTACAGCCAAGATCGTAACCACCTATGAGACAGAGATTTTTGATAAAGAAAAGGAACTACAAGAAGAGCTCCCTTGCGAAAAAGAAAAAAAGGTTCCTTCTCCAAAAATAGAGAAAAAACCTGAAATGCCAGCTGTTAAAACAGGCAGCAGCTATGACTATTTGTTCAATTCATCTAGAATGGCCATCGAAAAAAGTCTTACAGAACCAGCAGAAACAAAAAACGACTCACCTTCATTAATCATAACTGCACCACAAATCGGAGAAAAGACGATTCCATCAATAGAAACGAACTCTGTTAGTGAAACTTCACCCACTTTAGCTACGCCTGCGGAAGTTCCAAAAAAACAATCTACGCAAAAAGGCTTCTTCGCTTGGCTTCTTCGCAGGAAGAATCGGAACAAGGACGATCCAGACATCCGTTCTCGAGACGGTGATTCCCATACTTAAATTCTGCCCTTCTCAAAATAAGCTACACGTAGGTCTGTTGCTTTCGTCTCCCCTTACTTATACGAAGTAACCTGGAATAACAAAAAACACCTGCAACTTTTCATACATAGTCACAGGTGTTGAGAAGCATCTCTTTCAAAGTAGACCTTTTTTGAGGAATACGCTTTTTACAATGTCTTTTCGATCGATTTTTCCGGAATGAACCACATTAATAAAATCAGGACATTGACAATCAATACTGCAATTGGAGCAATCAATTTCCCTAGAATCAATGCCACAATTGCTAAACCAATAGATAAATACAACTTCGGATAATGTCTAAATAATTGACCAATCTTAGAATCTTTCCCATTTGCTCGCACTAGTGCTCGTACTAGTAAGTAGTAGGCAAAATCGGTTCCTAGCGTGACAAGTCCATACAATGCCTGTGGTGCCCATGAAAAAGGATAATCCCCGACCCAAGCAGTCACATAGGGAAATAAGGTCATCATTAAAATCAAAAAGTTATTTGCCCAAAGAACCCAACCATCTACTTTATGCACTAATTGAAAAAGGTGATGATGGTTGTTCCAATAAATCGCTAAGCTAACAAAACTGATCAGATAAACAATAAATTTATGCTCCATATGTAGAAAGGCAGACCAAGTCGGTCCATTTGGTTCATGTAATTCTAAAACCAGCAAAGTCATAATAATAGCAATGACCGCATCTGTAAAAGCTTCAATTCGAGATTTTGGCATTTTTCCTTAACTCCATTCAATACTTACTAAAAATTAGTTTCTTCGACTCTTATTTAACCAAAAAAGAGCCTCGTTTGCCAATAAATACGTCTTAAGTTGGACGTAAGTGAGAAAATAGTTTGCTAAACTGTATTTAAGTTAAAACAAATGGAAAGAAGGAATGTAAAATGATGAAAGAATACCCTATGGTTGTACGAATTTTAGCTGTTGTCGGCTTTTTCTTAGTTGCTAGTTTGATTTTAAGTATCGTTGGTCCGATCCTTTCTGGATTAATTGGTCTGTTCTTTAGAATCGCTATTCCTTTAGCGATCGCCTACTTCTTAGTCAACTGGTTGACGAAACGTCGTGGACGTACCTATTAAAAAAAACAGAAATCGTCGAAAGCTAAGCTTTCGACGATTTTTTTAGTCTTACCCTAACGCTACATCTAAAATCATCATAATAATAAATCCAGACATCGCACCAAACACACCATAATGATGTTTACTATCCGTTGTTGCTTGTGCTTCTGGGATCAACTCTTCTACTACGACATAGATCATGGCTCCAGCAGCGAAAGATAGTGCATAGGGCAATAGTGGCTCAACACTTGTCACTAGTAATGCACCAATTACAGCAGCGATCGGTTCGACTAACCCTGAAGCTTGGCCGTAAAGAAATGATTTGGTTCGACTTAACCCTTCCTGACGTAAAGGAATCGAAACCGCCGCTCCTTCTGGAAAGTTTTGTATCCCAATACCTAATGATACTGATATTGCTGCCAAGACTGCCGCAGTTGGATTGGCGGCTTCATTAGCAGCACCAAATGCAACCCCAACAGCTAATCCTTCTGGGATATTGTGCAAAGTAATCGAAAATACTAATAAAATTGTTCGTTTTAAATGACTAGGAAAGCCCTCTTTTTCTTTGTTTGGTCCAAAATGCATATGCGGGATTGTTTTGTCCGCAAGATAGAGAAACAATCCGCCCAAACCAAAACCAAGACTAACCACTAGCCAGGGAATCGAGCCATTTTCCTCGGCAGCTTCTATGGCCGGATCTAATAAAGACCAAAAACTCGCTGCAATCATCACACCTGAGGCAAAGCCCAGCATCAGATTCAATACATTTCGATTGATATTTTTAAAGAAAAAAACCAATGCGGCACCTAGAGCAGTCATTCCCCAAGTAAATAACGTCCCAACCAACGCTTGCTGCCATACTGCTAAGCTTAATATCCACTCAACCATGTGAACCTCCTACTTTCAACAATTATTCTTTCTTCTTTTAGTAGCACCCACTTCAAGAATCTGTACTTGGGAGATGAAAAATATTTATCTGCCCAAAATGAATGGGTATCCTGAAAACGTTTGTTCAAATTTACTTTATCATGTTTTAGGCGAGCCTGTAAACTTCTTTTGAGACTCTTTCTTTGCTGGTTTTTTTAAGACGCGTTATACTTTTTAGGTAGGAAACTTACAAAAAGAAAGCGAGTGAAAAAAATGTCAAAAATTAATGCAGGAGTTGCCATGGTCAATGTTTTAGAAGCTTGGGATATTGATCATATCTATGGTATTCCCGGTGGATCATTCAACTCAACGATGGATGCCTTATATCACGAACGCGAATCCGTTAAATATATCCAAGTGCGCCACGAAGAAGCGGGTGCTCTCGCTGCTGCTGCGGATGCAAAACTAACTGGTAAAGTCGGTGCTGTCTTTGGTTCTGCTGGTCCTGGTGCCAGTCATTTGATCAACGGTCTTTATGACGCGCAAATGGATCATGTTCCTGTTTTAGCTTTATTGGGACAAGTCGCCTCTACTGCTATGAACTATAATGCTTTCCAAGAATTAAATGAAAATCCGATGTTTGCAGATGTTAGTGTCTACAATCGGACGGTGATGACAGCGGAAAGTTTGCCTCATGTGATTGATGAAGCGATTAAAGCGGCTTACCAACAAAAAGGCGTAGCAGTTGTTACTATCCCTGTTGACCTTGGTTTTGCAGAAATTGAAGAAACAGAAATCGCAACAGCCAAAAATCATAAAACAGGTGTGCTACTTCCCGATGAAGCAGATCTCAAAGCAGCCTTACCATTGATTGAAGCAGCGAAACAACCTGTTCTTTATATTGGACAAGGTGTACGCGGTGGCTTTGATGCAATCAAAGCATTTGCTGAACATTTTTCAATGCCTGTTGCAGCAGCTGTTTTAGCAAAAGGAATTGTCCCTGATCTTTATGAAAACTTCTTAGGCTTTGCGGCGCGTGTTGCGACCAAACCTGCCAATGAAGCTTTAGCTGATGCCGATTTAATCGTATTTGTCGGCAGCGATTTTCCATTTGGCCGTTACTTCTTTAACCCAGATGCAAAATTCATTCAAGTTGATATTGATGCGGCGAAATTTGGTCGTCGTCACCAAGTCGATCAATCGGTTTTAGGTGATGGCGCTACTGCTTTACGTCGTTGGGTCGAACTAGGAAACGCACGTCCAGCGGATGCATGGCTTAAAGCCAATCAAGAAAACATTCGTAATTGGCACGCTTGGCGTAAAAGCTTCTATAATGATGATTCAACACCATTACGTGCAGAACCTGTCTTTAAGGAAGTAAATCGAATTGCCGAACAAGATGCTGTCTATGTTGCCGATGTGGGAAATGTTACGTTAAATGCTATCCGCCACTTAGAAATGAATGGCGAACAGCAATTTACAACTTCTGGTTGGTTCGCAACAATGGGGAATGGTGTTCCAGGCGGAATTGCTGCACAATTAACTTATCCAGAGAAGCAAGTCTTTACCTTCAGTGGTGATGGCGGCTTTGCAATGCAGATGCAGGACATCATTACTCAGGTAAAATACAACTTACCAATTATCAACGTCGTCTTCTCAAATAATGCTTTTGGTTTTATTGAAGCTGAACAAGAAGATACTGAACAACAAAAATTTGGTGTTTTCTTAGAAGGAGCTGACTTTGGTAAAGTTGGGGAAGCACTTGGCGCTGATGGGTTTACCATCACTGAATATAGCCAATTAGAACCCGCCTTCACCGCAGCCAAAGCAAGCAAGCGTCCCGTTGTTATTGATGTTAAAATCAAGGATGAACGTCCTTTACCAGTGGAAGCATTAGAGCTTGAACCAGATAAATTCTCTGAAGAACAAATCAAGGCCTTCAAAGAAAAATATCAAGTTCACGATATGCCAACATTGCGTGAACTCCTAAAATAGAGCAAATGAATATTGTCCGTGTGATCCTTTTGGGAAAAGCAGACTAGCAATAGACAAAAAAGGTTGTGCCCAAATTTTTGGCACAACCTTTTTTACATTCTGCGAATCGTTTGTTTTGCTTCTTTTTCTAATTGCTTGGTCAGTTCATCTGCTGGCAATTCTCGATTGACCAACGCCTGCAAGACCATTGGTAAGTTGACCCCTGTCACTAAAGACTGACGTGAATCATTCATCACACAGAAGCTGGCATAGCGAAAGGGTGTACCGCCAAACATATCCACCAGCCAAACAAGTTCATCCACTTTCGTTAATAACTCTTTGGCATAGTCCTCAATATTTTCTTGCAGCCCTGTAGCCCCTGGTTCGATATTTAAAGTCTCCACACAGCTTTGATCACCTAGAATGGACTCCGCTGTCTTTAACAGACTGTCCGCTAAATGGTCGTGGGTCGCGATAATGATCCCGATCATACTGACACATCCCTTCATTGCCAAGTCTATCCTATTTTAATTCCCAAGTAAATTCTTAACGGTTGACTTGAAACTTCAGATGTTCCCCGATATAATGCAAAGAGGCCTTGCGCCAATACTGATAAAGCGAGGAAAATCATTGATTACAGTAAGTGACGTTAGTTTACAGTTTCCTGATCGTAAACTATTTGATGACGTAAATATTAAATTCACTCCCGGCAATTGTTACGGGTTGATTGGTGCCAATGGTGCCGGAAAATCAACCTTTCTTAAGATTTTAGCAGGCGATATTCAGCCTTCTACTGGCTCTGTTACCCTAGGACCAAATGAACGGATGGCTGTTTTAAAACAGAACCATTTTGATTTCGAAGAATATACTGTTCTAGAAACAGTCATTATGGGACACGAACGCCTATACCAAGTCATGCAAGAAAAAGACGCCATTTATATGAAGGAAGATTTTTCTGACGAAGATGGTATTCGCGCAGCAGAACTAGAAGGTGAATTTGCAGAACTTGATGGTTGGGAAGCTGAACCAGAAGCCGCTGTTTTATTACAGGGATTAAACATTCCTGAAGAATTGCATCAGCAAAAAATGAGTGAATTAACTGCTGGGCAAAAGATCAAAGTCCTTTTGGCACAATCCCTTTTTGGAAAGCCTGACGTTCTATTGCTAGATGAACCAACGAACGGACTAGATATCCAATCCATCAACTGGTTAGAAGAATTCTTGATTAACTTTGAAAATACCGTAATCGTCGTCTCCCATGACCGCCACTTCTTAAACAAAGTGTGTACTCACATGGCCGATTTAGACTTCGGGAAAATCAAATTATATGTCGGAAACTACGATTTCTGGTTAGAATCAAGTCAGTTAGCAGCAAAATTACAATCTCAACAAAATGCGAAAAAAGAAGAACAAATCAAAGAATTACAAGAATTTATCGCTCGCTTCAGCGCTAACGCGTCAAAATCTAAGCAAGCAACTTCTCGTAAAAAGATGTTGGATAAAATCACATTAGACGATATCCAGCCTTCTTCACGCCGGTATCCTTTCGTACAATTCAAACCTGAACGAGAAATAGGGAATGATTTACTACAGGTAGACAATGTCAGTGTGACGATTGATGGCAAGAAAATTTTAGACAATATCTCCTTTACCTTGAATCGTGATGATAAGGTTGCTTTCATCGCTGAAAATGACTTAATCACAACGACCCTGTTCAAAGTCATCATGGGAGATCTTAAACCTGACACAGGCACGATTCGCTGGGGTGTAACAACTAGCCAGGCTTACTTGCCAAAAGACACGACCAAAGAGTTCGACAGTGAAATGCCGATCCTTGATTGGTTACGTCAATACGCCAGCAAAGAAGAGGACGATAATACCTTCTTACGCAGTTTCTTAGGGCGCATGCTTTTCTCAGGTGACGAAGTAATGAAGCCTGTCAATGTCTTGTCCGGTGGTGAAAAAGTTCGCTGCATGTTATCGAAGCTAATGCTGTCAAAATCAAACGTCTTAGTCATGGATGATCCAACCAATCACCTAGACTTAGAATCGATTTCAGCATTGAACGATGGTCTGATCGCTTACAAAGGATCGCTACTATTTGCTTCTCACGACCATCAGTTTATCCAAACGATTGCCAATCGTATCATCGCTATCTCTGAAAATGGCGTTGTGGATCGTGCGGAAACAACCTATGATGAATTCCTGGAAAACCCAGAAGTTCAAAAGCAATTAAGTTAATTGTATTAAAAAAAAGCCTTCGCGATTTTTTCTCGCGAAGGTTTTTTCTATTAAATAAATTGTACAAGTTCCATCAAGATCGGAACGACAATCACAAATAATACGGTACTTGTTGTAACCAAGTTGGTGGCGTATTTGACATCCCCATGAGCTTCATTTGCTAAGATTGGCAAAACAGCTAACATTGGTGTCGCAGATTGTACAATCAATGTTTGTTTCAATAAAGGTGCTAAGCTTGCGCCAAAAGCATTTGATCCCAGAGCAATCAAAGCAACTAAAACTGCTGGTGCCAAGACGAAACGTCCTAATAACGCTACGATCGTATCGCGATCAAAACGAATACTCTTCAAGCCAGCGTCATACAAAACAATCCCAATATAAAGCAAGGACAATGGCGTTACAATACTACCTACATAGCCAAGTGTCGCATTGATAAAGCTTGGTACTGGAATGCCTACCAACAAGAAGATGATGGCGACAATAAATCCAAGTAACGGTGGTGGCAACAATTTCTTCCAGTTTAATTTCGCTTTATTTTCGCCTTTTACTTTCGTTGGGTCATCATTAGAGATTAAGAATACCCCAAACGCCCAAGTAGAAACGGTGTTTGTCACATAATAAACCAAGAAGTAAGGCAATGATTTTTCACCGAACAAAGCAATATTTAAAGGTAACCCAATGAAGATCGTATTCGCATTGACGACCGCATTCATGAATATCCCACGACGTCCCGGACGAATCTTTAAAATTTTCACTAACGCATAAGCTAAGATATAAGAGATAATGACTGCCCCAACTGGGTAGATTAAACTACCCGATAGTTGGAACAGGCTCTCTTTTGTTAAATTTTTTAATACGGATACAAAGATGGAGGCTGGTAAAGCCACACGTGTGATTAATGATGAAATACTTTTTCCAAAGCTATCATCAAACCAACCCTGACCTTTCAAGATATATCCTAAAGCAATCATAATAATGATGCTTAAAACACTTTGGATTGATTGAAAGAAAATCATCTTTTCTTCCCCCTTTTTCATAAGTAAAAACTATTTTTTTAACTGTATAAATACTTTAATCAACATCAAGCGGTTGGTATTCTGGATACCATTTCATCTCTTCAACAGCCTGTTTGATGTCTTTGATTTCTTCTTTGTTTAATTTTTGATCAACTACGCTTTTCACAACTACTTCAGCGATTGTTTGAGAGAATTCAGTTAATTTTGATACAGGTGGTAACACAGCAGCTCCTGGTTTGCTTGTATCAACGATTCCTCCTAGTGCATGACTCGCTTGGGAGAGCATTTCACCATTCACACGTTTCGCAGTTGAAGCAATAATTCCAAGTCCTAAACCAGGGTACATCAGTGCATTGTTGGCTTGACCGATTTGATAAGTAACACCATTATATTTGACGTCATCTGCTGGAATCCCTGTTCCGATCAGAGCTTTACCGTCTGTCCATTTGATTAGGTCTTCCGCCGTTGCTTCGGCTAATTTCGTTGGATTAGATAATGGGAAAATAATCGGACGCTCTGTATGAGCAGCTAATTCTCGGACAATTTCTTCGGTAAAGGCACCTGGTTGAGTGGAAGTACCGATGATAATTGTTGGATGGATCGCTTTTACAGCCGCCGTTAAGTTCGTCAATTCATCCGCATTTGAAAATTCACTGCGTTGACGAACAAAGTCTTTTTGACCTGGAGTTAAATCTTCCGTATCTTCAAATAAAACACCTTGTTTATCAACCATATAGAAGTGTTTCCGAGCTTCTTCTTCAGATAATCCTTGACGTTTCATTTCATCTAGCAATTGGTTCGCAATTCCGACCCCTGCAGTTCCTGCACCAAATGTCATTACGGTTTGTTTGGTTAAATCTTCTTGGGAGATGTTCAACGCACCTAGAACACCTGCTAACACAACAATCCCAGTTCCTTGGATGTCATCATTGAAGGTCGTGATTTTGTCTTGGTATTTTTCCAAGATGTTCGCTGCATTTGAACGACCGAAGTCTTCCCAGTGAAGTAATACCTCAGGGAATAGTTCTTCTACAGCTTCGACAAATTGATCGATTACTTCGTAATATTTATCCCCATAAACACGTTCATGTTTGTTCCCTAAGTACAATGGATCATTTAGTAATTCTTGGTTATTCGTTCCAGCATCAATGGATACAGGCAAGACTTGTGCTGGATTGATTCCTGCGGCTGCAGTGTAAACCATCAATTTACCAATCGCGATGTCTACTCCGTTAACACCCCAGTCACCGATACCTAAGATTCCTTCAGCATCTGTAACAACGATTAAGCGAATATCACGGCCAGCAGCTGCATTCTTCAAGCTTTCTTTGATGCTTTCTGGATCATCAATTGAGATGAATGCGGCATTTTGTGGTTCAACAAAGAGTTCATTGTATTGTTCAATTGAATCCGCCACAGTTGGATCATAAACAATTGGCATAAATTCAACGACGTGTTGTCCCATTAACTTATAAAATAGTGTACGGTTCGTATTAAAAATTTCCATCAAAAAGAGACGTTTTTCTAAGTTCGTTGTTTTGCTCTGGTATTGACCGTAAGCTTGATCCGCTTGTTCTTCCAAGGTTTGCACTTTGGATGGCAACATGCCTGTTAAACCATATTGTTTTCTTTCTTCTTTTGTAAATGCGGTTCCTTTATTTAAAAATGGGTTATTTAAAATTTCGATTCCTTTCATACTTTTCTCCTCCTTATTGATTACAGTTAGCACATTACACGCAATCGCCAACTATAGTCAAAACAAAAGCTTAGGATAAATTTTATTTATATGATAATCTAATTTCACAAGAGGAGATTATTATGAACTTTAAAGACTTAGAATACTTCCAACGTTTAGTACGAGAAAAGAGCTTTACAAAGGTCGCCAACGCCTTCCATGTGAGCCAACCAACCATTACCTATGCAGTAAAAAGGTTAGAGGATGAACTAGGAACAGAACTGGTTTATCGAGATCAATCTCACAAACAATTAATCATCACTCAAGCCGGGATCGTCCTTTCTCGTCATATTTCAAACATTTTAAAAGAGGTTACTATCGCAGTAACTGAAATTGACCGCTTAAAAGAGGAGACGCTAGACTTCGGGCTGCCGCCTATCATCGGAAATTTTTACTTTCCTAAGCTTTCTTCTTATCTTTTTAAGAATAATTTGATGCGTCATATTCACTTAGTGGATGGCGGTTCAAGAGACCTTTACAGCCTTTTACGCCGTGGCAAAATCGATCTTGCCCTGCTGGGGTCAACGCAACCTATTCGAGATGATGAGTTAACTAGTGAAATATTGATCGAAAAAAAATTCATGATTGTCGTTAGTCCCAATCATCCATTAGCCAAACGCAAAGAGATCGCTTTTTCTGAATTAAAAGATGAACCCTTTGTATTATTAAATGAACACTATGTTCATCCAACCGCCTTTAAAAAAATGGCGCAGCAGGCTCATTTTGACCCACAAATTATTTATCAAAATAGTAATTTGAATATTTTAAAAGGGATGATTCGTGAACAAATCGGCATCGGATTTTTAGCTGAACTGGCCATCTTGCCTGAAGATAATTTAGTCATGATTCCAATCACTGATCAGCCTCAGCCTATGTTTATAATCTCACTTGTCCAACGGGATCAAGTGTTGGATTCAACCATTCGTGGGCAATTGATTGAATTGATTCGCGGGTTTAGTCAACAAAATGAACAATAAAAAAGTGAGGAAATCTGGCTCTATAATATCTAGTGTTGGTGACA
>NZ_JXLA01000022.1 GCF_001886185.1 Enterococcus raffinosus | reverse complement strand
CAATTTCGAAAAGCTGCACAGAAAGCGGCGTAATTGCCATGTTAACAAACAAAAAACGGAGTAGATTTCTCTACTCCGAAATAAGTCTAACTTTTTGGGGTCACTTCAAATAATATGGTATTTTTAAAGAATACGAATTATTTAAAATAACAATATCAAATAATAAAATCACTTTTTAAAAGCGATTATTATTTGTAAAAAAACAGCGTAAAACTATTTTCATCTCAATCATCCATTAATTTTTGTCTGTGAAATTCTTTTTTTCGCCCCAAAAAAATTTTTGGTAAGCTAAAAAAGACAGCATCAGGAACGAGTCGTTTTACCTGATGCTGTCTCATTTTTATTTTATTTCTGTTGGATTCATTTCTTGCCATTCTTTGCTTAAAAAATAAGGATTGTTGATTTTATAATTTTCAGCTTGCGATCTATGATCCTTTAAGAATGGCGCAATTTTCTTATCTGCTGCCAACCAGCCGTTCCATCCTAAGTGAATGGTGTCTTGCATGAAGTATGGCGTGTTTTCTTGTTCTGTATAGTCAGCGATATTATTGAAGCCCTGTGACGTCAATTGATACTTAATCTTGTCAGAGAACTGTTGCAGCATTTCTTTTGAAAGCCCCGTAAATTTCGCCCAGCGTCCATTGACGGGTGGAATAATAAAGAGCGCATCCGCATGTTCCTTGGCTAATTGATCCAAAGCTAGTTGGAAGTCAGAGAACTCTGGCGAGAATCGATAATCCCAATTTTTTTGTGAATCTGCTAAACGGTTCATATGTGGCTTGATTCGTTGGTGGTAGAAACGTTGCTGAATCCCAAATTCATTTCCTTGAGTCGCCCGTTCACCTAACTGATTAGCCAACGTATCCAGCTCATCTTGATTGTATTTTTTCGGTAATGCTTTAACGTTTTTATCAATCTCAGCCTGTTTGCTTAACATACCAATGGTACTGAACAGTTCATCTTCCCGCTCCAGCATGTTTAATTTTAACTTGCTGACAGCGATATCTGATTTGTCAGGCAGTTGTCCATCCATCACTGCATCCAGCATCCGTTCTAGCCGTTCATCTTTTTTTACTACACCGTAATGCGTTAACCGTTGTGCCAAATATTTATCACTTGCTTGTACTTTTTTCAAGTTTAGCAGCCAATTCAACGTTTGCTCGGGAGAATAATACGCATCAAAGTAATCACGTTTTATCCCATGTTTAACAAACCATTGAGGGGAAATGATAAAGACTACTTTCCGATCCTTTAAGTCCTTCCCGAGGGATTGCATCATCATGAATTGGGTGAGTGACTGGGTTCCTGGAGCTCCCATCAAGAATGGCGTATAGCCTCGATCATATTTTTCTGCTAAAACCGACGGATGAAACGGACTGATTCGGCTCAATTCGGAGGAACCAAAAAATGGGACGTATTTATCAGTACTCAGAGCCTCTTTTGTGATACTGTTTCCTCGCAAGACATTTCCCGCCATCGAACTTGAAGCAGCCTTGATCAGCTCCGGATCATTGCTGTTGATTTTAAAGGGGGAAAAAAACAAGAGAATCAATAACATTGCCGCTAAAAGAATCGGCCCAAAGATACCGAAGAGTTTCTTTTTCATTAAGCTTGTAGAACCTTCACTTGTTCAATGATTTTATTGGGTGTATTCCATTGAGCGCGGTCAAACTCTGAAACTGGAACCTGTACGCCTAATTGTCCTTCGATCTCAACCAATAATTGAACGGTTGCTAAAGAGTCCATCAATCCTTCTTCAAACAAATCCACATCGGGATTGTCTCTTACTTCGTCTGTTCCTGTAATATCTTCTAAAATGCTAAATAATGTGTCTTCCATGTTACTCGCTCCATTTCGTTTTTTTTAAGGAAATATAGTTTTTTCTATCGTTACTGTCCTTTATCATGTGGGCTAGCTCATTATAGTTGTCCGAATTTTTTCTAACGCAAAAATTCGAAACGTTTTCGTACGCATACCATCCGGCTAAACAGTTCATGCGATATCCTGCATTGAAACTATTCCGTCAGTTAGAGCTTTAGTTATCTGCTAAAAGCCGGACTGGCAAAAAATAATTTATCCAAGAAGCCTGAGAAGATTAAAAAGCTCAAGCAGACAGCGTTGAAGGTTAAGAAAATCGCCAACGCGTGGGTAAATTTATTGGATGGAATTTGTTTTTTGTGTTTCTTTTTAAAACGCAGCCACGCATCGGTTAAACAGATCAGGGTTGCGTGGTAAATGCCATAGACAATGTAATACCAAGTTAACCCGTGCCAGACACCCATAATCAAGAACAACGCGAAGTAGCCAACATTAGAAGCCACGATGCGACTCTTGAAGGTTTTCTTCTTGATCAAGGTGAACATTAACCGCATATAGATGTAATCACGGAACCAGAAGGACAAGGTCATGTGCCAACGATTCCAGAATTCCTTGATGTTCCAGGATAGGAATGGTTTATTAAAGTTCGGCGGTGTTTCATACCCCATCAGCTTGCTTGTACCGACGGCGAACAGACTATAGCCGGCAAAGTCAAAGAACAGATACATACTATAGACATACATATACCCGACTAAGCCCCATGAGATGCCGCCGTGATGCATCGCAATTCGATCAACAAGGGGCAGGAGCACTTGACCGAAATAATAACCGATCACGAATTTATATAAGAAACCGACAAAAATATCATGGACCCCCGCTCCTAGCAGATCCACATATTTTTCTGGTGCTGGCGGCTCGTTTAAGTCCTTTTCAAATCGACGATAGCGATCAATTGGACCAGATGAGATGGTTGGGAAGAACAGCAAGAACTTGATATAGTTCAACGGACTGTACTCCTTAATCATGCCATCGCGCATTTCCATGATGATCTGAACGGACTTGAATGTCAGATAAGAAATTCCTAAAAAGCCGAAAATCGATGCCTGTCCATCCATAAACGGCGTCACTTTGACCAAAATCAGCGGCAGGATACTTAAAAATACAGCGAAGTAAAAGACCCCCGCTTGATTCTTATTTTTTCGGTAATAGTTATAGCACCATACTAAAATACTTTGAAATATCACATAGCCGATCAACGCTAAGCCTTGGCGATAATCTTTTCCGCCGAAGGAAATGTATAGAAAGAACAACGTAATCAGTGATTGGTACCAGCTGATTCGCTTCCCCCGAATCAACAAACTTAGAATCAACGGCAGCAGTGCCACAATTAGAATAATGAAATAAATCGGTGACGCATAAGGCACCATGTGAGGAATCAGCATCAGCTATTCACCTCGTTCATCAGTCGTTTGCGGTCAATCTTGCCATTGGGTGTCAATGGCAGCTGATCCACATAGACAAATTTTTGTGGGATCATATAGTCCATGACCCCTTCTGCCAATTCTTCTTTGACTGCTTTCGTTAATTGATACGCTTTTTCAAAATCGTTTTCGTTCGCAACAATATAGGCAACTAATTGTTGAACTTTGTGTTCCTGATATTTTGGCACGACGGTCGCTTGCTTCACATAAGAGACTTTTTCTAAATGGTGATCAATGTCTTCCAACTCGATTCGAAACCCATGGAGCTTCACTTGGAAATCGATTCGTCCTTCATATAGAAGCAACCCATCTTTTTCTATACGACCAGCGTCTCCTGTACGGTAGGCGGGTACTCCGTCAATCTCAAAGAAAGCAGCAGCTGTTTTTTCTGGGTTGTTCATGTACCCTTTTGATACACTTGGACCTTTGATAATAATCTCGCCTGCTTCACCCTCTGCGGCTTCCTGATCCCCATCATAAATCAAGACTTCAGTATCTTTCTTGATATAGCCGATCGGTACACGATCGTATCGCGCTAAAACCTCAGCGGTCACTTCGATTTGAGTCATTGCGACAGTTGCTTCGGTTGGGCCGTATGTGTTAAAGATTTTCGCGTTTGGAAAACGTCGCAATAATTCCTCCGCTGTTTTACGAGGAAGCTCCTCCCCGCAGAATTGGAAGATTTTCAATGAAGGAACGTGCGCTCCATCAAAGGTTTTCTCCATCAAACAAATATCCATAAATGAAGGGGTAGATACCCAAACTTCCAGATCTAACTGAGGAAGAAAGCTGAATAATTTTTTGAAATCGTTGATTACAGCTTTTTCCATTGGAACCAACGTCCCTCCACTGCAAAGTGCAGGATAGACACTCATGACAGACAAATCAAATGAATAGGGTGCTTGGGATAAAAAGCGCATGCCGGGTTCAATGCCGAAATCCTTTAGGTCCCAATTCGTAAAGCTCAATAGATTTTTATGACTGATCTGAACGCCTTTTGGTACGCCCGTTGTTCCAGAGGTAAAAATAATGTAGAAGGTCTCCTTGTCTTCAACAGGTACCAACTCTTTTTTTTCGCGGGATGTTACGAATAGCTCCTGAAGTTCCTTTGGTGCAACAACTGGAATAGTCGCAGCAATTTCTTCCGGCCAAGGCTGTACACTCAAGATCATTGCTGGCTGTGCAACGTCTAAAATCAACTGAATCCGATCCAATGGTGTATTCGATTCAATTGGAATGTACGCATGACCGCTCTTAACAGCACCTAGAAAGCTAGCGATCATTTCAAATTCTAATTCACCAAATACAACAATCGGCGCTTTGTCCGTTAGTTGCTCATTCAAGTATTGCGCTAAGTTGTCTGACCATTGCCGCAATGTTTGATAGCTGTATTTTTCTGTTTCTGATTGGTAAGCGATCGCCTCTGGCTTCTCACTTGCCCATTTATCAATCGTTGTAATAATATTTTGCATGATATTCCCCCCGTTCAGTTCAAGAACGACTTATTATTAAAACTCGTTATAGATAAAATTACCGCCTTGGATGCTCTTGTAATGGTATAAGTAAACTAAAATCAAAAGGACCGCAAAGTAGAAAATCGTCTTTCCAATAAAACTTAACCAGTAACGAGCAGCGGGGCGTTTAAAAAATTCCTTCATCCAATCGCCCCCTCCTTTTTTCTTTTGAGCTAATTATAGAACCTTGAAAAAAATCTGCCATTTGTTCCTCTTACATATACCGCTTTCAAACGAACAGTTTTGTCACATGCTTAAAAATCCTTCTACGCAAAAAAAGGATATACCAAAGTAAATTGGTATACCCCGTTGCTTTACCGTTATAAAAGTTTTTTCTGATAGGCACAAGAAGCCCAATAAAACAGCGCATAGACTGCTAACATCAATCCACAGAATAAGTAAACGAACCAATAATCGGTATCTTTGGCTATGTGGGAAATCACCGAGATCGCCAGCATACTATGGACGAGGGCCAAAAAGGCTGGAGTGAAAAATACCACACGATTCTCTCGTTTGATTTCCTGATAGATCGTTTTGTCAGGAATACCCATTTGCCGCAATAGCTGATATTTTTTCCGTTTTTGTTTAAATTCTGAAAGTTGTCGTAAAGTTACCATACTTGCCGTTGATATGATGAACGTCGTCGTTACGAATGTTACTACGAATAAAACGAGCCCCATGCTGCTGCGAGTCGCTCGATACACCTCTTGGTAAGAAGTATATTCCGATCGATAAACGGTAGAGCCATCATTTTTCGCCCCTTCGCCTTCAATGATATCTCCTACCAATTGATGATTCCGCCAAGACAACTCATAGTGAATCGGAAAGCCCCAGTCGCCCTTCAGTTCTTTGTGAATCAGTCTTGCCAATTTTTCTTCTTCTTGCTTTTCTACATCAATGGCTTCGATCGTATAGGAAATCCCCGGTGTGCTATTAAAGACTTCATCAGAAACAACGATCAACCCCGTTCCGTAACGCAAATTCGCGTCTCCAAAAAAATTAGGATAGGTTCCCTGAACCGTCAATTTACGATCTTTTAAATAAATAAATCTACTGTAATGTGCGTATTCCGTTAAGTATCGCTGATAAGAGCTTAAAACGATGGTTGACGTAGGCGTGTTTAAATGAATATTGGGTAAGGTATGATTTATTTTTTGAAACGCTCGATAATCCGAAAGAGAGATCATATCCATTACTTCAGGCTGCGAGTTTGTTCCTTCCCCGGAAATTTCAACGCTTTGTTTCGCCGGAACAGCATTAAACGTTAAGGACTGTTTCTGATAATCTTCAAACCCCTGGAGTTTAGGTGCAATTTTCTTATAGCTTTCTTGCGTGATCATTAAGGAGGTGGGAGCGATCTCGTTTACAGAACGCATTTCTAACGAAACAATTGCCGCCATCCCACCCAGAATCGCTAGCGCCAATCCTAAAGCAACCGTGATCGAGCCTAAAAAGCGCCAATCACTAAACAAGCGCAATTGCCATTCACTGCGGGACAGCATTCCCAGATTCTTGAATAAGCGTTTTGGCCGATAAGAATTGTACCATCTCATAGTAAAGCCGAAGAACAAGTAGCTGCCGATAACACATAGTAAAAAAATAGTCCCCATCAATACAATGTTGCCTCGAATCAAGCCGAGATGGTCACTCGCTTTGCGCGCAAAGATAATATAGCTCAGAGCCATTCCCCAGCCGCCTAGTAAACACAATGCCCCTGTCACACCTAGGAGCTTTTGCCATAAGGGCACCTTCATCGCCTGTATCTTCCGCAAATCAAGCCTCTTTAAGTGAGTGAATTTGTAACCCGAGACTAGCCATAAAATTTGAAAAGAAACAACGGCTAAAATAAACAGTACAACTAACCCTGTCATCATAATCGCATCGGTAGAAAAAAAGAAATGCACTTGCAGCGGCAGATCCATCGCCTTTACTAGAATCATACTGAAAAGCTTCGATAGTAATACCCCAAAACTGATTCCAACGACAAAAGAAAAGATACCAATAAAAAAGATCTCTAAAATAAACCAGAGACAAATCTGATAATAGCTCAACCCATATAAATGGAAGATACTGATATCTTTGCGGCGGTTTTCAATAAAAAAGCGATTGGTACTCGCCATAAAAAAGAGCAGAATCAAGACAACCGCAAAACTCCCGAAGCCTAACATTCCAACAAGCTCAGTATTTTTCCCGGCACTTCGGATTAACGGCTGCTCGTAAGTCATCGCGGTAAAGGAATAAAACACCATGACCGCAAAGATCAAGCTGAAGAAAAAGACTAGGTAGTTTGATAGCTGTTTTTTAAAGCCGCGCCAAATAATTCTAATCAGCATTGGCCTTGCCACCCCCGCCGATCGTTGCCTGCATATCTATCACTTTCTCAAAAAAATCTTTTCGTGACGAACGGCGGACAATCTCAGCAAAAAAACGACCATCCTTGATAAACAGCACACGGTTGCAATAGCTCGCGGTGTAAGGATCATGTGTAACCATTAAGATCGTTGTTTCTTCATGAAGGTTCACATCGTCCAAATAGTTTAAAAATTCCGTCGCAGACTTCGAATCCAACGATCCGGTCGGCTCATCGGCAAACAAAACTAACGGTTTGCTGATTAATGCTCGAGCTGCGGCAGTTCGCTGCTGCTGCCCCACTGAAATTTCTTCTGGATAGCGCGTTAATATCTGTTCGATCCTTAATATTCCTGCCAATCGAAGCACCCGTTCTTCAATCTCGTTGTTCGAAAGTTTGCTGACTGTCAACGGTAAGATGATATTGTCCTTCACCGTCAAGCTGTCAATCAAATTAAAGTCTTGAAAAATGAACCCAAGCTTCTCCCGTCGAAAATCCGTCAATCGACTTTCCCGCATTTGAGTGATGTCTGCGCCAGCGATCTTAACGGATCCCATCGTCGGCAGTAAAATCGTTGAAAGGATATTCATCAAGGTGGTCTTGCCCGCACCGCTTGGCCCCATGATCCCGACAAACTCCCCCTTTTCCACCGTAAAATTCAAATCATTTAAGACAGTCACTTTATTATTTCGTGTGCCGTAGCTTTTGCTAAGGTGCTGCACGTTGATTATTTTTTCCATTCAATCCCTCCTATCTCGGGTTAGAAAAATAATTGATGCCCATTCTGCTTGCCAGACTGCTAAAAACTGGCAAATGCTCTCGATGAAATCTATTTGTAACATCAAATTTTTTTCTTTTATGGTATCATATTTGAGGTGAATTCCTATGTGAAACGACCTTCAATAACCTTACAATTTTTTCACTTTTTAGGAAAAATTATTTTCAGTTATTTTATTTTTCATAGAAGCTTGTCCTTATCAGCTTTCTTTTATCTTTCAGTAAACAAACACACTATATATGGTGTGTTTTTCTTTTTTGGCAAAAAAATAATACTATATATCGTTGCAACGGCATCAAAAATACTATATGATTGATAATGAACTTTAAAGGAAATGGAGTTGTTTATAATGATGGAAATCCACACAAAAGATTCGTTGCTCAACGAATATCAACCGTCGCTAAAAAATATAAAGGTCGTAAAACGTGATGGTCGTCACACAGCATTTGATGACCAAAAAATTTACGATGCCTTAATCAAAGCTGAAACTAAAATCAAAGGATCTGTCGACCCATTGGCTCATGAACGCATTCAGTCAATTGTTGAACGAGTGGATGCTGAAATTTCTGAACGTTTTACTAGCGATATCAAAATTTATGAAATCCAGAACATTGTGGAGCATACATTATTAGAACACAACGAGTATGAATTAGCAGAGGAATATATCAACTATCGTACACGCCGTGACTTCCAACGTAGCAAGGCGACCGATATCAACTTTACAATCGGAAAACTGATCAATAAGGATCAAACGGTTGTCAATGAGAATGCGAATAAAGATAGTGATGTTTTTAACACACAACGCGATTTAACTGCTGGGATTGTTGGCAAATCCATCGGGTTAAAAATGCTGCCGCCTCATGTAGCGAACGCTCATCAAAAAGGCGACATTCATTATCATGATTTAGACTACCATCCATACACACCGATGACGAACTGCTGTTTGATTGACTTCAAAGGCATGTTGAATAACGGCTTCAAAATCGGGAATGCGGAAGTAGAAAGTCCTAAATCCATTCAAACAGCTACCGCTCAAATTTCTCAAATCATCGCCAACGTGGCTTCAAGCCAATACGGCGGCTGTTCAGCGGACCGTACTGACGAGCTATTAGCTCCTTTTGCGCGCCTAAATTATGCTAAACACTTAAAAGATGCCGAGGAATGGATCGATGATCCAGAAAAACAAAAGGCTTTCGCCAAACAAAAAACACGTAAAGACATTTACGATGCGATGCAAAGTTTGGAATACGAAATCAATACCTTGTTCACTTCTAATGGACAAACCCCTTTCACTTCTTTAGGCTTCGGTCTTGGAACTGATTGGTTTGAACGTGAGATCCAAAAAGCAATCCTGCAGATCCGTATCGAAGGCCTAGGCAGTGAAAAACGGACAGCGATCTTCCCTAAATTGATCTTTACTTTACGTCGCGGGACAAACTTAGAACCAAATGATCCAAACTACGACATTAAAGAATTGGCGCTAGAATGTGCTACCAAACGGATGTATCCAGACATCTTGAACTACGATAAATTGATCGAATTAACTGGCAGCTTTAAGGTACCAATGGGCTGTCGCTCATTCCTACAAGGCTGGAAAAATGAACAAGGCGAAGAAGTTAACGCCGGACGGATGAATCTTGGTGTGGTGACCTTGAACTTACCAAGAATCGCTTTAGAATCTGGCGGCAACAAAGAAAAATTCTGGTCGTTACTGGAAGAACGTCTGCAAATTGCCAAAGATGCGTTAGTTTTCCGAATCGATCGCTGTAAAGAAGCGACCCCGGCAAACGCACCGATCCTTTATCAATATGGCGCTTTCGGCAAACGGTTGAAACGCACAGATGCCGTAAATGAATTATTCAAAAATAAACGGGCAACTATTTCTTTAGGTTACATTGGCCTTTATGAGGTCGCTAGCGTCTTTTACGGCGGCGAATGGGAAGAGAACCCAGAAGCAAAAGACTTCACGTTAGACATCATGAAAGACTTAAAAGAACATGCGGATGCTTGGGGCAATGAATACGGCTATCACTTCAGCGTATATTCAACACCTAGCGAGAGCTTAACCGACCGCTTCTGCCGTTTAGATACAGAACGTTTCGGTATTGTGGAGAACATTACAGATAAGGATTACTATACCAATAGTTTCCATTATGATGTTCGTAAAAATCCAACACCATTTGAAAAATTGGACTTTGAAAAGGATTATCCTAAATATTGTTCAGGCGGCTTCATTCACTACTGTGAATACCCTGTTCTGCAGCAAAATCCAAAATCATTGGAAGCTGTTTGGGATTATGGCTATGACCGCATCGCTTATCTAGGAACCAATACACCGATCGATCACTGCTACGAATGTGGCTTCGAAGGCGACTTCAAACCAACAAAACGTGGATTTGAATGCCCACAATGTGGCAATCATGATCCAAAATCATGTGATGTAGTCAAACGAACTTGCGGTTACTTAGGCAACCCACAAGCACGTCCAATGGTACATGGACGTCACGAAGAAATCGCTTCTCGTGTAAAACACATGTAATAATAAAAGAACCAATGAACAGAACTATTTATGACAGGGACGGCGCTCTTTGCCGCTCCCTGTTTTACTTGAAAGGTGAAAAATATGCGTAATCCTAAACCAAAAGAGTGGTTGGCCAGCGAATTAAGTCAACAATACATCGCCGATTACAAGCCCTTCAACTTTGTTGATGGTGAAGGCGTCCGCAACAGTCTTTATGTTAGCGGCTGTCCCTTTGCTTGCGAAGGCTGCTTTAATGCTGCCTCCCAAAATTTTCACTACGGCAAACCCTTCACACAAGAAATAGAAGATCAGCTGATTGCCGATACTGCTCATGATTATGTTCAAGGAGTGACCTTTTTAGGCGGCGAGCCCTTCCTAAATACACAAGTCTGTTTAAAAGTGATTCATCGTCTACGCAGTGAATTTGGTGATACAAAGGATATTTGGTCCTGGAGTGGGTATACTTTTGAAGAACTGCTGCTGGATAGCGAAGACAAGCTTGAAATGTTGAGTAAGATTGATATTCTTGTTGATGGCCGTTTTGAGCTTTCAAAGAAAAACTTGATGCTGCAATTCCGCGGCAGCTCAAATCAGCGCATCATTGATGTTAAAAAATCATTGGCAAAAGGCGAAGTGGTCATCTGGGAAAAGCTTCATGATTCAGAAAAAGCCTTTGAACAAATCAAAAAAAGCGATCTAATTTGATCGCTCTTCCCACAATGGCAATACAATATTTTCATAGGCGACGGGATCTAGATTGGTCAGGGTAATACCGACTAATCGGATCCCTTTTTCTACGCCGCCGATCTCCTCCCAAATCAAGCTTGCTTGAGAAAACAACTCTTCTTTCTTTTCTATGTAGTAAGGCAAAGTAACCCGGCGCGTCACCGTCGTGTAATCCGCATAACGAATCTTAACGACGACCGTTTTCCCATGACGCTGGACTCGTTTTAGCGATCCTTCCACCTTCTCTGCCAGCTGTCTTAATTGACTTAACACTTCGTCCTCTGTTGATAAGGGACGGCCATAGGTATGCTCCTTGCCAACAGATTTTCGCTCACGAGTGATGCTCACTGGCGAATCATGGATGCCTCGCACTTTTCGATATAGAGAATAGCCCATCTTCCCGAATTCTTGAATTAGGAACATTTCACTCTTCTCGTACAAATCCGCGCCCGTAAAAATACCAAGTTCATTCATTTTTGGCACTGTCTTCTTACCTACCCCATGAAACTTTTCAATCGGCAAACGTTTCAGAAAAACGACGGCCTCTTCTGGTGATATCACCGTCATTCCCTTCGGCTTTTGATAATCAGAAGCTAGCTTGGCCAAAAATTTATTGTAGCTGACGCCAGCAGAACAGGTCAGCTGCAGCTCTTGCCAAATATCCTGCTGAATCATGCGGGCAATTTTGATGGCAGAACGCGCATCAATCTTATTTTCTGTCACATCAAGATAGGCTTCATCTATCGAAACAGGTTCGATAATATCCGTATAGCGATGAAAAATTTCTCGTACCTGCTTTGAAACTGCACTGTATTTTGCGTGATCCCCCGGCTTAAAAATCGCCTGCGGACATAATTCATACGCTTTTTGCGCACTCATGGCCGAATGGATACCATAGACCCGCGCCTTGTAATTCGCTGTCGTCACGACCCCTTTGCCGCCGGTATCGGAAGGATGGCGAGCAATCACCAACGGATGCTTCGCCAATTCAGGATCATCCCGTTCCTCCACGGAGGCAAAAAAGGCATCCATATCAATATGAATTATTTTCCTTGATGTATCATTTTTTAATGGAAACACCAACTCAGCCAACCGATTCCCCTCCCTTCAGCGAATCATTCTAGTTCTATTATAAACGAACGTTTGTTCACAGACAATTAATCCTGTTGAACATAAGAGGAAATTAAGCAGAGGTTTAATTTATAATGAATAATTTTCGTACACATCCGATTTTTCTAATCACGCAAGTAAGAAGTAGGTCTGGCAGCTAGCTCCTTTAAAGGCATTCATTTTTCTTGGGAAAAATGAGTTCTATCTTCACTGCGCATACGATTCCACTAATCGTACTAAAAGTACGAAGTGGAACTCGCAGCTACCTCAATTATATGGATGAATTTTTTCTGAAGTAAAAAATTCTTCGCATTTTCATACGCATACCATTTTACGAATCTGCTAAAGCAGGAAGTAAAACTGGCAAAAAAAATAGACAGTGGCGACTGTCTATCGTTCGATCAGATTTACTTTGCGAATCATCAACTTGTCGGCAGAACCCCGTTGGAATTCTTGCGGCTCGCCAAAAATTTCAGCATAGATAACTTTGTTATGTTCGCGACGACGTAGTTGGTAGATAATTTTTCCTGTATCTTCCAACTCTTTCATCATTTCTGTTACCCCACCAAAACCGGTTTTCTTGGTGATAAAGCCGGTCGCTACCATGCGTTCATCTAAGTAACGAGCAGAGATCACTGAGCCCTTAGCCAACGTTGTTCGTAAGGCTGTTGCCAGCTCTTCTAATTCCTCTGGAACAGGAAGCTCTCGCTCTACTGGTTGGTATAAAGTATCACGCAAAGTATTCAATTCTTCCACTAATGCTTCATACTGCTCTTTGGTCAGCATCACACCAGCAATTTTTTCACGATTAAAAATGTAAACACCCGTCTCTGCTTTACGAGCCTGAGCAAAAACGTCCATTGGTGATTTTTTTACTTCTGTAATCGAAGATGTCGGAACATCTAGTTTTCGTAACCCCATTCTGCTCTCCTCCAATTAAATAGTTTCTCAAAAGAAAGAACTAAATTATTTTCATCTGTATACCTGCTGATCACACGTAAAAAATAGTACAAACGTGTGAAATAGAACGGCATCTTCAACATAGTCTTCATCATTATAGCATAACCTTTCTTGAAGAAAAATCTTCATCAAAACATTCCCTAATCAGAGAGTAAAAAAGGCTGAAACTTTTCTTGAATCAGTAGCGACGATTCTAGGTTAGGCGCTGTTGCCAAGGCCGTATAATGACTCACAAAAAGAATGTTCTTTACCGCCAAAGCCAACTCGTCTACACGACAATTGTTCAGTAAAGGGAGTTGCCTCTTCAATTCTTTACTAAGATGGTAATAATTCTCTGAGACAATGCTTTTCTGCCACTTTAAATTGAAAACCGTTAGCGGCAGCCCCTGATGAATTCCAAAAAATAGATCGAACAGCTTCACATAGAAGGTGTTCTCTAATACTTCGTTTTTCCAGTTTATTACTTCCCCGATAATTTTACCAGCCTGTTTGACCTCATGATATAAATTTGTCTGATAACTTTTATGACAGTGATAAAAATCAACAAATATTTGAAAGTGATACCGCATATAATCAAAATAAAAATACGGAGCAAACTTGGATTGCAATTCAAATTTCTCAATAAAGGCTTGGAGACTCTTATCATCTGGAAACAGTTCTTTACTTATAGAGATCATAGGACTCCTCTGATGATATTGCTCCATTTGCTGAAAGATTTCTGCTTCCTCAAAATAATAAAAGTCTCGTAAATAGCGGAGCTGCAATAAGAAGATCAGTCCGCTTTCTCCTAATAAGCCTCCTATTTTGCAATCGGCAGAAAGATTTAAATAGATTAATTGTCGATTGAGTTCTTTCAATTTAGAATAATTAACCGTTTCAGAACCTTGACCCCAAAGAAACTGTCGAAAAAGTTGAAACCGTGGATCTGTCATCAGCAACATTCGATACAGCTCCGAATAGCTTTTTTTATTTTGATAGTTTAGATGCCACTCTCGCTCTTTTATTACATAGCCCTTTTGCTGAAGATCCTTAAGATAGCGCAGTATGGTTCTTCGACTGACCTTTATCTGCTTGGCCATTTCTGTCACTGTGTACATTTCTTCTTTTACTAATCCGATCAATTCCAATTGTCGCTGACATTTTTTTCTTGCTATAAATTGCCAAATCATCCTTCTCGCCCTCTTTTCTATGCATATAATTCCCCTAATTAAAAAATAGCACAAAACGAACGAAAGTTTTTTCTCAACTTTTTTCAAAAAAAAATAGCGTCTGAATAATCAGACGCTTAAAGTCATCGCATTAATAGCTACGATAATCGTACTTAAGGACATAAGAATCGCACCAACCGCTGGACTTAACAAAATTCCTATTGGAGCCAAAACACCTGCTGCAAGTGGAATGGCTAGGATATTATAGCCGGCTCCCCACCATAGATTTTGAATCATTTTTCGATGTGTGTTTTTAGCCAAACGTACAAATTTCAAAATATCCGATAGGTTACTATTGGTTAAAACGACATCTGCAGAATCAATCGCAATATCTGTTCCTGCTCCGATAGCCATCCCGATAGACGCTCTGGCTAAAGCTGGTGCGTCATTGATTCCATCGCCTACCATCATTACCTTTTTACTCTTATCGGTGTAGCTCTTGATAATTTTTTCTTTATCATCCGGCAATAATTCGCTGTAAAACTCTTTGATGCCCAAATACTCGGCCACTGCTTTCGCTGCAGCTTTGTTATCTCCAGTCAGCATTACAGGTTCAATTCCGACATTCCTCAAATTCTTGATGAAATCTTGCGCTTGATCTTTTAGCGTATCTCCCATTGCAAAGAAAGCGATCAATTGATCATCTACTAATAGGAAGGAGATCGTATTTCCTTGTGCTTGATAATCCTTCAGCTTTTCTTGATCAACGCTTAGTTTCCGCTTTTCTACTTCCTTCTGGTTGGCCAAAATCACTTGATGTCCTTCAACCGAGCCGCTTACGCCGATCCCTTTTAAAGTCGACACATCCTGTGCTTGATAAGGTTCGATCTTTTCAGACTTCAAGTAGTTCATGACACCCACCGCTAACGGATGATTGGTTTGACTTTCCAAAGCACCAATGTATTTTAGGACTTCTTCTTTATCCATATCAGTCAGCACTTCCACACCAGTTACTGTAAATTTTCCTTCTGTCAATGTTCCCGTCTTATCAAGGAAGACATAATCCAATTGATTTCCTTGCTCTAAGGCCTGTCGACTTTTCAGCAATAGCCCATTTTTTGCAGCCAAAGAAGTCGAGCGTGCAATAACTAAAGGAATCGCCAACCCTAAAGCATGAGGACAAGCAATAACGAAGACTGTCACCATTCGATCCAAGGCTTCTGGCAGGTCTGCTACGATCAGCCAAGCAATAAACGTTAAAATCCCCGCAGCTAAGGCAACATAAAACAGCCATTTTGCCACTTTATCAGAAATAGATTCTAGTTTTGATTTTTCTTGCTGAGCTTCCTTCACCATCGTCATAACTTTGGCCAAGTAGCCGTCTTCACCGGTTCCTGTTACTTTTACTTGAATGGTTCCGTCACCATTGACTGAACCACCAATAACTTTATCACCGACGTTTTTCTGAACACCTTTCGATTCCCCTGTCACTGCTGACTCATCGACGATTGTGGAGCCATCCATGATTTCTCCATCCGTTGGCATCTTATCTCCGGCGCGAACCAATAACCGGTCGCCAGAATGAATGTCCTGCAGCTTCACTTTTTTCGTCGAACCATCTGCTTCAAGCTTATTGACTTCATCTGGCAGCAATTCTGCTAATTTCTTCAAGGCATTGCTAGCATTCGATACCGCACTCATTTCCACCCAATGCCCTAATAGCATAATGACAATCAAAGTAGCTAGTTCCCAGAAAAAGTCCATTACATGCTCATGAGGGTTTATCTTATTGACAATAAAGGAGTACAAGCTATAAATATAAGCTACGGATATCCCCATCGCGATCAAGGTCATCATAGCAGGACTCTTCATTTTCAATTCCATTTTGGCACCGCTCAAGAAAGGCTGACCGCCATAAATAAAAAGAATCGTGGCTAAAACCAATACGACCCATTCAGATCCAGGAAAAGTAAATTGGAATGGCAGCTGCATCCCCATCATAGGGGATAGCACGATGATGGGGATCGATAAAACAAGCGAGAGCCAAAACTTCTGTTTGAAATTCCCCATATGCATCGAATGATCCATTCCTCCATGATCCATATCCTGATGATCATGTCCACCCATTCCATGATTCATATTGTGATGATCGTGGTCATCCATCCCATGATCCATCTCGTGATGTTCATGCATTGAATGATCCATTCCCATTGATTCATTCATTTGTTTTTGTTCTCCCTGTTTCATCAGAAATCACTCCTACAATTTTTTCTGATTTAAACTAAGCGAGTTTAGCAGTACACTAACCGAACTAAAGGCCATGGCACCACCAGCGATGATCGGATTCAAGAAGCCTAATGCCGCAAAAGGAATACCGATCACATTGTATAAAAACGCCCAGAATAAATTTTGTTTGATTTTTCTTAGTGTTAACTTGGATAAACGAATACTTTTTTCAACCGATAGAAGATCGCTGTTCATTAAGGTAATGTCCGCTGTCTCCATGGCGATATCCGTTCCGCTGCCCATCGCAATCCCGATATCTGCCAAAGCTAGTGCAGGAGCATCATTGATCCCATCTCCTACCATACCTACCGATTCGTTCTTCCCTTGGAGCTCTTTTACAACCTGTGCTTTGTCTTCAGGTAAAACCTCAGCGACAATATCAGACTCTTGAAGTCCAACCTGGGCTCCAATAAAACGAGCTGTCTGAGGATTATCCCCCGTCAGCATTTTTACATTGATTCCAAGCTGATGCAGCGCGTCAATCGCAGCTTTAGAAGAATGTTTGACTTGATCCGTTACTGAAATCATCGCCAGAACGCGTTCCTGATCGGTTAAAAACATGACTGTTTTTCCTTCCTCTTCTAACGCTAGCACACGTTCTTTGGAAAATGAAATATTTCGCTCCTTCAATCCCCGTTTTGACCCGACAAAATAAGAGGTCCCGTCGATTGTTCCAGTCACTCCCTGTCCTGTCAAACTCTCAAAATTTTCAACTGGCAAAAGCTCTGTCTGCTCTTTCCCATACTGATAGATTGCTTTGGCTAAAGGATGTTCAGAGTATTGTTCCAAAC
Organism: Enterococcus raffinosus; assembly: GCF_001886185.1. Classification (GTDB taxonomy): domain Bacteria; phylum Bacillota; class Bacilli; order Lactobacillales; family Enterococcaceae; genus Enterococcus_A; species Enterococcus_A raffinosus. The sequence continues at coordinate 55,316 of NZ_JXLA01000022.1, read as the reverse complement.
TCGTTAAGTAAGCCAAGGCCTGCGGATCAGAAGAGTCAAAATCTGCCACCACAGGTTTTCCCTCAGTAATTGTTCCTGTTTTATCTAAGACAATCGTTGTCAAATGAGCAATTTTCTCCAAGGCACCGCCGCCTTTGATTAAAATACCGGATTTTGCCCCTAAGCCGGTCCCAACCATGATCGCTGTTGGCGTTGCCAGACCTAATGCGCAGGGACAAGCGATTACTAGAACGGAAACACTGTGGACGATCGCTTGTTGCCAATCGCCGGTGAATAAACCCGTAGCAAGCAATGTAAGTAAAGCAATTCCTAAAACTGTTGGAACAAATACCTTTGAGATTTTATCTGCGATTTGTTGGATTGGTGCTTTTTCTCCTTGCGCATCTTCCACCATCCGAATGATTCGTGAAAGGACCGTCATACTACCGACTTGAGTAGCATTAAACTGGATACTGCCTGTCGTGTTAACTGTTCCGCCAAACACCTGATCGTCAATTTGCTTATCCACCGGTAAGCTTTCACCAGTCAGCATACTTTCATCAATCGTCGTTTGACCAGCAACTATTTTTCCATCTACTGGAATCTGTTCCCCCGGCCGTACCCGCAGCAGATCACCTGCCTGCACTGTCTCGATCGGTACCTCTTTTTCTTCGCCGTCAACGATGATCGTTGCCGTCTTCGCCTGTAAACTCATGAGCTGTTTAATCGCATCGCTTGTTTTTGTTTTGGCTTTTTGTTCTAAATACTTTCCTAGCAAAATCAAAGTAATGATCATACCGCTGCTTTCAAAGTATAGATCGGAATTGTATGGATTAAAGAAGCCATTATAAACACTCAAGGCAAAGGCCGCCGTTGTTCCCATCGCTACCAAAACATCCATATTCGGAGCTTTAGTTTTCAAAGCATGATACGCGCCGCGATAAAAACGCATTCCGACACCAAATTGAACGGGTGTTACTAAGATCAACTGAACCCAAGGCAGATGAAGAAAATGAACCCAGCCCGCATGACTTCCTAGCAGCATCGCAATCATAGCGATCATCAGCGGTGCAACTAAAACAGCACTCAAAATCAGATCCCGTTTCATTTTTTTTAGACGCGCCGCTTTTTCCTGCTCAATTTTTTGTTTATGGGCATCGTCAAAAAGAATCGCGCCATAACCAATTGCTTCGACTCGTTGAATTAAGTTTTCTGCCGTCAATGTCTCATCAAATTGAACGGTGGCCTTTTCCGTAGCCAAATTGACATTCGCTTCTAATACACCTTCTGTCGCCTTCAATTCCTTTTCTACTCGAGCAGAACAGTTGGCACAAGTCATACCTGTGATCGCGAATGTTTCTACTGTTGCCTCTGCCAATTAGATCACCTCAGTTTCATACCCTGCTTCGGTCACTGCCGCAGCGATTTGATCTGCTGAAACCTGTGCTTCATCAAATTTTACAACCCCTTGATTTTTCTTTAGGTTGATTTTTACTTTATCGATCCCATCCAATTGATTGATCGCCTTTTCCACGTTCGCTACGCAGTGATTACAGCTCATTCCGTTGATTGCAAATTGTTTTTTCATGATTGTTTCTCTCCTTATAATTGTTTTTTTATTTATGGTGATTGCATTCGCATTGTCCAGGAATGCAATTACATTCGATTTTTTCAACAGTCTTCTTATTTACTAACTGCTCTTTGATCAACGCCACATCTGCATCCGTCAATTCTGCCTCGGCTACAAGCTCAGCAATGGTTTCCCCGATTCTCTTTGCACAGATATGAGAAAACAAATTTTCTGTCGCACTTTTAACTGTCTCGCCTTCGCTAATTGCAGGATAATAAATATATTTTTTTCCTGACTGTTCCGTTCGCACAGCTTCCTTTTTTACTAGGCGACCTAACAAAGTCTTGATTGTCGCAGGCTTCCATTCCATCGTTTGCCCAAGAATAGCAATAATTTCCTGTGCTGTAGTAGACCCCTGTGTCCAAATCACCCGCATGACTTCCCATTCCGAATCACTAATCTTGATTGGTGTAACCGTCATAGTCATAAGTATCACTCCTTTCGTTTACATTTGTAATCCACACTTTTAGTTTACAATTGTAATCGTTCGCCGTCAACCAATAAGACAGCTTTTTTTCAATTATTTTTTATGGAGCACAAAAAAAAGCTTTGCAGCAACGATTGCCACAAAGCCTTTGTATTAATTATTTGATTTTCAAACAACGCATTGCATTCAAAACAGCGATCACAGTTACACCGACATCTGCAAAAACAGCGGCATACATAGTAGCAAAACCTAATGCACCTAGGATCAGGACGAGAATCTTCACACCGATTGCAAAGACAATGTTTTGTTTAACGATTCCCATTGTTTTACGCGCGATACGAATCGCAGTAGGAATTTTCGCCGGCTGATCGTCCATAATAACCACATCTGCCGCTTCAATCGCTGCATCGGAACCAAGTCCACCCATAGCGATCCCAATATCCGCCCGCGCAAGTACTGGTGCATCATTCATGCCATCACCGACAAAAGCTGTTTTTTGTTCACGTTTCAATTCATCTTCTAAATGAAGAACTTTATCTTCCGGTAACAACTCACTATAGACTTGATCGATACCGATTTTCTTGCCGATTGCCTCCGCAATTCCACGGTTGTCCCCAGTCAGCATCACTGTCCGCTTCACACCAAGATTTTTTACTTCAGTCAAAGCAGTCGTCACATGATCCTTCAATTCATCCGCTATGACTAAATGTCCAATGTATTCTTCATCCATTGCGACATAAACGATCGTTCCGATTTCATTAACCGCTTGGAAGGAAATATCATATTTCGCTAATAGCTTTTCATTTCCAACTAAGAAGTGATGTCCTTCAATCTCAACAGAAATACCAAAACCGGCAATTTCTTCCAGTTGGCTAACTGCTGCCAAAGGCTGATCCACATATTTTACGATTGACTGTGCGATAGGGTGGCTTGAACTTTGCTCCGCACTCGCGACATAGCGTAAGAAATCTTTTTGATCAATCGTTGTTTCAACTGTTTGGACTTCAAAGACACCTTTTGTTAAGGTTCCTGTTTTATCAAAAACCAACGTTTCTACATTGGCTAAGGTTTCAATATAATTACTGCCTTTGATCAAGACTCCAGCTTTACTTGCCCCTCCGATCCCACCAAAGAAACTTAATGGAACGGAGATAACCAATGCACAAGGACAAGAAATAACTAAGAAGGTTAAGGCACGATAAACCCAATCATAAAAAGGTTCGCCCGTAACAAGTGGTGGAACCACCGCCAACAAGACTGCCAATCCAACCACGATTGGTGTATAGTAGCGTGCGAAACTGGTAATAAAATTCTCAGCCGGTGCTTTTTTACTGCTGGCATTTTCTACCAAATCTAAAATCTTGCTAACTGTCGATTCGCCAAAGGTGGTTGTGACTTCTACCGTCAATTGCCCACTTTGATTAATGAAGCCACTAAGAATCTGTTCATCAGGATGGATACTGCGGGGAACAGATTCTCCAGTTAAGGCTGACGTATCCAACATGGAGTTTCCTTCCTTCACAATCCCATCCAATGGAACCTTCTCCCCTGGCTTAATCAAAATACGATCACCAACTTTGATAGCTTCTGGGGCAACCTTTTTGATTTCGCCATTTTGAATTAAATTTGCTGAATCAGGACGAATCGCTAATAATGAAGTGATTGATTTTCTTGATTTCGCTACGGCATAATCCTGGAAAAACTCTCCTACTTGATAAAATAGCATCACCGCAACAGCCTCCGGATACTCACCAATCGCAATCGCTCCAACCGTTGCGATCGCCATCAAGAAGTTCTCATCAAAGATCGCTCCATGGAAAATATTCGTAATAGCTGTCTTCAAAACATCATATCCGATCCATAGATACAGAATCAGATAGGCAATCAGCTTCCAAGGCATTGGTGGTGTAAAGATCGCAAGTAAGGCTAAGGCAGCAATTGCCACACCAATCTGAATAATCTTGCCTTTAGAGCTTTCTTCTACCTTTTCGGTTTGGACACTGTTAACTTCAACATCAGGCTCTAATTTATTAACAATCTCTTTTGCCTCATCGCTGATTCGATCAATATCTTTTTCTGGAGCGACAATCGTGAGCTTCGTACTCATAAAATCAACCTGTGCTTTCTCAACCCCAGTAATTTGTTGGACCGAACGTTCAATTTTTGCTGCGCAGTTTGCACAATCTAATCCATCTAATCGATATACTTTTTCCATGAGATACCCTTCTCTCTAATTACATATGAATGTTTCTTCATGTTTATTATATATGAATGATCACTCATGTGTCAAGCATAAAAAGAAAGCTTTTTCAAAAATAATTCAGCTTTAAAACCCTGATATAATAGGGTTTATAAAATAAAATAATTTTTTATGCGAAAAAGTATTGACAACTAGACCATCGGTCGGTATTATAAAGATACAAACAACGACCGACAGTCGGTTTAGAGAAAGGAGTTAGTAAATGCGTATCGTAAAGGAACATGATGAACGAAGAAATGAAATCATCGCAACTGCCGAAGAATTTTTCCTAACAAAAGGATTCAACAAAACTACAATCAATGATATTTTGAAACGAATTGGCATCGCTAAAGGAACCTTCTACCATTACTTCGTTTCTAAAGAGGAAGTTTTAGATGCCGTTATCGGACAAATCATTGACCAAGAAATCCTTCGAGCCAAAGAGATTCAAAAGTCCAATGCTACAGCTTTACAGAAGCTGATCACTTTTCTTTCACAGAATAGTTCAGAAGATACTCGCAAAGAAGAAATCGTCGATAAGTTTCAAATGCCTGAAAACGCACTAATGAAACAACGAGCGCTTGAAGGAACGATCAATCAAGTTTGTCCATTCTTAGCAGAGATTATTGAAGAAGGAAAACAACAAGAAGAATTCAGAACAGACTTTCCACTTGAAAGCATTCAATTTCTTATTGCAGGAATTCAAACCATGTTTGACAACATTGAAAAATTGGCGCCTGAGACAATCCAAAGCCGAGTCATTGCTGCTACCGATCTGATCTATAAAGTCTTAGATATTAATCCAACCGTCTACCCTTATGATGAGACAATGACAGAATTACAAAAAATCTTTATCCCATAGCTCAACAAACACTGTTGAGTTTAACTATTAAACTAATTTAGACCGACAGTCGGTCAAGAAAAGAGGAACCCATCATGAATCACACACAAACAATCAAAACATTAGCTAGCCAAACAAACGAATCGATCCACACCGTTGAATGTATCACAAAAAGTTATGAAAACTATTGCGATAAAAACATCACCCGCTACTCTCGAAAACATTTAACCGACATCGTTGAATTTATCAGTAATGAAACCTTGATACCAGTCGAAACCTGTTCAAAAGTAATGACACAATTCTTTAAGTTAGTAAAAAAAGAACTCAAAGGTAAATTTTTCAAATAAACTATCCCACAATAAAACCATAAAAGGAGAACATTAACATGAAAAAACTAACTATTATTGCATTGACACTGATTACTCTTGGGGCTGCTTCTCAAATCGTTGAGAAGAATATTGACAAAGAAGAAGTGAAAACTGTGGTTACGACTAACCTCAAAGAGCATGACGAAACAGACAGTGACATTGATTTTGGACATGACCACGATGAAGAAAATACTTTCGCTGAAAAAATCGGATTTTAATTAGGAGGAGATTTAACATGAAAAAACTAACTATTATTGCATTGACTTTAATCACTCTTGGGGCTGCTTCTCAAATCGTTGAGAAGACTATTGACAAAGAAGAAGTGAAAACCGTGGTTACGACTAATTTGAAAGAGCAAGACGAAAAGAACGAAGAGCTCTATTTCCAACATGACAACGACGAGAAAGCATCTTTAATAGAAAAAATTGGGTTTTAAACAAAGAAAAAACGCCGAGACTCTTCTCAGCGTTATTTCTTTGTCTTCTATTATGGGTAAATTCGGTTTAATAAACGAGGGAAAGGAATAGCTTCACGCACATGGTCAATACCAGCAATAAATGTTATTGTCCGTTCTAGCCCTAGACCAAAGCCAGAATGTGGTACCGTTCCATATTTACGTAAGTCTAAATACCATGAATATTCTTCTTCGTTTAGACCTGTTTCACGAATTTGTTCTAACAAGTAATCGTAATCCGTCGCACGTTCTGATCCGCCAATGATTTCGCCGTAACCTTCTGGCGCGATCAAATCCGCACAGATGACAACATCCTCACGAGTTGGATGTGGTTTCATGTAGAAGGGCTTGATTGCCTTTGGATAATTCAAAATGAAGACAGGACGATCGAACGAGTTTGCGATAAAGGTTTCATGTGGCGAACCAAAATCTTCTCCCCACTCGATATCATCAAAACCATTTTTCTTCAGCAACTCAATAGCATCATCGTAAGAAATTCGTGGATAAGGAAGTTCGGTGTAATTCTTTAAAATTTCTTTATCCCGACCCAAAACATCTAGTGCGTAGTCACAGTTATCCAGAACATTTTGTACTAAGTAGGCTACATACTGCTCTTGAACTTCTAGACTATCTTCTTGATGCATGAATGCCATTTCAGGCTCAATCATCCAAAATTCGATCAGATGACGACGCGTCTTCGATTTTTCTGCGCGGAAGGTTGGCCCAAATGAGAAAACTTTTCCTAACGCCATAGCCGCTGCTTCCATGTACAATTGGCCACTTTGAGATAAATACGCTTTGTGATCAAAATAATTCGTCTCAAACAAGTCACTAGTTCCTTCAGGAGCAGAACCTGTTAAAATTGGCGGATCAACTTTTACAAATCCATTATTGTTGAAGAATTCGTATGTCGCACGGATCACTTCGTTACGAATTAGCATGATGGCATGTTGTTGTGATGAACGCAACCAAAGATGACGATGGTCCATCAAGAAATCTACCCCATGTTCTTTAGGTGTGATTGGGTAATCATGGCTTTCACCAATGACTTCGATTTCCTTTACCCCTAACTCATACCCAAATTTTGAACGAGTGTCTTCACGGATTTCTCCAGTAACGATGATGGATGTTTCTTGTGTCAATTCTTTGGCTAAATGAAAGACCTCTTCAGATACTTCACTTTTCACAACAACGGCTTGGAAATACGCTGTTCCATCACGTAATTGTAAGAAAGAGATTTTTCCGCTTGAACGTTTATTAGCGACCCAAGCGCCGATTTTTACTGTTTCGCCAACATGATTCTTGGCATCGATGATTTGAATTTGTTCCACAAATGTCTCTCCTAACATATTTATCCCGAAATGATGTTTTTACTTCTTACTATTTTCAATAAAGCGGCGAATCCGCACAACAGCTTCTTCTAAATCCTCCATACTAGCTGAATAACTCATTCGTACACTGTCAGATGATCCAAAACCTTCACCTGTGACTAAGGCAACCTGCTCTTGTTCTAGCAAATCATTGACCCAAGTCGTCACGTTGTCGTAACCACCCATCTCCATCGCTTCCTTGATGTTCGGAAACAGATAGAATGCACCTTGGGGTTTTTTTAGATTAAATCCTGGTAAATCAGCTACCTTTGGATAGATCGTATTTAACCGTTCTTCAAACGCTTGACGCATTTTCTCAGCTGTCTCTTGTTCACCAATCAAAGCCTCTACTGCTGCCACTTGGCTAACGGCCGTTGGATTACTGGTGGCCTGTGACGCAATTGAAGTCATACCACCAATGATTTCTGCATTCCCAATCGCATAACCAATTCGCCAACCGGTCATAGAATAGGTTTTTGATACACCGTTGATGATCACTGTATGATGGAATATCTCGTCAGATAAAGAAGCAATGTGCGGTGCTTCGTTCCCATTATAAACAAGATGATCATAAATATCATCCGCGACAATCAATAGCTCGTGACGGACTGCCCATTCTCCAATTTCACGCAATTCTTCCTCTGTATAAATCATTCCCGTAGGATTTGATGGTGAATTTAGAATAACTGCCTTCGTCTGCTCAGTGCGAGCATCTTCAAGCTGCTCAATCGTGATTTTATAATCATTGTTTAGGTCTCCATTGACAAAGACTGGATTCCCTTGAGCTAATTTGACTTGTTCACCGTAACTCACCCAATAAGGAACTGGGATGATCACTTCATCTCCCGCATCCAAAATCGTTTGAAACAATGTATATAATGCAAATTTTGCACCGCTTGTCACGATAACGTTTTTGGGTTCAATCGTCAAATCATAATTTTTCTTAGTGAAATCAACGATTGCAGACTTCAACTCAGGTGTTCCACCTGCAGCGGTATAAAAACTTACTTTTCCGCTTTTGATCCCGTCAATCGCGGCTTGTTCAATATTCTCCGGTGTTGTAAAATCCGGTTCTCCGACAGTCAAACTAATGACGTCTAATCCTTGGGCTTTCAATTCTTTGGCTTTAGCGGTCGCTGCTAATGTGACGGACGGTTCTAAGTTTGTTACACGCTGTGATAATTTCATAACTGATAACTCCCCTACCAAGATTTTTAGATTTTTTTGATGGCTTTGATCGTCTTGCCGTCATTGAAGGCCAGCAAGTAATAATGAATCGCGCCTTGATCGTCTTTTGCCGTGATTTCCCAAGCTGTTTGATCACGGTAAATGCCCAAATTGGCCTTTTCAAAAACCAAATCTGGGTAATCACTCTCAAAGCGTTTTTCCGCTTGTTGTTCCGTTAGCCCATCCTTTTGATTAAGGACGCGAATTTTTTCACCCGATTTTGGAACAATCACAATGATCGATTCGCCGGTGTTATTTTCACCGGTAACGGTAAAATAAGTCTTTTCTCGGTTAAACCAATAAAATTGATCCACCGTTTTTAAGTCGGCATATTTCTCTGCCATTTGAACAGCTTCTTTTTTGGCCTGGTGCATCGGACGATTTGAACGGATAAAAATCATGGTCGCTGCCACAATAATGATCAATAAAAAAGTCACGATTCCTAATAGCCAGCGATTGAGCTTCTGTTGTCCTGCACTATTCGTATCCAAAATCATACTCCTCTCAGACAAGCTACATTATACCAAAAGAAGGGCGTTCACTCATTAATTCTCTTCACTTTTGTCAGAATTTAAAAATTGATCAGTTTCTGCCAAAATTTCTTCTAGTGGTAATTGTTTGATCGGCAATTCTTTAGGTAACGCCTTCCTCAATTTTTCCCCGTACTTGGCAGTGATGAAGCGCTGATCTAAAAGCAGCATAACTCCCTTGTCATTATCTGATCGAATCAGGCGCCCAAGTGCTTGTCGTAAACGCAAAGCAGCATGGGGAACTGCCTCTTGGAAAAATGGATTTATCCCTTCAGAGGCCAAAAAATCATTGCGAGCCTTAACCTGCAGCCGCTGAGGATTTTCAAAGGGCAAACGGGTAACGATCAAAATCTGCAGAATATCGCCAGGTAAATCAATGCCTTCCCAAAAACTATCCGCTCCAAACAATAGCGCATCCTTGGACAACAAGAAACGTTTTAGCAGCTTTTCTCGACTGCCGCCGATTCCTTGAGCTAATACTTCCCTTCCTTCATTTAATAAAGGGACGCGTACACGTTGATAAACACGATTCAAAATATCATGTGAGGTAAATAATACCAATATCGGGCGTTGCTGATTTTCTGACATTTTTTGAACGACACCGGCGACGTAATTCGCATACTGATCAGGCGATGTTGACTGAACACTGATACTATTAGTTGGTAAGTACAATCGCGCTTGTTTCGCATAATCGTAGGGACTACTGATAATCTTCAATGGCGTATCAGGAATTCCCCAGCGTTTAGCAAAGTAATGACGATCACTCCCGATTTTCAACGTTCCACCTAGATAAAGAATCTGCCGATACCGTTCATACCATTTTGTTTGACTAATCAATGAAGCCTCTAAGTCCTGAACCTGAAACGTTTTTCGTTTAGCATTGAACCAATGAATATATCGAGCATCCCATTTTTCACTGAACGTTTCAAAAGCCACCTGCTGTTGCTCTAGATTCTCTAGTAATGCCTGGAAATCACTCCAATCAGCTTGTTCTTTGATACCAAACGTCTCTTTATGCGTTCTAAAATAACCTTGGATCTGATCACCTAGAGTCAAGGCGTCTTGATACAATCGTCTGATTCGCTGCAATACTTGTTCTCCAGCTAAGGATAACTGATCGATCATATCCTTCGTAATTAAACGTTCATCTTCTGTAGGATACTCATCTTTAAAAATCTGATAAAAATCTGTCAAATCTTCGTTCAATTCTTGGATGACATCTTGAAGTATCTCAAGTACATGCAGTGTCTGATGATCCTTCTGGACTAGGCTTTGCCAAACAGCAAATTGCTGATCATCAAACAATCGATGAAATCCTCGCTGGATCGCCAACAAATTAAACTGCTGGCTGCTGATTTTCTCCAAAACACGGTTCAAATGATGCGCCTCATCAATAATGAGATAGAGACTTTTAGGCAGTTGTGGTTCCTTTCGCTGATCTTCTTGAGCCAAATAGGAATGATTCGTAACAATTAGATTGCTCTGTGCTAGTTTCCTCTGACGATGACGAATGAAGTCCACGTCGTAAAAAGGACTGCTGGAATTCAATGTGTGCGGACCTAAGTGGGAAACATCCTGCCAGAATGGATGCTTCAAACTAGTCATATTCAATTCATCAAAATCCCCTGTTTCAGTCTGGGTCAACCAGACAAGTAGGGCCATCTGGTAAAACGTATACTGTTTTTGCTTGGATTTCTTTTGAAAGCTTTGATAGAAACGCTCTAAATCTATATAGTGTCGACTGCTTTTCATTACTACAGCCTGCAGCGGCTGATCCAATAATCGATTAATCAGCGGTAAATCATGATTTATAATCTGTTCCTGCAGCAGCAAAGAGACCGTACTGACAATGATCGGTTTTTCAGGGGTTGCCAAAAAACTCATTGGCAGTAAATAGCCTAATGTCTTCCCGATCCCTGTCGCCGCTTCTACTAAGATGTTCTTATCCTCTTTTTTATGAAAGAAATCATAGACAAGATTCATTAAGCGAGCCTGTTCTTTTCGAAACTCCAATTCATCCTGGTAAACTTTTTCTTTTGCCTTTCGAGAGCGAGGATACGCCTTTGTTCCAAAGTAATTCTCTGAAAACAGCGGTACGCTTTTTTTTCGCAGAGCGAAACCTTGTACAATAACTAAATCTTTTGATAAGGGTCTAGGATCAGCCTGCATTTCTTTTAAACAATCTTCTAAATAATCCTTCGTTTGAAAAGCCATCTGATCGGCGGTTTCGATAATCTTCTCTAAGGTGACAATCGGCAACTCTTTTATTTTTGATTCTAGGTTCAATAATAGTTGAGCAGTAACATCTGCATCACTATCTGCTTGATGAGGATTTTCATGGACTAAATGCAACTCTTCAGCCAAATCCTTCAGTCGAAAGCTCAATGACGTAGGCATGAATATTTGTGCCAATTCCACCGTATCAATCCCTGGTATTGCTAACGGCGGCATACCGCAACGTTCCAACTCATTACTTAAAAAGGGATAGTCAAAATGGATATTATGGGCGACAAAAACCGTATTCTCCAATAAATTGGTAATCGTCTGAGCGACATCTTCAAAATAGGGCGCCCTTCGAACACGCTGATTCGTAATTCCTGTCAGTGTCTGAATTTGTGGTGGGATAGATTGATCTGGATTAATATCCGTTGAAAAATGGGTAACGATTTTTCCTTCTTCAATCAATACACAACCAAATTGAATGATCCGATCCGTTTTGGGGTCAGTTCCTGTCGTTTCGATATCAACGACTGCATAATTTTTTTTCACACTCACCCCTCCTTCCCCGAACTCGTGCGTTGATTTTATCACTTTCGATGAATAACCTTAATAGACTTCTCATTCGAAAATACACTCTTAAATCAAAGATAATTATTAAGACCTTCCTCACGCATTATATCTGAATAGTACCACTTTCTACAAGAATGATCTTTGTTTAAAACGATTCCAAAGAAATTCTCTATTCAATAAATCTCTATAATCAAAATTTAGGCAAAAAAAAGCCAGATGCTCGCGCATCTGGCATAAAAGTCTACTATAATTAAGCTTTGTTAACGTTTGTAGCTTGAGGTCCACGTTGGCCTTCTTCAACGTCGAAAGTCACTGCTTGACCTTCTTCTAAAGTTTTGAAGCCGTCGCCTTGGATAGCTGAGAAATGTACGAATACGTCATTTCCGTTTTCAGCTGTAATAAATCCGTAGCCTTTTTCTGAGTTGAACCATTTTACTGTACCTTGTTCCATGTTAAACATCCTCCTAGGATAAAAATTAATTTGTAATTACTTGAATGGTGAAATAGGAAAGATGTTGTCTGAAACAAACTTGCCAATATTACCGTACAAAAACTACAATTAGAAGTATAACACATATGAAGCGATAACACTAGGTTATCGCTCAAAAAGTTTTTACTTAATAAATTTGACCTGTTTAAGGATTAATAGCGTAAAATCGCCAATAAGCTTTTCTCATCCGGTGCATCCTTTTGGTCTAGAACAAAGACCTGTCCACCATTTTTGATAACATTGTCGGCAATTTCATTCAACACTTGACGACGGTCATACTCAACGTCTGGGTCCTCTCCAAAGCCGTCCACAAGATTAGAAGTTGCAATAAATAGATGGGAAATTTTTCCTTCTTTTGCGGCTGGCACTATATCAACCAATTGATCAATAAACTTGCGATTAATCAATTTTTGATAGGTTTGCGTCTCTACCTCTGCTAGTTGCTCAGAAAGCTTTTGCGCTTCTTCCTTGATTTCATTGAAGCTAGCCTGAGCTGGTGAACCACTGATTGCTGCTTTATCCGAGTAATAAGAATTTTTCGCAACCTTTTTGAATTGCGTTTGATTTTCTGGTAAAGCAAAAAGATACAGTGGCAGCTGATCAGGATTATCTAGCTCTTTTATAAAATTATCAACTGTTTGGTAATAATTTACCCAGTCAATTTCAACCTCTTCGTCTTTCGTGTTCACTCCATGGTAACTACCCACTTCTCCACCACGAGCAGAAACATTTAGATTGCCGCCTGTCAACTCGTCGCCTAAGGCCGTTACAATATCTTTTGGAGCGTCATCTGGAAGTTCAACCACTTTTACTTCTTTGTTTCGGACAAAGTAAAGTTTCATAGAATCTCTGTTCAATGCCATCAAGTAATACGCATAATTGAATTGGGCATTTTTTATGATCGCTAATAAATAGGGTAAGTCGCTCACATAGTATTGATCATCGACAGAAATGCTCAATCGATGAATATAGCTTTCATTTGCGGTCAAGATCACCGCAACACTTTTCGTACCGCTGCGCCAAAAATCTCCATCAGCGAGTAATTGATCGATTTTTTCTTGGAATGGTTCAAAGCTGTGATCAGTGTATTTCTTCTCAAAGCGTTTTTTCGCTTCTTTAGCAAAGTTTTTAAACATGATTTGATCTTTTTCAACATCTTGATGCGCGTGATGCGTGTTTAACATAAATGTGATAAACGGACCGGTTGCTTCTTCTGAAGTCAATTCAGTTAGTAACTTTTTACTGATATTTGCCATAAATGTACCCTCCTATATTAAATCTTCCAAATCAAGTGTACCATAGCTAGTAAATTCCTTAAAACGAAACGCAACCCTTACATTATGAAATTAACTGAAAAATTTTACTGGAATTTGCATAAGTTTTTTCTAATACATTTCTTAGTAATTAACAAACGGGTATTCATGAATTCATTGACTCTTTGCTTTATCATAAAAACATACCAATTATCCCGAATTGGTTTTTCATACTTACTCCTACCAAGAGTAAATAACAACCTTCATTTCCACCATAGTGACGGCTATGGTGGTTTTTTGCGAGTTCCACTTCTCACTTTTAGCGCGTTAGTGGAATCCTATGCGCACGAAAGTCTTTTGATTTTTTACGTTAGAAAAATTCACTCCTCCCTAATGAACTAGCTGTCAGTCTTACCTTTCACAGTTACTCAAGCCAGTCTGACAAAATAGAATCTCAGACTTTATCTTCGTCTGTAACCTTTAGTTAGATGATAGGCGCAATGAAAATCAAACAAATTTTTGTGCTTTTCAAAAAAATTTGTTTGCGTTTCCAAGTTTTGCTAAACTGAGACTAACAAAACAAAGGAGTACCTTATGAAAACTGCTGAAGAAATGTATCAATTTTGCCAAGACACTGGATTTTTCTCAGGTTCGGATCGCCAATGGGCGGTGAAGCTTTTTTCTGTATTAGAGAAACACTTAGGAGTAGATGAAGAAATCTTGGTTTGCTTTATCGGCCTGCACAATCGAACCTCTCCCACTAAAAATGACGGCTTTTACGCTTATGGTCTAACCAATCAGCGCTTTATCATGGGGCAAAAGAAAATGATTGGCGATGATTTCAAGGTCATTCCATTAGCTAATATGCAGGGACTTCGTTTGTTGAAAGAAACAAGTTTAGATCTTTTGGAAATAACTTCTTTAGAGGGGGCTATCAAGATCGTCTTAACAGAGGAAGAGGCTCCAAAGGTTTTGACTAAATTGGAAGATACTATTCAGCAGATAACGAAAGAAAATAACACTGAGGATTCCTTAAGTAAAGCTGAACAGCTTTTAAAAATGAAAGAATTACTAGATCAAGGAATCTTGACGGAAGAAGAATTTGCTAAGATCAAAAAAGATATTCTCCAATAAAAAATCTGTCCAAGAATAATTCTTGGACAGATTTTTTATTGGATAGCTGCCTTACCCGTTTCCCGTGTACGAATACGGATAGCTTCTTCAATCGGATAAACGAAAATTTTTCCTGTTCCACATTCTTCCGATTGACACGTTTCTAAAATCAAGTCAATCACACGCTCCACATCTTCATCAGCCAAGATGAAACTCACTGAAACCTTAGGCAATAGTGTAGTGATAATTTCTTGTCCTCGAACATGAGTCTTTTGACCTTTTTGTAAGCCGCAGCCTAATACTTGACTGACTGTCATCCCATTTACTTCAATTTCCTGGTCAATCGCCGCTTTTATCGCTTCTAATTTTTCTTGTCTAATAATTGCTTCAACTTTTTTCATCGCATTCGCCTCCTGCTATTTTAAGAATCCATTCCCATAAATGTTGGATAAGCATTCTCATCATGTTCAATTTTATCCAATCCCAGCGCTTCTTCTTGTTGAGAAACTCGAATTGGCATGAATACTCTGATTAAGGAAATAATCAAATAACTGGCTACACCGGCAAAAACTAGTGTAAAGAGCACGCTCTCTATCTGTGCAATAAATAAATGTGTGTCGCCATAAATTAGACCTGTTCTGCCACCAATCGCTGGATCTGCGAAAATCCCCGTTACGATACCACCAAAAATACCGCCAACTCCATGACAACCAAATGCATCTAAAGCATCATCAAAACCTAGTTTCTGTTTGATTACTGAGATAAAGAAGTAGCAAAACGGACTTACCAGAGCACCAATTAATAGACTTGACCAGATAGACACGAAGCCTGCGCCAGGCGTAATTGCAACCAACCCTACGACAGCACCTGTACATGCACCCACCACTGTCGGTTTCCCATTTAAAACTTTCTCAATCAACATCCACGATAGCATTGCACATGCCGCTGCTGTGTTCGTAGTAATCATCGCGTGAATTGCTAATCCGTCTGCGGCTAAAGCTGAGCCGCCATTAAAACCAAACCAGCCAAACCATAAAAGGCCTGTTCCTAAAACAACAAACGGAACATTATGAGGACGATAACCGCCAAGGTGATACTCCCGTCGGCGACCTAAAACGATCGCTAAAACTAAACCTGAAATACCTGAACTGATATGCACCACATTTCCACCGGCAAAATCGATCGATCCGATTTTATCGAGGAAGCCGCCGCCCCAAACCATATGTGCCATAGGGAAGTACACGACCACCAACCAAACAGCAATAAACAAGAAGATTGCAGAAAAACGCATCCGACCAGCAACTGATCCTGTTAAAATTGCTGTGGTAATTAATGCGAACATCATTTGGAAGAAGGCAAATAGCCCTTCTGGAATGCTATTACCTTTCGTCGTAGAAACTCCATTGAAAAACACCTTATCTAAGTTCCCAATAAAATCTCCCCCACCGCTAAATGATAAAGAATACCCAATAGCTACCCAAATTAAGGAAGCTAATCCCATCGTACAGATTACCATCATCATCGTGTTCAAAATGTTTTTCCGCCGTTCTAACCCTCCATAGAAAAAAGCCAGTGCGGGTGTCATAAGAAAGACTAACCCTGAACAAATCAAAATAAATGCAATATTTGCAGCCATCAAATCACTCCATTTCTCTTTATGTTAAGTATTCTAACATCAATCCTGGATAAAAAAAGAGTTTTTTCTCATTTTTTTCACTTTTATCTAATTTAATAACTTCTCATGTCATAAAACTTAACATAAAAAGAGCAGAAGGAACCTTCTGCTCTTACAACTCATGATATTCTTTGTATACATCTTGTTTCTTTAGCCCCTGTCGTTTCGCTACTATTTTAATTGCTTCTTTAGAAGACGTTCCATCCAAAATCAACGCTTCGACCTGCTCTTTCAAGGTTCCTTCAAAGACTTCCTCTTCTTCCGCATCCGTTGCACCAGAGACTAGTAAGCAACATTCGCCCTTCAAGGCATGTTCAGACAAGTAGTCGATTACTTCTTCGGCTGTTCCTCTTAAATACTCTTCGTAAAGTTTGGTTAATTCACGACAAATGACTACTTCACGATTACCGAGAATTTCTAATAGATTTTTCAGTGTCTCTTTGATTCGATGGGGGGACTCATAAAAAATCAGCGTTACCTTTTGTTTTTTTAATTCCTCTAGTTCTCTCTTTTGAATGCTTCTCTTTCGTTGCAAAAAGCCATAAAAAAGGAAAGGCTGCGGCATTAACCCAGAGGCAATGAGGGCTGTCATCCCAGCAGTTGCACCCGGTAAAGCGACAACAGGAATATTTTCTTCAATGCAAGCAACAACGAGTTCATGTCCTGGATCACTAATTGAGGGCATTCCCGCATCACTTACTTGAGCAATTGAGTTCCCTTCTTTTAAAAAATTCATCAATTCAGGGATACGCTCATTATAATTATGTTCATGCAAACTTTTTTGCGGCACTTTTACTTCGAAATGATTTAATAGCTTTTGTGTATTACGCGTATCCTCACTAGCAATCAAATCCACTGTTTGTAATGTCTTAACAGCGCGAAAAGTCATGTCCTCCAAGTTACCGATTGGTGTAGGAACTAAATACAGTGTACCTGTCTGCTGCGCAAAGCTTTTTTGAATCTTCACGGTCATTCTCCTTTTTTCGCTTTTATACAAATTAATGTAGGTATATCTAAACAGTCATAAAGAAAAAGCGGGTGTGACTAAGCAACGTCATACCCACTAATATTGAATAAAAAGCGATTTTGAAGCAATTTACTTCAGAAACGATTTTCTATTTATTTTTGTTTGCTCTCACGATAGATGACATCTAAACAAAATGCGCATGGCTCATCCTGTTCTCGACGTGATCCGTAGAGCAAATTGCATACATGGAATCCGTCTTCGTAAATCTTTTCAAGATTTAAACGAGATTCTGAAAGCTCCTGGCGCTCATCTAAGACAGGCGAGTTCTTTTCATCAATCTCGCGAATTCGTTCCCGCAAGCGTTCATTTTCCATTTCCAATGTCGCGTTCTTCTCAACAAGATCAAGCAAGGTTTCTTTCATAGATACCAAATCTTCAAGATTTTTATTCATCTCTTGCTCTAATTGATTTAAGCCATCGTACAAGGAACGTCGATCCATCATGATACATCACCTGCTTCAACCAGTTCTTGATAATCAAAATCTACTGTCGCATCGCGACCGAACAGCCGTACTTTTACTACCTTACTCAGTAGATTCAAGCCGATGACTTTCCCACGTCCTTCAGGTGTATTGATTTCTTTACCATAATCAGGCATTTCCTTTTTTGCTGCCTCGTATTCGCCGTTTTCATATTTCAAACAGCACATTAACCGGCCACAAAGTCCAGAAATTTTCGTTGGATTCAACGATAACCCTTGATCCTTAGCCATTTTAATCGAAACTGGAATGAAATCCCCTAAAAACGTCGAACAACACAATGGCCGCCCACAAGGTCCGATTCCTCCAAGAATTTTCGCCTCGTCGCGTACACCAATTTGTCGCAGTTCAATCCGTGTGCGGAAAACACCTGCTAGATCTTTTACTAATTCGCGGAAATCGATCCGCCCATCAGCCGTAAAATAGAAAATCATTTTACTGCGATCAAAAGTATATTCTACTTGGATCAGCTTCATTTCTAGCTCATGGGCACGAATCTTTTCCTTCGCGACTTTAAAAGCTGCTTCTGCATCAGCTTCATTTTGAGCTACCTTTTTTAATTCCTTATCAGATGCTTTATGTAAAATCGTCTTTAAATCATCCGATAAATCCTTTTTTGCTATCTCTATTTTTGGAATTGCCACTGTCGCAATCTGGTGCGCCTGCTGCGACTCGACCAAGACTTTATCATTATAAAAATATTCATTTTTCCCCGATGCGTAATAATAAATATGACCGGCATCACGAAAACGAACACCCACAACTTCAACCATGGTTCTCCCTACTCTCTTAAATAACGCTAAGCAAACACAATGCGCAACGTTATTTGTTCTGCGATATTTTGGAATGATACGTTCGCTTCTAGTTTTCGACTGGCTGACAAAACTTCTTCCAACAGATAATTGTACGTCTTTAGAGCTGTTTGATTTTGTTTCATCACTTGATTACGTTTTTCTTTAACGAAATACGCTAACATTTCAAAGGCAAACTGCTGTTGCGTTTTGTCCTTGAATGTCTTTACCAATTTCTTTTGAACATAGATAAACGCTTGCGGATCATTTTTTTCGAGATAATTAAACCATTGAATAACAACATCTCTAGATTCATTAAACCATTCATCTTTTGAGATTTCAACAGCTTTTCCGTAACTATTTGTTAAATTTGCTAATAGTTTCGCGGTTTTCGCAGGGATTTGTTCAGATTCCAAACGTGATTGTAGTCGTTCTGTGGACAACGCCTGAAAATGAATGGTTTGACAACGCGAACGAATTGTTGGGAGTATTTTTCCTAGTGATTGAGTTTCCAAAATAATCATAAAGTTCGCAGGTGGTTCTTCTAAGAACTTCAATAGGCTGTTCGCTGAGTTTGAATTCATTTTTTCAGCCTGGTGGATAATCACGACTTTTTTCGCAGATTCAAAGCCGCTTTTAGCCAGTTCACTTTGCAATGCACGAATTTGATCAACCTTGATAGACTGACCATCAGGTTCAATTTCTACTACATCGGGATGATCTTTACTAGTAATTCGCAGACAATTATTACATTTTTCGCAAGGCATTTCATTTTGTAAATTTAAGCAAAACATATGCTTGGCAAACCATAGCGCCAGCTCCGCTTTACCGGTCCCTTGATCGCCCTCAAAAAGATAAGCATGGGCCAAACGCCCATGCTCAAAACTATTTTGTAATTGACGAAAAACAATTGGCTGAATTGACTGCAGTCTTTGTGCTTCTTCCATTTTAATACTGGTGAAAGCCTTCGACAGGCAAGACAAAGACTGTCGCACCGCCGACTTCAACTTCAACAGGATAAGGGACCTGTCCATCTAGGGAAATATCCAATGTCACTGGTGTCGTGACGTATTGTGTACGCGCTTGACATGTTTCTTTGATCAACGCCAATGTATCTTCTACTCGTTCGTCTTCAATCCCGATAATGAATGTACTGTTACCCGCTTTTAAAAAGCCACCAGTAGAAGATAGTTTTGTTGCTCGAATGTTGGCATCAATAAATTCATTGGCTAAGCGGTTAGAATCCTTGTCTTGAACAATCGCTAAAATAAGTTTCATAGTTTACACCTCTCATGATTGGAAATAGTCTGGACAACGTGTCAACAATTCGTAAAAACAATCTCTCACGACTTCATCTAAACGTTTCCGAGCATCGATTTTTATGATCCGATCTGGATTTGCATCCGCTAATTTTAAATAAGCATGTCGGACCCTCTGATGAAATTGTAACCCTTCCGAGTCCAAACGGTCAATTTGATTGGTTCGGTTCTTCATGATTCGTTGTAATCCAGTGTCTGAATCAACATCTAAATACAGCGTGATATCAGGGATTGTTCCTTCAATAGCAAATTCATTGATCTTGGCAACTTCTTCTATGCCGATCCCTCTGCCTGCACCTTGATAGGCTAACGAGCTGTCAACAAAGCGGTCGCATAAAACGATTTTATCTTCATCCAGTGCGGGCCATACTTTTTCTACTAGATGCTGACGGCGCGCTGCTGCATAAAGCAACGCCTCTGTTCGATCATCCATTCGGTCATTACTTGGGTCAAGGATCACGTGACGAATTTTTTCAGCGATCGGGATGCCTCCAGGTTCTCTCGTTTTGACAATTGATCGTTTCGCCGTCAATTGTAATTTTGGATAAAGTTCATTCAGTACACTCGTTTTTCCTGCACCGTCTGGCCCTTCAATCGTAATAAATAATCCGTTCACTTTTTTTATCCCCCAAATAATTTTGATCTTCTGTCTCTTTTTCAAAAAGACACCGCAATATATTTATAGTTCGCGGCGTCCTTCCACTGCTTTTAACAACGTGATTTCATCTGCATACTCGATATCACTGCCGACTGATAACCCATGAGCTAATCGTGTTACTTTGATTCCAGCAGGCTTAATTAAACGTGATAGATACATAGCTGTCGCTTCGCCTTCGGTGGTAGCATTTGTCGCTATGATCACTTCTTTGACCTCATCATCATGAAGCCGTTTGATTAATGGCGCGATATTAATATCTTCTGGTCCTGTCCCTTCCATGGGGGATAGCACCCCATGAAGCACATGATATAGACCGTGATATTCACGTACTTTTTCCATTGACATAACATCTTTAGGTTCTTCTACAACTAAGATCGTGCTGCGATCACGAGTCGTATCCGAACAAATCTCGCATGGATCTTCCTCGGTAATATTTCCACAAATACTGCAGAAACGCAAATCTCGTTTCACACTGATTAATGAGCGTGCAAACTCGTTGACCGATTCATCCTTCATATCAATCGTAAAAAAAGCTAAGCGCGTCGCGGTCTTCTGTCCGATTCCCGGAAGCTTCATATAGCTTTCAATCAGCTTTGCAATTGGTTCTGGATATTGCATTCTGTCCTTCCTCTCTGAACAAAGTCGCTTACATTCCAGGAAGTCCCTTTGTGTATTTCCCCATTGTTTGATCAGTTTCCTTTGTGATCTTAGTAATCGCATCATTAACCGCTAAAACGATCATGTCTTGCAGCATCTCAGGGTCTTCCGGATCAATCAACTCAGGATTGATGTTCATTGATTTCATCGTTTTATCTCCAGTGAACGTCACTGTTACTAAATCATTGGTCGCGCTGCCTGTAAATTCTTTCGCATTCAACTCATCTTGAGCCTTTACCATTTCTTTTTGCATTTTTTGCATTTGTTTCATCATGCCTTGCATATTTCCCATTCCGCGCATCATTTTATCTATTCGCTCCTTCTTCGTGTTTAACTTAATTTACGATTCATTTTTAACATGCTATTTACTATCTTTACGAAAACCGTGTCCGTCTCTAGTCATCCTTAATTGTTACAAGTTCACCAAAGAGGCTTTTGGCTTGTTCTACGACTTCATTTGTTTCTTCCGGTATCAGACTGATCTCTTCTTCAGTATCATTTGATTCCGCCGCTACTGGACGGTCATGATGCTGACTGACAAACGCTTTTCTTAGACTTGGCCAGCTCTCCCGAGTAATGAAGACAAAGTCCGGGGTATAATCTTTGACCATCATACTCAAACTGTTCTGCATATTCAAGCGCAGTTCCTCGCTACTGTCCGCTCTCTGACAAACAATCTCATAATCAAAAGCGACTAGTAATAAGCCCGGACCAGCAGCCATCGGTTCACTAGCTTTTAGCATCGCACGCTGCGTCACAGGTAAAGCCATCAATAGATCTTCCCAAACATTTTTTACATTCATCAAATGATCTTTCGTTGCTTCACTCAGTACCTGATAAACTCGCTCAGTTGGTACGCGATAGCTGGTAGTTGTTTTCTTCGGCGTTACTTTCCGCTCTTCTTTTTCAACTGTTGGATTGGCTTTTAATTGCTGCAAGTCATTCTGTAATTGCTGCAATTGACTTTTCAATGCTACTAATTCTGATTGATCCGTTGGGTTTGTCACAGTTGGTGCCGCTGAACTCATCGGCTGTTCTATTGATAGAGCACCCTCAGTCGTTTGCGGTGTTGCCAATTTAACAGTGGCCACTTCCAAATAGACATTGGCGTGGTTTGTAAAGCGAATTTCGTTTTGTGTTTCGCTTAAAAGCTTAATCATCACATATAGACGTTCAGAAGGTGTCGATTCCGCTAGTTGTTTGAACGTATCTGTTAAGTAAGCAGCACGGTTCTCCAGAAGCTTGGGGGCTTGCTGATAAATCAACAGATCTCGACAATACAATAGTAAGTCTTCTGTCAATCGACGAGCCTCTTTTCCCTCAGACAGGATGCCCTCTAAGACCTCCAGTGCCCCGCTGACATCCTGATGTAGACAAGCTCCGATGAAGCTATCCATCATTTCAGTCGTCAGGCTGCCAGTCACAGCCAAAGCATCTTCCAAAGTAATGGTTTCATTACTAAAGGAGATTGCTTGGTCTAAGATACTCAAAGCATCCCGCATACCGCCTTCTGCCGCACGGGCGATCACGGATAAGGCCTGCTCTTCATAGGGTTGATTACTTTGTTCCAGAATATAGGCCATCCGCCCAATGATTGCTTGAACATCGATTCGCTTGAAGTCAAATCGTTGGGTTCTTGAGATAATCGTTGCAGGAATCTTATGAGGCTCTGTCGTCGCTAATACGAAAATCACATGTTCTTTAGGCTCTTCCAGCGTTTTTAGCAACGCGTTAAAGGCACCTGTCGAAAGCATGTGGACTTCATCAACAATATAAACTTTATAGTTAGCCGCAGTTGGCGCGTAATTCGCGCGATCACGAATAAAGCGGATCTCTTCCACACCATTATTGCTTGCAGCATCAATTTCAATCACATCTTCTTGCCGTCCTTCAGTAATAGAACGACACATCTCACATTCGTTGCAAGGCTCACCATCAACACTGTTGGGACAATTGATGGCTTTGGCAAAAATTTTCGCCGCACTAGTCTTCCCTGTTCCGCGTGGGCCGGTAAATAAATAGGCGTGGGAAGTTTTCTGCTGCTGGATCGCATTTTTCAGTGTCTTTGTGATTGCCTCTTGTCCGACTAAATCATCAAAACGCTGCGACCGCCAAACGCGGTAAAGTGCTTGATACGCCATAATTTTCCTCTTTTCTTTCAAAATCACTGCTTTTTATTATACGTGATTTTGTACAAAAAAACTATAGAAACCAATTGTTCGCTTCAATTGTTTAACGTCTTTTAATCTGTCCGGTTGCATCCTTTCTGTTTCGAAAAAACCCTGTGGTATAATAGAAAAAACGTTTTTATGGAGGGATATTCATGGGACTATTTAAAGCAGCAACTAGCAGTATCGGCGGAGGCCTTGCTGATCAGTGGCTAGAAATTATTGAACCAGCCAATATGGGACAGTCTACGGTCATGTCAAAAGGCGTCGCCGTAAGAAAAGATGACAAACGCGGCAGCAATAAAAAAGGAACCAGTGACGTGATTACAGATGGCTCTGTTATTCACGTTTATCCAAATATGATGATGCTTCTTGTCGATGGCGGAAAAATCATCGACTATACTGCTGAAGAAGGCTATTACACGGTGGAGAACAATTCTGCTCCTTCAATGTTTAATGGCTCATTAAAGGAAGCTGTTGCTGAAACCTTTAGCCGTTTCAAATTTGGCGGTGTGACACCACAGAAACAACAAGTATTCTATATAAATCTGCAAGAAATTAAAGGCATCAAATTCGGAACTAGTACACCTTTGAATTATTTTGATAATTTCTACAATGCGGAGCTATTCTTGCGAGCACACGGAACGTACTCGATTAAAGTAACAGACCCAATTCTATTTTTCGCTAATGCCATTCCACGAAACATGGACCAAGTGGACATCAGCGATATCAATGAACAATATCTGCAAGAATTTCTAACTGGGCTACAAGCGGCAATTAATCAAATGTCCGCGGATGGTCAACGTATTTCTTATGTACCGTCAAAAAGTATGGAGCTAAGTAAATACTTATCTGACGTACTGGATGACAGTTGGAAGGAACTGCGTGGCATGGAGATTGTATCTGTCGCTGTCGCCAGCATCTCTTACACAGATGATTCCACAAAATTGATCAATATGCGGAATGAGGGCGCTATGCTAGGAGACCCAAATGTTCGTGAAGGCTATGTTCAAGGCTCAGTCGCCCGAGGTATGGAAGCTGCTGGTAAAAATGACGCAGGAGCCGCTACAGGCTTCTTCGGAATGGGGATGGGGATGAATGCTGGCGGTGACTTCCTTAACCAAGCATCGCAGAGTAACAATCAGCAAATACACCAGAACCAACAAGCACAACAAAAATCTGCAGGCGATCAATGGACTTGTCCAAAATGCGGAGAAGAAAATACTGGTAAATTCTGCAGCAACTGCGGCGAACCGAAACCTGCTCCAGCTACAGCAGCAAAGATTCAAATGAAATGCAGTGAATGCGGAGAAGTTGTTGATCTAAGCAATGGTGTGCCAAAATTCTGTCCTCATTGCGGCAAACCCTTTAAAGCTGTTCCATTAGACTAAAACTACCACTATCTACAGGAGGGCTTGTACATGGCAGACGTATTAACACATCACTGTCCCAACTGTGGCGGACCTTTGACGTTTAATCCCACTGATCAAAAATTCCACTGTGATTATTGTCTGAGTATTTTTACTGTAGCAGATATTGAAAAATTTGAAGCGAAGAATCCTGATACGACCGTAGAAGCTTCTTCTGAGCCGACAAGCTCTACTGAAACAACTGATAGCGACATGGATCTTTTTCTCTGTCCCAGTTGCGGTGCTCAAATTGTTACGGATCATACTACTGCCGCCACCTATTGCTACTTTTGTCATAACCCCGTTGTCTTGTCGGGACGTTTGACTGGTGAATTTTTACCAAATAAAGTATTGCCTTTCAAAATTGATCGCAAAAAAGCGGTCGCTGATTTTTTGGCATGGACTCAGAAAAAACGGTTCGTACCGAAAGATTTCTTTAACGAGCAACAGATTGAGAAGATGACGGGTGTCTATTTTCCTTATTGGGTCGTAGATGCTGAAACCTCTGGAAATTTGACTGGCAAAGGAACTTCTCTGCGTGTATGGATCGTTGGTGAGATCGAATATACCGAAACGAAAGTTTATCAGATTTTTCGTAAAGGAAAAGCAAAAATCAAGCATCTGACTAAGAACGCGCTGAAGAAAAATATACAGCAAAAAATGGTTGAAGGCGTCCAGCCATTCCCAATTGATCAAGCTGTAGACTTTCACACAGAGTACCTATCAGGTTTTCAAGCGGAAAAACGAGATATAGAAATCCAAGATCTTGCTGAGCAGATAAACCATGAATTGAAGGACTACACGGAAGATTTACTGCGTGATACCGTTTCTGGTTATACTACGTTCACACCAAGTAATAAATCCGTTGATGTTGAAAAGCAAGATAATCATTATATGCTGCTACCTGTTTGGCTGGTAACGTATCAAAATGCCTCTGATAAAACGTATTACTATGCCATGAACGGACAAACAGGGAAAGTCAGCGGCGTGCTGCCAATCAGTAACAAACGCTTAGGCCTGTTTTCTGGTGGGATATTCGCGACTGTTCTGATAATCGCAATGATTGTGGGGTATTATTTGCTATGAAAAAACTCCTTTTACTCTTAGGCTTTCTCGCACTGTTCAATCCGTTAAGAACTTTTGCTGCCTCAGATACAGTAGAGGATCAAGCAAACCTGCTGTCTCCAGAAGAACGAACAGAGCTATCGAAGCAAGCAGATGCCATCAATAAAGAAATCAAAGGCGAAGTCTTTATCCTAACAACAACGACTAATTCCGAAGAACCTCGAAAGTACGCTAATGATCAATTAATGGATCGGGTTGGAAAAAATAATAATGGCGCGTTGCTTTTATTGGATATGAATCAACGGGAAATTTATCTATCAACATCAGGGAATATGATCGATTTTATTACTGATAAGCGAAGAGATCAGCTTCTAGATGATGTGACCGCTGCGATGAAGGATGGCAATTACTACCAAGCCAGTGCCGCTTACCTATCTAATGCTAAAGATTTTGTTGATGCCGGTGTCCCTGGCGGTTCCTATCGAAAAGATGAAAAAACTGGTAAAATCACTTATTACAAATCAATCACCCCTGTTGAACTTACAATTGGTGTGATCATTGCAGCAGTGGCGGCAATTGGATTCTTCGTCTCTGTGCGCTTACGTTATCAACTAAAGACTGGAACCTATCACTACCCTTACCGTCAAAATGCCCAATTGGATCTAACTGAACGCCAAGATCAATTGGTTAACTCCTTTGTCACTACTCGTCGAATTCCAAAGCCTTCCAATAACAACGGAGGCGGAGGTGGCGGCAGCACGACAAATTCCAGTGGAGGCGGAACCTTTGGCGGAGGCGGACGCAGCTTTTAAACAAATAAAATAAAAAATGTTATCATCTGACACTAGAGTCTTTCAGAATTAATGAAAAACTCTAGTGTTTTCATGTATTTTCTTGAATTCACCCTATGATTTTGCTAAACTTTTATGGTTAATAGAAGTAAAGGAGCCCACCAATGAATAAAAAGAAAAGATTCCCCTTTGTTTTGGTCGTCCTGGTACTTTTTTTCCAAAGCCTCATAGGAATCTCCGCCCGAGCAGCTGACGACTTTTCTGTCAATGCTAATGCGGGGTACGCCATTGACGCTGACTCAGGAAAAGTTTTTTTCAACCAAGACGGTGATACTCCCAAAGGCATTGCTTCCATCACTAAAACGATCACGGCATACCTCGTTTTAGACGCAATTAAACAACAAAAAATTACCTGGGAGCAAGAAGTACCGATTTCAGAATATGCTGAAAAACTGAGCACAGTTCCTGATTTATCCAATGTTACGTTAGTCCGTGGTCAAAAATACACGGTCAAGGATCTTTTTGAGGCTATGATCGTTCAATCAGCAAATGCCTGTGCGGTGGCTTTGGCTGAATTAATTGCTGGCAATGAGCATACATTCGTCAACCAAATGCGCGAGCAGCTTGTGAAATGGGATATTAAAGATGCGACTATCATTAATTCTTCTGGCTTAAGTAATGTCTACCTCGGTGAACATATGTATCCAGGAACGCAGGAAAACGATGAGAATTTGATGTCTGCTCGTGATGTAGCCATTGTTGCGCAGCATTTGATCAAAGATTTCCCTGAAGTCTTAGAAACTTCAAAAATCAAAGAAAAAACTTTCGCTCCCAATACCTCTCAGCCAGATGAAATGAAGAATTGGAACGTCATGCTATTTGATGGCCCCAACTATAAAGAAGGCGTCGATGGTCTAAAAACCGGAACAACCGATCTTGCCGGTGCTTGTTTTGTCGGTACGATCCAAAAAGATGGTCGCCGTGTCATTACCGTCATCTTAAATGCTTTAGATCAACCAAACGATGAAAATGCGCGCTTCGCAGAAACGAGCAAGTTGATGGATTACTGCTTAAATAATTGGAGTCAGCAGGATGTGACTGTCGCAGGTCAAACACCGACAGACAAAAAAGAACTGAAAGTCACTGAAGGCAAGGAAAAAACAGTTGGTCTAGCTATGGAGAAACCCGTCAAACTTTGGGTACGAAATGACATGGACCCAAAAAACTTAACGATTAAGACTACCTTAGATCAATCTTTATTAGACAATAATGCTGTCATTGCTCCTGTTCACAAAAATGAAAAACTCGGTACTGTCAGTGTTTCCTTGACACAAGATACCTTAGGTTATGTTCAAGCAAATGAGGCGGCAACGACTGATCTTGTAACAAAGAATGAGGTTCAAAAAGCCAGCACCTTTGAATTAATTTGGCAAAAAATTACTGGGCTGTTTGCTTAATAAAAAGCTTTTGACATCGTTTGAAAAGACAGGATGATAAAAAAATCGACTTCACTCCAAGTATTCGAGAGTGAAGCCGATTTTTTTATTTTGCTTTGAAAGGAAAATATAATTCAACTTCACCTTCTGCAAAATGCGGTAAATAATGTTCCTGGATTGCTCCAGCAAGTTCTAGCTTTTCTAGAGGAAAGATTTCTCCCAACATTAGATTGGTCGCTTCCTCAATTTTTTCTGCACTGGCCATTACTGTCAAGTAGCTCATTGGCGCCAGTTCCCAACGTACCCAACCTTCTGGAGCTTTAGCCTCTTCTGGTACTTGAACGCCAGCCAAATAGCGTCCTTCTTCTTGCCATGGCTCTAACCAGTGTTCGCTGTCACTCATCAGTCCCCATAGATGCAAATCTTTCATTTCCTGATCCTCTAAAAGATCCACTATTTCTTCAAAATGGCTATTCATCTGATCCCATAGCAAAGGGACCCATGATGCGCTATCTTCTGATAAGCCGCTTCCTTCTTTACCGATGACAAAAGTCGCAGGCAGATCTACACGATTGACTCCTTTTATCTCCATGCTCATTCCTCCTCCCCCACAATTTTACTAATCTTCCAAAATAAAACCAACTAATAGTTCCTAACTAAGTATTTACTCTTTTCTTTGGTATACTAACATAGAGAAATAAATAGACAATTTTATCGAAATTTTATTAAATACGATATGGAAGCAGAACAGCATTCATAAATTGTCGTATCTTTAAACTTGGAAAGGCGTGATACACTTGGGCATGCAAAGAGATTTTATTGCTATGGCTCTTTATTTTATTGTACTAATTGGCTTGTGGATTCGTTTCAAAGGAAAGCGGCTAAGTCGATTTCTTATTTGGACGGGGATTTTTATGCTCTTATATTTTTGTATCCTTGAAATACAAAATCGGACATTCTTTATTTTAATTCCATTATTTTTTCTTTTACTATTCTGCTATTTCTACTTTAAAGAAAAATGTCGCTTAAGAAACGGGTGGTTGTTTAACTTAATGCTCATTAGCTTTATGGGCTATGTCGCTATTGTTACAGCTACAAATGGCTCACTGATTGGCGCGGGAATTCTTGCCATATTAGCTGTCCTTTTCTTAATTGTTATTCTATTTGGCTTATATGCGGCGATTATTTTTTTGATTGGGAATAGTTTTATTGTTCTCCGACATGAATCGCGAAGACTGCCGAATTTGTTAACATTAATCTTAGCATTGGCAATTATTGCACTGATAGTCATGCAAATTTATGGACCGAAAATTCTACCAAACTGGTCAGTCATTTTATTATCCATTCCTACCACCATTGCTTTTTATTTTTTTGTTGTCTTTTGGAACTTTTTATCCATCTCTATCATTTATCAATTTAATCAACCAAAATTCAATCAAGATTATATCGTTGTTTTAGGTGCTGGTTTAATTGGTGGTGAAAAGGTTACTCCTTTATTAGCAAAACGGATCGACCGAGCCATTCAATTTTATAAAAAGCAAAGCGAAGAGACGTTATCGCCGCCGCAGCTTTTAATGTCCGGTGGACAAGGGCCGGATGAAAAAATTCCGGAAGCACAGGCTATGCGTGAATATGCTTTGGAGCAAGGAATTCCAGATGAAGATATCCTAATGGAGGCTCAATCAACGAATACGCTTGAAAATATGCGTTTCAGTAAAGAAATTATGGAACGGGAAAACCCGTCAGGCTATCACGCGATCTTCACTTCTAACAATTACCATATTTTCCGTGCAGGGATGTATGCTGAAGAGGTTGGCTTAAAAATCGACGGAATCGGTTCAAAAACCGCACGCTATTATTTGCCGAATGCGTTTCTAAGAGAATTTATTGCCGTTGCCTTGATGAATAAACGCCTTCATCTCTTTGTCTGTGGACTGATTGCCTTAGGTTTTATTGCTCTGGCAGTAATCAATTATTTTTTTATCGGATAAAATCAAAAGAAGGAATGCCTTAATCTTGGCATTCCTTCTTTTTCTATTCAGCTCGTAAAGCAATTGCAGCATCTTTTTTCGCTGCCATTCTTGCCGGGATATGTCCGCCAATCATCGTCAAGACTGTTGAAACAACAATCAAGATAATTCCATGAACGGGATTCAATTGGGCAACATTCTTTAATTCAGTCATGTTGTATAAAATCGCGTTGATAGGGAATGTCGCTAGATAAGCAATGACGACACCCAGTGTTCCTGAGGCAACTCCTAAAATACAGGTCTCTGCATCAAATACACGTGTAATATCCTTTTTCCGCGCTCCTAAAGCTTTTAATACACCAATTTCTTTCGTCCGCTCAATTACTGAAGTATACGTTATGATCCCAATCATGATCATGCTGGTTACCAATGAAATACCAGCGAAAGCTACCAAGACATACGTGATGGCATCCATCAATCCCCCGGTTAACTCTGTCATTGTTCCTGCTAAGTCAGTATAGATGATTTTATCTTCTTTTTTCTTGCCTTTATTATAGTCATCCAAATAACTCAAAATTTGTTCCTTATCCTTATAATTATTCGGATAAATCATAATACTGCTTGGAATGCTGCTTCCACCTAGAAAAGCAATTGTACTATCTTTCGTTGTATCATCTAATTTCTCGTTCGTCATAACGTTTGTATCGGTCTCTTTTTGCGCTTTAACAATTTCTGAGTTCTCATTGTCTTTTACGATTTTCGAGGTTAGCTCATTACTATAAGCAATCCCCGGTGCTAAAAGATTCATCGTTGAAGATTGTTTTACTCGTAAAATACCAGAGATTTTCAGCGTATCATTATTGGCATTATCATACATCGCTTTGTAATCATTGTTGGGAATAAAATTGCCTGTTGGAAGTTTCGTGTAATACTCATTATTATTAAT
The DNA here is from genome assembly GCF_001886185.1 of Enterococcus raffinosus. GTDB lineage: Bacteria > Bacillota > Bacilli > Lactobacillales > Enterococcaceae > Enterococcus_A > Enterococcus_A raffinosus. Next base: position 24,214 of record NZ_JXLA01000022.1, on the reverse strand, counting down.
CAGCTTAAATTCCGTTCCCACGATTTTATCGAAATCAATTTTCTCGCCATCTTTGACATCAAAGCCTAGATTCTTCAATGAGTTGATATTGGTGCTGTTATTCGCATCCACAATTAATACAACATCTGTATCGCTTTTTGGATAAGCTCCTGACAAAAGCTTGTAGTTGTCCTCTAAGAAATTCCCTGAATTCTTATCTAACTGTGTTGGAAAAGAGGAAACGCCCATTCCTGTCATACTAGACATCGCACTCATCATCGAAGGACCACTGTCAGGTGCTTCGTTCGATAATTTTACTGGTTTTACATCGCCGTCTACATCGCGCAGAAGATTCATTCCCACAACACGAGTAAACCCGATATTATTGCTCAGCTTAGGATCTATATCATTAATGTAATCTACATAGTCTTGATTAATTTTATTTGTATGCTGCGCCTTATCCTCATCACTAATTTTCGCAACAATATTGTTCTTATTTTCTTTACTTGCCCCACTGGCTTTTTCCGACCCCAGCGCTTGATTTCGATTGGCTGTTTGATCAGTGGTTGTTTTTGAGATTGTGATTGGATACTTCGCCATCGTTTCGGCTTGGGTACTATCAATTTGCTTTTGGAAGCCGCTTGATAGAGATAGGACGATCCCGATGCTGATGATTCCAATACTTGAAGCGAAGGCTGTTAAGAAGGTCCGTCCCTTTTTCGTCCGCAAGTTATTAAAGGAAAGCTTCAAGGCAGTCATGAATTTCATTTTCGTGCGTTTTAGCTGAAATTGTTCACCTTTTTTCCCTTCAATATGAGGATGAGAGTCATCCATAATCCGACCATCAGAAAATCGAATGGTACGGTCCGCATATTTACTTGCCAATTCAGGATTGTGGGTTACCATAATAACCAATTTTTCCTTTGATAACTCTTGGATCAAATTCATAATTTGTACACTGGTTTCTGTGTCCAATGCACCAGTAGGCTCATCACAAAGTAAAATGTCTGGATTGTTGGCTAATGCTCGTGCAATCGCGACCCGCTGCATTTGTCCGCCAGAAAGCTGATTAGGCTTCTTATGCATGTGATCCTCTAAGCCGACACGTCTCAGCGCATCTTCAGCCCGTTGTTTCTTTTCTTCTTTCGAAACGCCACTCAAGGTCATTCCAAGTTCCACATTATCAATAATACCCAAATGACTGATTAAATTATAGCTTTGAAAAACAAAGCCAATAGAATTATTTCGGTAAGCATCCCAATCTGAATCCTTAAATGTTTTCGTCGATTTCCCATCGATCACCATGTCCCCTGAGTCATAGTTATCTAATCCCCCGATTACATTCAACATAGTGGTCTTACCAGAACCGCTGGCACCTAGAATCGCGACAAACTCCTGTCGACGAAATGCGACAGATACACCATCTAAAGCTTTCGTGGTGGTATCCCCCACATGATAATATTTTTTTATATCCTTTAACTCTAACATTGCGTCACCCTTTTTCTCTTAGTTTACTTTGCCAAGATAGCATGGCATTATTAACTCAAAATGAACAAAAATTCATACTAGGTTCACAGTGATTTGATACTATTATTAAGCAAAAGGGAGGGCAACGCAAATGAATCGAATACTTATCGTGGAAGATGATGAAAACTTATCCTTACTTTATCAATCCGCTTTAAAAAACGAACGCTTTGAAGTTTTTCGTGCGATGAACGGCATAGAAGCCTTAGATATTTTGGACAAACAATTTATAGACCTAATCATCAGTGACATCATGATGCCTGACATGGATGGCTATGAATTGGCTGAAAGTTTGCGAGAAGCAGACTATGATCTTCCGATTCTTTTTATCACGGCAAAAGATTCTTTTGAAGATAAGAAACGCGGCTTTAAGATCGGTATTGACGATTATATGGTAAAGCCGATTGATGTAAATGAGATGCTTTTACGTGTCGACGCCTTATTAAGGCGAGCACAAATTGTTCATACGAAAGAGTTGACCATTGGTGATACCCGTCTTGATCAGGAAACCTATCAAATTAAAACACCCTCACTAACTGAAACGTTACCACAGAAAGAATTTTTGCTTCTTTATAAACTACTTGCCTACCCCAATAAAATTTTTACTCGGCAACAATTAATGGATGAAATTTGGGGGCTAGATTCGGATACTGATGAACGAACGATTGATGTTCACATCAAACGGCTTCGTACGCGTTTAGAAACAAATCCTAATTTTTCGATTGAGACCATTCGCGGGCTAGGCTATAAGGCGGTCATCCACACATGAGAAAAAAATTGTTTTCCCAATTATGGATTTACTTTGTCGCAATTACCTTTTTAATGATGGTCATCGTTCTGTCTGTTTTCGTGGGTCTGCTTTTTACGGTCAATCACTATCAGCTGCTAGCCCCCGAGCGAGAAGGTCACCTTTTTCCATTTTATTTCATCATTTTTTTGAGTTTAGTGATTGGTGCTGCCCTTTCATTCTTTGTCGGCAAACGTATTTTGCAGCCTATCGGTGATTTGAGACAAGCCATGAGTAAAGTGTCAAAGGGCGACTTCGCAATCCAATTAGATGAACAACAGCAAATGGAGGATGTGAAGGAACTCTATCATGATTTTAACGTTATGGTAAAAGAACTCAGCAGCATTGAAACCTTACGAAATGATTTTGTTTCTACCGTCTCTCACGAATTTAAAACACCTATTGCTACAATCAAAGGATACGTACAGCTGTTGCAAGACGACTCTTTATCTAAGGAAGAACGTCAAAATTATTTGGAACGCATGCTAGATGGCACTCAGCAGCTGACACATTTGACAGATAACATATTGAAGCTTAGCAAACTTGAAAATCAAGGCTTGGGATTAGATTTTCAACACTTTCGATTAGACGAACAAATTCGTGAAGTCATCCTATTCCTTCAGCCGAAGTGGGAGCAGTTAAATCTAACATTGGATTTAGATTTGCCTCATACGATTTACAATGGAAATGAAGAATTTCTTTACCAAGTGTGGCTGAATTTAATGGATAACGCCATTAAATATAGTCAAAAAAATAGTAGCATCCATGTTCATTTAAGCGATGTAGAAGATGGGAAAGTAATCACTCTCAGTGATGAAGGGATCGGTATGACCAACGAGGTGTCGAGTCGCATTTTTGATAAGTTTTACCAAAGTGATACGAGTCGAAAAACCAAAGGCAATGGTTTAGGCTTAGCTTTAGCAAAACAAATCATCGAGCTACACCAAGGAACAATAAAAGTCAACAGTTCCCTCAATCAAGGAAGTGTTTTTAAAATATTTTTGCCAAATAACCCAAAAAATTCATAATTATTTGAGTCGAAGCGGCTTAAAATTCACAGTTAGTTAATATTTGTTTTGTATGCTATGAGTAACTTATAAGAAAGGATGACTCATATGATGGAGGGACAAAAAATTACTAAATCAGTCTATTTTGTCGAAGAAACACAAAACATCGAAGGCGCTTATGTTGAAGTCAATACTCTTTTTGTCGCTGATAATCCAGAGCAAGCAACTGAGTTTTATGAAAAATTAGTCAAAGAAAAACCAAAAAAATCTTTTGGTCTTTTATTAAACGAATACATTATTAATGCTGAAGGAGGTTTTTTCCACAATCTTTTGGAATCGTGGAAAAATCTACCAGCTGATTTTTACCGAAAAATGCAGGTCTTAACTTATCGGCCAATTGCTGAATATCAAAATTAAAAAATAGACATCCATTTAAGGATGTCTATTTTTTAAAGCATCGATAATAAAAACACAGCGGCTAAACCGGTAATCACTGAAATAGCCATCGAGCGAGTCTTATAGGCAACACCAGCCACTAAAAACATTGCAATGATTCGAGTATTGCCAATCAAATCAAAGCTATTATTACTGATAAATACATCCTTAAAGACTAATGCCGCAAACAATGAGATCGGCACATATTTCATCCAATCACTAAACCACTGAGGCACTTGTCGTTGCGAAAAATATAGCATTGGAAAAAGTCTCGGTAAATAGGATGCCCCAAATAGGCAAAGAATTAACAAAAGCAATGAAGTATTACTCATGGTGGACCTCCTCGCCAGTCAAATCATAATGGTCCGGTCCATCATTTTTCTTATCAGCAGTTTTACGAAACCGCTCGATAAGATAACCAGTGAACGAAGCTAATAATGTCGCCAAAATCAAACCAAAAGTATTTTTGATTACTAACATAAAAATGACTGCCAAACCGCCAGATAACAAACCAGTAACAAGTAAAAGACCATTGTTCAACTGCATCATAAACATAAAGATAAACATTGCTGTTAAGGCAAAATGAACCAATTCTGTATCCACATGGATCACAGAACCAAAAATATTGCCTACTACGGTACTGGCTGTCCACGAAGCCATTGAAAACCAATTGACAAACAAAGCTTTTTTTCGATTCCATTCAGGATCAGTAGAATATTTTAAATAATTTACCGCATAATTCTCGTCATTCATTGACTGAGAAAACAGTGCAATAAATGATCGCTTTTCCTTTTTAAAAAATTGTGACAAACTGGAGCCCAGTAATGCATAACGCAGCTCCAAGAAAAAAACCATTAAGATTGTGGACACAAATGACGCATGCACACTTATCATTGAGACGACTAAAAATTGTGCGCCTCCAGAGAAAACAAGCATCGAAAGTAAGACAGTTAATAGGATGTTAAATCCCGCTTTTTGCAGCAACATGCCACAGGCCAAGCCAACCGGAATATAACTCAAACAAAGCGGCAATGCCGCGTAAAATGCCTCTAACCATGGTGTCCTTTTTTTTACAGGCATGGTGTGTTCTCAATTCCCTTCACGTTCACAGGATAAAAAGCATTTTCATTCTAACACATTCTTTATAAAAAAGTAGCACCTTGTGAACAACTTGTTACTTCAGTAAATTTTTACCCAACCGTTCGTAAAATCCTATGCTTTTCACAATAGCTACTACTATAAACAAGGTTCAGCGACAATAATCCGAATTATAAAATAAAAGAAGAAGCAATTATTTGCTTTTGCTAAAGAAAAAGAGGAAAGTTTTAAAGTTTTCTTATGAAAACTTCATGTAGATTTTCACCCGTTTCTTGTTTATATACTGAAGAATTATTCCCAAATCATGGTAATCCACTATTTTTTGTACGAGTTATCATGGAGACGCAGATTCTTGTCCTATCATTTCGAAGCAATCGTGAAACTGATTAACGGTTTTCTGAAAAATATGGTAAGATAGTCAGCGAAAAGAGATGAATCATAGATGGAGAATAGTTTTCATGAGAATCGTTCCGTAGGACTAGTGCTGACTTTTATTGGTGGGATGGTTGATAGCTATACTTATATTCGTTATGAAGCTTTCGCTTCTGCTCAAACTGGGAACTTAATTTTAGCGATCATTCAAGCCTATGAGCGACAGTGGAATATGGTTGGAAAAAAATTGCTTTCCACTTTATTCTTTTTTATGGGTATTCTTTTAGCAAAGTTCTTAATTGATTACTTTAAAAGAAAAGAAAAACATTTTTGGCGTTTGTTCTTGCTTTATTTCGAAGCGATTGTCTTTTTTGTTATCAGCCTACAGGTCTTACAACCACACCCTGCAGTCATCACAATCATTATTGCTTTTACTGCCGCAATCCAGTGGGTGTCCTTTGATAAAATCAATGGACTTGCTTACACGAATCTGTTCACTACAGGAAACCTTAAAGGAGTGGCAACAAATCTTTACGACTATTTAAGCACGAAGGATCAAGCAGCTAAAACCGGTTTCATCCATTTTCTTTTAGTCGTCTTGGCCTTTATCGCAGGAGCAATTTTGTCTGTATTTTCTTATCGAAGGTTTGGAACAGATGCCGTTTTAATCATTGCGGGATTATTCCTGTATTTGGCTATTTCGGAAACAATTTTAGTTTGGCGCTTTCAACGAAAGACAAACATCCTGCAAAAAAAATAGAAGATTCTCTAGAACACCGTTTATACAGAAAAGGGAGTAGTGACAAGTTTTTTTGTCACCACTCCCTTTCTTATACGCCTAACGATTGCCAAAAATCAATAACAGAATTACTCCTAGACAGAAAATACCTGCTATTGTCCCGATTACGATCAGTCGTTTATCTAATTTCGTCTCTGGAATAACCTGTTTTAGCCCCTGGTAGAAAATGAGTCCTAAAAAGCCGCCAACAAAATTCATCAATAAATCTGTAGCATCCGTCGCACCAATCCCCAAAATAAACTGCAGCATTTCTATGACAAATGAAAACAAGAAAATAAAACCAATTTTCCTTAAGAAGGACCAATTTTTTGCTGAAATGCCTAGAAGAACACCTAATGGCGCAAATATGACTGCATTTAACAGGATCTCATTTAATGCAACCTTTCCATTAACGATCATCGAATCTTGAAAAGGGATAAGATTAATGGATCTCATGGGATGGGCCAAACTTTCGGTAATTTCTGAAAAAGACAAGGATAGTTTGAACAACAAAATCCAGATCAGCAACAATGAATAGATGAGCAGCAATATTTTACTTAATTTCTTAGTAGCCATTAGGTCTCCTCCCCTTAAGAAAACTGACTATCGAACAAAGGCAATTTCAATATCTCCATTGCTGGTTCTCACTTCTAACTCCTTTGAGCCGCTATCACGATTGTCTAAATTATTCGAGGCATTGCTTGTCTTAGCGTCCGTTGCAAAATCCTCTTTGCTTCCAATGATCGTTCCGTTTATTTTTGAGTTGCTTGTTTTAAGCGATAAAGACTCCGTCGGCTTCAAATCCATCAAGTCAATTTTGCCATTTGAAGTTTGAAATTCGCCTTCTCTAAACTCCAGATTGTGCAAACTCATTTTACTATTGCTGGTTTCAAAAGAGCCGTCCTCAAATTTCATTTGCGCGAGCTCTAGTTTTCCATTACTGGTTTCTGCATCAACAGAATGCGCATCAACATCATTGATAATCATCTTGCTATTGCTTGTTTCCAAATCGAGATTGTCCAGAGACAAATTCTCTGTCGAAATCTTACCGTTAGATGTTTCAACCTGTAAGTCCTTGAGCTTCGCTCTCGGAATTTCGATGGTTACTCTTGGATTACTGTTCCCAAGATTGAAGAAGCTAAAATTAAACCCTATCGTTCTTTTACGTTCTAAATGCAGAGAATTGCTTGTTTGTTTGATTCGATATTTGATATCTCGGCTTTTCTTATAACTGATCCGTGTCTTGTTTCCAGAAACACCCACAACATCAATCGGCATATTACGATCGTCCACAACTAATTTGTTCACAGCTTTTGTTGTCGTGAAGGTCTCGTTACTCATTCGATTATGAAAAAACATACTGCTTATACTTACTAACGCAGCCCCAACTAAAATTAACCCAATAACCACTCTTTTCATTTTTTATACCCCTTATCTATTTTTCTTATCTTTATCATAAAGAATTTATCAACCGTTTACATGGGACAAAAGACTGATTCTTTCTCATTACTTTTTCCGATTAAAGCCGGCTTTAATTTCAATAAAATCTTGAAAAAGTTGAAAGAGCTGAAAAAGCATCGCGCGCTCTTCAAAAGCCTGACGGCTTTCCGGTAATTGTTTTTGCTGATACCGCTGATCTGTCTCAGCAATTTTCGTTAAAATTTCAGAACCGTCATTTTCCTCAGCTAAAGTTCGTGAGGTAAATTCAAATAATTCCCTTAATTCCTGAACATCTTCAGGGGCAGCGTCCAACCGATTTAGAATTTGTAGCATGTCTGCGAGTACACGTAGCTGCAAACGGCGCATCGCAAAATATTCGAAATAATAACTATTACCAGAAAAGAAGCGGTTTTCTTCGAATTCCTGCGCGCGAACTTGCGCTTCCCGAACGAAGTCCCGCAAAGTTAAGCACTCGTGGCGTAGTTCTTCTTCTTTCGCCGGCTGATTCAAATATGCAGACATTTGCCCCAACATCTTTTTCATCGAAACCTCTACCACCATCTGATCTTCTTGAATCTTCTTCTCTGTATTAGGCATATACAGATTGGCTACTAACGCACAACCGACACCAAGGATCATCAGCAGGTATTCATTGATAATCAGGCTTATAGGCATCTCTCCAGCAACCAGATAATGGGTGATCAGAACCGAGCTAACCGCTATTCCTTCCGCTAAATCAAAGCGAATCGATAATGGGATGAATACTAGTAAATAGAAACCAAAGACTATTGGATGAAACCCTAAAAGCGAAAAACAGACTGCCGCAATCAATGTCGCCAAGGTCAAAGAAAAAAGCCGATTCAAAGCTGTCTTAGCAGTAGAACGTTTCGTATTTGTTACTGTCAAAATCGTAATAATTGCAGCCGAAGCAGCCGATTCCAGATGTAATCCACTAGCTAATAATAAAGCAATCGGTGCTGCAACGGCTGTTTTTATTGTACGTAATCCTATCTTCATTTGCTTCCCCCTTTCCATTAAAAGCTTACACTAAAGTGGCTTTGGAAAAAAGTCGCAACTTCCTGAATAATCTTGTATAGTAGATACGTTGAAAAATTTACCTATTTCTTGGAAGCTATGACTAGTTTATTTCTGAGAAAATTGCAGGATCATAGAAGGTGTGAAGAAATGGAAAGCTGGCTTTTTTTAGGAGTTATTTTACTGATTGCGTTTATCGCAAAAAATCAAAGTTTATTGATCGCGACCCTAGCGATTTTACTTTTAAAACTAATTCCCCATTCAGATAAATTTTTATCCCTTTTAAACAAGCAGGGGATCAATTGGGGCGTTACCCTGATCTCGGCGACCATCTTAGTTCCGATCGCCACTGGTGACATCGTTTTGAAAGATTTACTGAACACATTAAAGTCTCCTCTCGGCTGGGTCGCTACAATCTGCGGTGTGTTAGTCGCTGTCTTATCTTCAAAAGGAGTGGGACTGATCAATCAATCCCCAGAAGTTACTGTCGCTTTAGTTTTTGGTACAATCATGGGCGTTGTCTTCCTCAAAGGGGTCGCTGCAGGTCCTGTAATTGCTGCGGGAATCACCTATTGCATTATGCAAGTCATTCAAGTAGTGACCAATCATTAATCTTCCCCCTCTGCTTCTACAAAAGAAACAGAGGGGTATTTGTAACTAGGAAAGTTCTCTTGTAAGATAGAAGCATACTATTAACTATCAATCCTAAATGTGGGAGGTGTTAACGATGGGGAAACAATCTAAAGCGGCGCGTTTGCGTCAAATCGTAAAAATCGTTAACCATTACAGCGTCGTTAAAAACATTACTCAGCAAAAGAATCCTGAAGAAGTCCGAAAAGCCTTTGAGGAACTCGGGCCTACCTTCATTAAAGTTGGACAAATGATGTCTGTTCGTACAGATATTTTTACACTGGCTTTCACTAAGGAATTACGCAAGCTGCAGGATGATGTGAAAACAGATTCCTTTGAATCCGTTAAATCGCTTGTTGAAAAAGAACTAGAGCTCCCTTTAACCGAGATTTTTGACAATTTTGATGAACAACCCTTCGCCTCAGCCTCAATTGCCCAGGCACATCACGCACGATTGAAAAACGGTCAGAAGGTCGTCGTGAAAGTCCAGCATCCGGGGATCGCCTCCGAAATTGAGTTGGATTTGTCTTTATTTGAAAAAGCCATTCCAATTGCTAATTGGGTACCGGAAAGTAAAGTCATTGATCTAAAAAACATTTTGAAGGAAATCCGTGAATCTCTACAAAATGAGTTAGACTTCAAAAAAGAATTAGTTCTAGCAGAAGAATTTTATCGTTTGAATAATGGTTGGAAAGAAATTCGGTCTCCTCAAATGGTCCCTGCTTACTCCACAAAAAAAGTCATTGTCATGGAATTAATGCCTGGCAACAATTTAAAGGAATTAATCAGTGCCGAGGATGCTAAAGTTGCACATGGCGAAACGACATATAAAGAACTAAAAAAGACAATCAGTGAATTGCTGATAGAACATTTTATGAAGGAAGTATTCGAAGACGGATTCTTTCACGCCGATCCTCATCCTGGCAATATTTTGCTGCAATTAATGAGCAAGGAAGAAAATCAAAAAGATCAGCAAATGAAAACAAAGAACCGCCAGGGGAAAATGGGGCGCTTTCCATATGAATTTACGTATGCAAAAAACGAAAAACTCCGCCCTTTCCGTCTGAACTTTATTGATTTTGGTATGATGGGCACGATCAATCGTGAAATGCAGGCAAAAATGAGCAACACGATTATTGCGATCTATAGCAAAGATAATCAACGGATCACGAACGCGGTTCACGCAATCTGCAAACAGGTCGGCAGCTTTGACGAAGAGAAATTTACCTATGAACTGGATGATTTTTTAAATCGATATTTGAACTTACCAGTTAAAGAAATTGATTTACAAAAAGTTTTTTCTCAGGTCGTCATTATTTGTCATGAGAATAACCTACAGATCGATGACTCGGTCACCATGCTGATCAAAGCCTTTGGTACGCTCGAAGGAGTGATTGAGGATCTTAATCCAGATTTGTCCTTATTTGAAGTCGTTGCGCCGTTCGCTCAAAAATACTTTCTCCAACAGCTGAACTTGAAAGATGAGTTACAAGAAACGGGATTGGATTATCTCACAACATTAAAAGCCTTACCTAAAATTCCAAGTCACGCCTTAAATGCTCTAGACACCTTTGGAAAAGGCAAAGGAAAATTGAATTTAGAATTGAAAAATCAACGGAACCTATTAGAGCGTGCGGAAGCAATGGTTAATCGGTTAGTGATCGGTCTGATCCTTTCCGCTTTAGTAATCGGTTCATCGATACTTGTTCAAACCTCTTCTGAAGGGAATACCTTTATTTCTGATTTAGGAATCTTTGGTTATTCTGTCGCAGCCCTCTCCATTCTCTTCCTAATTGTCGAGAGTCTTTATCGACGATACCGAAAATGGAAGGATCGTTAATTAATTACTTAAAAAGAAGTGTGCACAATTTCTAGCACACTTCTTTTTTTTTCGCAAAAAAATTGCTCTATCATTTTTTTCTCCAAGTATAAAAAAACCGAAAAATGGTCGAAAAGATTATTATTCTTTGCCTTATTCTCTATTAACCTATATAAAAAAGATTTTTTTAATCTGATGATAAGCAGATTTTTTTACAAAAAAGCAATAAGATTCTATTATTTTACTGTAAACAGTTAAATAATAGTGAAGTGAGGAGGTACGGTATGAACAAATTTCTTAAAACCATTTTAATTATTTTCTCATTGGTTTTACTTTCTATTTTTCTATCCGTCGTAGCAATCTATTACTTTATCGCTTCAAATCCGTTAGACCTAAGTGCCCTGCAACAGTTCGTGTTAACGAATAATTATGCTCAGATTTATTTATTCTGGGTTGCAGCAGCTTTAGCAATTTTAACGGTAATCGGGATTTTCATCATCCTGTTTTATCCAAAGAGAGTGACCAAGTTCGTTTTACAGGAAGAACGTGGAAAACTAGCTTTAGACAAGCGTGCGATTGAAGGGTATGTCCGGACAAGTATCAAACAGGAAGACTTTATGGATAATCCCAAAGTAAATGTAGCAGCGACGAAAAATAAAATTAAAGTGAATGTTCGCGGTCAGTTGAAAAAAACATCTGGTTTAGTCGGTCAAACAGATCGTTGGGCTAAAAACGTGGAAACAAAAATCAAGCAATTAGTGGGGGCTGATGAAAAAGTTTCTATTAAGGTAAAACTTCAAGCACTTGAGCCAACACCAACAGAAACAACGGTGACACGAACAGAGCCACGAGTAGAATAGGAGGAATAGCGATGCAAGAATTTTTAACACGAGACAAGCTACCTGCAATCTTCGGTATTCTCGGTTTTATCTTAGCTGTACTATTCTTTACCATCGGCTTTTTTAAAACGATTTTACTAATTTTGATTACAGTTATCGGTGTTGCTCTCGGCATTTACCTAAAAAACAATCATATTTTAGATGACTATTTAAAGAAATAGGAATGAATCAGCTTTGGAATAACTTTTTCTTTTTGAAAAAGTTTATACACTAACACACTCAGGAGGAGAAAAATTATGGAAAACACAACAATCAAACCAACAGAACCAAAAAAAGAAGTTAAAGGTGAATTAACTTACGAAGATAAGGTCATTCAAAAAATCATCGGTATTGCTTTAGAACACGTCGATGGTTTATTAACCGTAGACGGCGGTTTCTTCTCTAACATCAAAGACAAATTAGTTAACAGTGATGATGTAACTTCTGGTATCAGCACTGAAGTCGGTAAAAAGCAAGTAGCCGTTGATATGGATGTAGTTGTTGAATACGGCAAAGACATCGAAAACATTTATGATGAAATGAAAAAATTGATTTCTGAACAAGTAGATAAAATGACTCATCTTGATGTCATTGAAGTAAACGTGAACGTTGTAGATATCAAAACACGTGAAGAATATGAAGAAGACAGCGAAACGGTTCAAGATAAAGTAACTAGCGCTGCACAAACAACTGGGAAATTTGCATCAAAACAAACGAATCGTGCGAAAAACGCAATGAGTAATCAAGCCGATAAAATCGGAGACAACTTAGAATCTGAACCTCGCGTACAATAAGCCATTCTTCCCCATTGACTAGCTGAAACTTGGCTAGTCTTTTTTAAATATCTAAAAAAAGTCATTGCCGTTCGGCAATGACTTTTTCTATAGGTCTTTATAGCTTAAATACTCCTGATACGTATCTGAAGCCTTGGTACCTTTTACAATCGCCTGACGAACCGCTTCGACTGCAAGGATAGATACAGCTTCAAAGCTGGCTTCGATTTGATTTGCACCTAACACAAAAAGAGTATCTCCATCATAAGTTGTGTGGGACGGACGTATTGCTCGCGCAATTCCATTGTGACTGATGTCAGCTAGCTTGTTCATTTTTGCTTTTGGGAACGTCGCATTCGTCATCACACAACCAATCACTGTATTGCCATCAAACAGAGCAGCTTCATTCTGATAATGTTCAAGAAAGAGTTCTTCTGAAAAACCGATTCTTGTCTCTCCCACTTTTCGAGCGCCAGCAATAATTTTTCCTACTTGCTCATCAAAAACATCTCCTACAGCGTTAACAGCGATTACGGCAGTTACCCACAAATTGCCATGTTGCATTGTATGAAGACCGATACCGCCTTTCATCGCATTTTGAGACCCATTGATCGTCCCCACCGTACAGCCTGTTCCAGCACCATAATTTCCCGCTTGAAAAGGTTGTTTTTTAAATGCGGCCTCGCAGGCGCTGCGTCCAGCTTGGTAGTTTGGTCGAACATCAGAACGGCCAATCCGTAAATCAAAAAGACTTGCTCCTACCACATTAGGAACAAAAGTAATTTCCATATCCCTTCCGATATGCTTTTCCTCTAAAAAATCTACGACGCCAGCATTTGCTGCTAAGCCAAAAGCGCTGCCCCCAGACAGCGTCACCCCGTGAACAAACTTCCGATTATTCTCTGATTTCAGTGCATCGGTATCCCGTGTGTTCGGTGAACCGCCGCGAACCGAAACACCGCCTGTAACACCATCCTCACAAAGAATGACGGTACAGCCTGTCATCGCCTCGTTGTCGGTATATTGTCCAATACGAAAAAACTCTTGATATGCGTCCATCTTGTCCCTCCACTCATTTTCTCTATTTTAGCTGATTCTTTGAACCAGCTCAATTTTCGATTTTCTTGCTCATAAAAAACAACCGCCATTTTACAGGCGGTTGATGACTTCATCAACATTCTTGATCGTTACAGAAATTGTTCCGTCAGGATTATTAACAAACTCGATTAGTTCGGGATTACGATAAACATCCAATGGAACAATCAACTCAATTCCGTTAGACAGCTTCAACTTTTGTTTGCCGTACTTCTTCTCTGTGATTTCTCGAACGTCTTTTAATAGCGGGGCTTGATCTACGTACCCCTTTTCAACAACCTCTTCTTGAAACGCCATTTGTGCTGAAACATTATCCTTAAAGACCTTCTGAGCTACAACCTTGGCATCAATTTGTCCGCTTTCCTCTACGATATCGTAGACAGCTTCTTTCACATCAGCGATCACATCATGCTTTTGATTTTCAAATTTTGCACCAATTTTTTCGGCAGCTTTTTTGATCACACGAACGTTTTCTTCTAACGATGGCGCTGGACGACTTTCGATTACTTGCGTGGAGAAGTACAAGCGCTTTTCACCAGAAAAAGGATATTTTTTTTCGATCATTTCATAGCTTAAATTACTTAAATGTACGACGATTCCCTCATCTGCTTTTTGCGATTTGCTTGAAAGCAATGCACGATGAAGGATCAACTCGTTCTTTAGACCTGCCTCGTCTGAATCAACTAGATGTGTATAGCCCTCATGATAATTCACCTTCAAAAAGGCTAAATATAATTGTGTGTCTTCTTCAAATAATACGACAAAGACATCGGCGCTAGGTGCCTCTTCACTTTCTTTATAGGCTTCATACCAACGATTCACGATTTTTTCGCTAGCAGGTAAGAAATCATGCTCTGCTTGTTGGCTTAACAAAGCAAAGGTTGAATCCTCTGCTAAGGTGCCTGTTTTGGTTTGCGCTGAAGATAATTTTTGAATTTTTTTGGTTAAGTAGTCTCGAATATATTCGGTTGCCAAGTCCAATTCACTTTGGCTATATATCGGATCGCCAGATTCCCGATCCACGATATGAAGAGCGGCTTTTTTTAAATAGATATCCATAAATTCCCTGCTTTCTAAAACTTGTATCTTTTACTTCTGTCCATGATTAAAATGAAAACTGTCAACCTGACTATCATACACAGGAAACAGGGAAAATGGCAACTATTGTTTTAGTAAAAGTTCACCGTCTTTCATTTGATACACATTATCGCTCCATTGCGTCATTCGTTCATCATGAGTAACCATCACAATTGCCTTGTTGCGTTCGTGGGTTTCTTTTGCTAATAGTTTTACAACATCATAAGCGTGGTCTGAATCTAGACTGGCAGTTGGCTCATCCGCTAAAATTAATTGCGGATCATTGAATAGCGAACGAGCAATAGCTACTCGCTGACGTTCGCCCCCAGATAAAGCTTTCGGATATTGTTCACGTAGCTCCCAAATATCCAAGGATTTTAACAGTTCTTCGATTTTAGCTGCATTTTTTTCCTTTTCAATTTTTTCTACTAATTGAAATTGCTCCTTCACCTTTAAAAAAGGAATTAGATTCGAGCTTTGTAAAATAAAACCAATTTCCTTAAAACGGGCTTTGGATCGTTGCTTTTCATTCATTTGACTAAAGTCTGCGCCATTAATCGTAATCTTTCCTTCTGTTGGTGTTTGAAGGCCTCCCGCGATTGTTAAAAAGGTACTTTTCCCTGAACCTGAGGGACCGATGACACTAACAAACTCGCCTTGTGCCACATTGAAATCTACCTTCTTTAACGCTGTCACTTCTGTATGACCTTGTCCAAATTTTTTCACGATTTTTTCCATCATTAAAACATCACTCATCTTATTCCCCTCCAATCGCCGTTACTGGATCAACCTTGGTAACCGTGCGCATTGAGAACAATCCACCGATCATCGCAACGACTACCAAAATTAAGCTATAAAGTATCCATTCTGTCCAGTGAACCGCAAACGGCATTGCACTTGGCAAAGCCAAACTCGTCAAAACACTTAATCCTACCGCGATCGCTACTCCGATCACACCAACTAAAAAGGCCTGCGCTAAGATCGAACGAACCAAGTAACTTGTCGCCACTCCTTGAGCCTTCATTACGCCAAAGATGGCCGTTTTTTGCAACGTGATTACATA
This sequence comes from Enterococcus raffinosus, assembly GCF_001886185.1. Classification (GTDB taxonomy): domain Bacteria; phylum Bacillota; class Bacilli; order Lactobacillales; family Enterococcaceae; genus Enterococcus_A; species Enterococcus_A raffinosus. The sequence goes on along the minus strand of NZ_JXLA01000022.1, from coordinate 8,424 downwards.
CATAAATATACCAATGATCGCTGTCACGACAACAAATAGGAAATAGATCATCGTATTTAATGTCAATTTTTCTGGGGTATATCCTGGGATATTTTCAATAAACGTCTCAGGTGTCATTTTGTCTAATTTTGTTTGTCCCGATGGATTCTCAATAGATGTCTTGCCCTTTGTCGCTATCAAACTAATAGGCTCATTTCCTGTTGGCTGAGATCCATATTTCAATGTTTTGAATGCTGCTTGATTCAAATAAATTACTGGTGCAAGTGTATAGGTTGTTTCTTTTGTCACGCCAACGATTTTCAGAGTTTGATCATTTACTTTTATCTTTTGATTTAATTTGTATCCTTCAGACAAAAGATTTTCTGATACGATCGCTTCATCATTGGCTTTATATAGTCGGCCCTTTATAACTTTTGGTACGACAAATGCGTTACTTGCTGTACCAAAGATTGAAACGTTGGTCTTTTCCCCACCGCTCTTCTTTTCTACAGCTGTAGAATAAATCCCGATTCCTGCTTTTTCTTTCGCTGTTACTCGTTTAGTATCTGTTTTTTGTAACTGAGAAGCATTAGCAATTTTATTGCTGTCCTCTGATAATATGATAGAGGATGCCCCCCAATCATCTATGGCTGTTCGATTTCCATCTGCTAAACCGTTGGCCAATCCTGACAACATGAACACCACATAGCCCACTAGAATCATGATCCCAACAATCAAGCCATATCTTAATTTCGCATAGCGAATTTCTTTCCACGCTAAAAACATATCATTCACCCTTTCTGACAACAGAATACTCTTCCGGTGACAAAATGTCACCGATTTTGCTCATATGCTATACTATAGAAAAAAGTACCTAAGATATGTCAGGGAGGTAGCCCATGCCGAAAAAAACTTTTCTAAACTTACCGGAAACACGACAAGCGGAAATTCGTGATTTGCTATTGACCATTTTCTACGAAAAACCCGTTAGCCAAGTAAAAGTCAGCGAAATTGTGACTGCACTGCAGATGTCACGAGGGATTTTTTATAAATATTTTGAAGACTTAAATGATGCTTATGATTACTTGATTCACCATTATGCTGGGCAAATCCATGGAGAGATCATCGACTATATGACACGTCAAGAGGGAGATTTTTTCCAAGGAATTGAAGCCTTTCTGCTGCTGTATGTTGACCTAGATACACATACTACGCGCTATCGTCAATTAGTCCTTTTAGCACAAAACAGCTATCTATTTTCCTATCGCCCAGAAGCCGACCATGGAGTTGAAGCATGGGAAGACTTGCTGCAAAAAAATCACTTTGACATGCCGTCACCGGAAGAACAAATTAGTTTCTTATATTTTTCCATGAAACTAGTGATTGACTCATTAACAGACATGTTGGCCAATCAATGGGGAGCGGACGAATTGCTGAGGGATTTTCATTTTAAAACACGTTGGCTCCTAGAAGGCATCAAAAAACGCTGAAGCGAACTTCAGCGTTTTCTCAAAATTAATTCAAAGGGGTCCAAAAGTTGACAAAACTAGACTTTTAGGCACTTGTTACTTGTATTTATTAGTAATACTGATGATTTTTCTCCTGCAGCTGCTGCTTAAGCAGACTTAAAAATGCTGCCTTCGACATTTGCTTAACCGTGTTACTACCATGCTTACGAACGGCGAAAGTATCCTCCGTTAACTCCTTATCCCCAATGACTAAAATATAAGGAATTTTTCGTAATTCAGCTTCGCGGATTTTTTTACCTAACTTCTCATTTCTCAGATCCTTCTCCACGCGAATCCCAGCGGCATGAAACTCTTGGAACAATTCCTCTACTCCTGATTCATGAGTCTGTGCGACACTGATTAGGGCTACTTGTTTTGGTGCCAACCAAAACGGAAAGGCGCCAGCATAGTGTTCAATTAAAATTCCTAAGAAACGATCCAATGAGCCAAAGACCGCTCGATGAATCATTACAGGCTGCGCCTCCTGATTGTTCTCATCTACATAAGTCAAATCAAATTTTTCCGGCATTTGAAAATCCAATTGGACTGTCGCACATTGATGGCTTCGATTCAAAGCATCCTTGATATGGATATCGATTTTCGGTCCATAAAATGTACCGTCTCCCTCATTTATATTGTACTTATAGCCAAGGTCAGTTAGTACTTTTCCTAGAGAAGCTTCAGCTTCATCCCATAATTCGATCTCGCCCATGAAATCATCGGGACGCGTTGATAACTCTACTCCATATTCAAAACCAAAAATTTTGTATACTTCATCTATGATTTTTAATGCCAAGGCAATTTCTTGCTCGATTTGATTTCTTCGAACAAAGATGTGCGCATCATCTTGACAGAAGGTCCGAACCCGCAGCAACCCGTTTAAAGCTCCACTGAATTCGTGACGGTGAACTTGACCAAATTCAGCCATGCGCATCGGTAAATCGCGATAAGATCGTTTGCGATCCTTATAGATTAAGCAATGTCCCGGACAATTCATCGGCTTCAAGGCATAATCCTCATCTGCGACTTTTGTGAAATACATATTGTTTTTATAATGATCCCAATGTCCTGAACGCTCCCATAATCGCTGATTCAGGATCAACGGTGTCTTAACCTCTTTATAATCATACTTCGCCTGCAGCTCCCGCAAAAATTTCTGTAATTCATTGCGAATAGTTAAGCCATTTTCTAAATAGAAAGGCATCCCTGGCGCTTCTTCTGAGAACATAAATAGATCGAGTTCTTTTCCCAACTTTTGGTGGCTGCGTTTTTCAGATTCTTCTAAGTATTCTAAGTGAGCTAAAAGCTGTGCTTTTTCAGAAAAAACAACGCCCGTAACACGCTGAAGCATCTCGTTCTCTGGATTTCCTTGCCAATAAGCACCCGAAACTTTTAAAAGAGAAAAATATTTAGCCATCGGCAAGTCTAAAGCAGTCGGTTCCAGAAAATATTCCGTCACGTTGCCAAAGGAATAGACAAAGACCACTTGTTCAGCATCCAATTCTTCTAATGCTGAGAGCTTTAGTTCATTGTCCTTAAAAACTTCCTTCGCTTCTGAAACAGTCATTCTCGCACTTTTAATAGTTCTATTTGTTTTTATTTGCTTCTTGATATGGTGCTCGAGATCCTTCAAGATTAGTGCGCTTAGCGGTTGTTTCACTCGCAGATCGACCCAAATCGTCTGTTCTTCTCGATGAGCTTTTGCAAAGAGCGCCTCTGGATAGCACGCTTTTATCGCTTCCTGTAGTAAAAGACTGACCAATTGACAAATGGCCGTTGTCCCCTCGTTTGAAGCACAATCATAAAAAGCCAGCTCCGCGTTTTCACTGACTGGAGTTGATAAGTCAACAAGCTCGCCGTCAATACTGCCAACGACCGCTTCTTCCATCAATTGATTTTTTATCTCGAACAATGTGGTGCCTTTTGCCACCTTTTGTTTACTTCCATCTGGTAAAACAATCTCGACTTCCTTTGACATTCAACTCAACTCCGATCCGCATTTTCAATAAATAATACTGATTGCCGCCTTTTCCTTTTAATTTTAACAAAAGGGCTGAAGGGTTTTCAATAAAAAAACGCCCCTATAAATAGGGACGTGAATAAACGTGTTACCACCCAAGTTCCCAAAAAGTTTCCACTTTTTGGCTCGTAAGATACATAACGGGTATCCGCCGGACCGTTTTCGGTCACTCAAAGGGAGTAATTTGTTTCGCTCAATCAGAAGCTTCCAGCCATGACTTCTTTCTCTTAGAGTGAGCGTGGAAACAAATTTTGTCCTTCTCATTGCATTCAACTATTGATTAAAGCATAGACTTGCGTCAAATTTTTGTCAACGCTTTTCTTCTGGATTTATTCATTCGACTTCAGTGCGTCAATCATATTGATATGCTGTAAGCGAAAATGAGTAGCAACCATTACGATCACTGAAAAAAGAATCGTTAATCCACCTGCTAAAAGATAGGCACCTGCACGGATGACCAGTGGAAAAGTGATCGTTTCCATCGATGCCTGATCTAAAATAAACTTCGTTAAGATAATCCCTAAACCATACCCAAATAGGATTCCCAATATGGTGAAAACAAAGTTCTCCCGAAATATATACGACGTTACTTCTCGATCATAAAACCCTAATACTTTGATCGTAGACAGTTCTCGTAAACGTTCCGATACATTAATGTTCGTCAAGTTATACAATACGATGAAAGCCAATAACCCTGACAAAACCACAAAGATCCAAACGATTCCATCCAAATTATCCATAGAGTGTTCTTGTGTTTCAATCTGAGTAGAAATGAAAGAAGTATTGGTCACCTGTTCTGAATTCAGCAGTGTCTTTGACAGGTCCTCTTCTTCTGATTTGGACATTTTTTTACTCTTTAATAGATAACTGTTCACAGCAAAGCTTGTTCCACGAACTTTTTGGTAATAGTCTTTTGAAAGGTACAAGAAATTCCCTAGATAATTGTCGCTGATGTTCGCGATTCGAATCTTGAAAGGCTGCTGATCCTCATCATAGACTGTCAGACTATCCCCTTTTTTCAGGTCAAATAACTCGGCTATTTTTTGTGTGATTACTGCGCCTTCCTCTGGTAAAGTAAATTTCTTTTCTTGCTGTTTTAAATGAAGATATTGATCAAACGCTTTACGAGACTCTGGCACCATCATGGTCAATTTTTGATTGGCCTGTCCTTTCTGCTTTAATTCCACCGTTTGATTCATCATTCCCAAGTGACTGGTGATTTTTTCCTTGTCCGTGAAAATTTTCTCAACCGCAGCCCGATCTGGCTGATCCTTTAGTGTCACGATTGCATCGTAATCAATGATTGGACCAAATTGCTTATCCCCAACCGAACTCAAGGAGTCCTTTAGGCCGACGCCTGCAACCATCAAGGCCGCACACCCAGCGATGCCGATCACTGCCATGATCATGCGTGATTTGTAACGAAACAGATTTCGATAGCTCACCTTTGAATTAAAGCTCATCCGAGACCAAATTGGCGTGATTCGTTCTAGAAAAATTCGTTTGCCTGGTTTCGGTGCCTTTGGTTGTAATAATTCCGCTGGTTTTTCATGGAGTTCCCGCATAAGTACAAGCAGCGCTGCACCTAAACTAGCAAACAGAAAAGCAATGGTCGCCTGGACAATCGGTCTTGATAAATAAAAGGCCTCCACACCTGGAAAATTATAACGATCACTTGAAAGCTCAAAAACAAGTCGAGGCAAGGTATGTGTGCCGATCACCGAACCTAGAACAATACCGATAATCGCAGCCGATAAGGCGTAAATAATATATTTGATGGCTATTTCAAAGCGGGAATACCCAAGTGCCTTCAACGTACCGATTTCTCGACGATTTTCCTCTACCATCCGCGTCATTGTTGTAAAAGTGATCAAAGCGGCGATAAAAAAGAAGAAGACCGGAAAAACATTTGCAATCGCCGCAATTCGCTCCGAAAGGTCACCATACTCTTGAAACCCAGGATTCTCTGCCCGTTGGTCAAAAGTATAGCTGGGGGTTTTCAAATCGTGGATCGCTTGTTCATTCTCACGAATTTTTTTCTGTGCAGAAAGTAATTGTTCGCGGTTGTTGTCCAGCTCTTTTTGCTGGTTTTCGAGTGCGGTTTGCGCCTGTGCCAACTGAGGACTTTCCGTTCCTATCATGGCCTGCTGTTGTTCTAATTGATCTTTCGCTTGATCGATTTCCTTTTGACCCTCAGCCAATTTTGCCAAGCCGTCAGCCACTTCATTTTTCTTTGGAAGTAATTCAGCTTGAGCCTCTTTTCTAATTTCGGCGGCTCGTTCTTCTGGTCGATCCTTGAAGAGTTTTTCGCTTGCCGCAATGTTTTTATCCATTGTTTGTTCATAGGCTGACCCATAGGTTTCTTTCCCCTGTACATTCTTAAAACGCACATAGATAACTGATTTTATTTCACTAGAGAAATTGCTTTCCGGTAAGTAAGCAAAAAAATCAACATTTCCCTTGCCTACATTCGATAGGCCTCGTTCTTCTGTGCTTATATACATTGGAGACTGAACAAAGCCGACAATTTTAAACGTTTTTCGTTTTAATTGATCCGGCTGATCAATTTTATAGGTCTGATTCAGACGGTAGCCCTCTTCCTTGGCTTTCTCATCTAAAACAATTTCGTTTTCTTTTTTAGGCAGATGACCTGATTTTACGATCAACTGGTTTTGCTGACTCTTTTTATTGTAGGAATAAAGCTTAACTACCTGATTCTTTTTGCTATCCGCGTAAAAAAGCTGATAGCCACTCTCCACCTCTGCATCTGGAATCTCTGCTGCTGCTTCCTCATCCCTCTTGGTTAGCCCACCTGTAGAAACAATCTGAAGATTGGAGAGTTCTTGCTTATCCACAAATTGACTAGCCGAATGATTCAGGATTGGCCCCGTCGCCTTGATTCCCACATATAGTAATGTCCCTAGTAAAATAATTAGAACAATCGCGATAAATCGTCCTTTGGAATAAATGATTTCACGTAAGCTTGCCTTTAAATACGTCTTATTTTTCATCTACCTGCTCCTGCTTTTTTATCCATTACATTCTAACACAAAACGTTTTCATGCCTGCTATAAAAAAATTGATACAAAAAAACGCTGCACTTTTTCTATGCAACGTTTTTAATAAAATTCGTTTTATTACATGTTTAGTTTTTAAATGAATGAATAGGTGCGGGAATACGTCCACCACGGGCAATAAAGTCCTCAGAAGCGGCAGCATTGACAGCCATAACAGGCGCTCTCCCTAACAGTCCGCCAAATTCTACCATTTCACCAATTTCTTTGCCTTTGGCCGGAATAATTCGGACGGCGGTCGTTTTATGGTTAATGACACCAATCGCTGCTTCATCGGCGATCATCGCTGCGATGCTGCTAGCCGGCGTAGATCCAGGGATGGCAATCATGTCTAATCCAACAGAACAAATCGCGGTCATCGCCTCTAGCTTTTCAATCGACAGTGACCCATTATTCACAGCATCAATCATTCCTGCATCCTCAGATACTGGAATAAATGCGCCAGACAATCCGCCAACGTGATTGCATGCCATGACCCCGCCTTTTTTCACTGCGTCATTCAGCAATGCCAAAGCTGCCGTCGTGCCATGTGTTCCGACAGTTTCTAGTCCCATCTCTTCTAGTACATGGGCAACCGAATCTCCTACAGCAGGTGTTGGTGCTAAAGATAAGTCAACAATACCAAATGGAACTTCTAACCGTTCTGAGGCGATCTTACCAACCATTTGCCCCATCCGAGTGATTTTGAATGCCGTTTGCTTCACTACTTCAGCGACAACGTCGAAGGATTCGCCCTTCACTTTTTCCAATGCGCGTTTCACTACTCCTGGACCGCTGACACCAACATTAATGACACAATCAGCTTCTCCAACCCCGTGGAAAGCTCCAGCCATGAAAGGATTGTCTTCCACCGCATTGGCAAAAATAACTAGCTTCGCACAGCCTAAATCAGAAGCCTCGGCCGTTTCTTTAACAATACGACCAGTATGTGCAACAGCGTCCATATTGATCCCAGCTCTTGTTGAACCGATATTAACCGAAGCGCAGACAAAATCTGTCTCTGCTAACGCTTGAGGAATCGAATCAATCAAAATTTTATCTCCATGCTGATAGCCTTTTTCAACTAAAGCGGAGAAACCACCTAAGAAGTTTACACCAACAGCTTTTGCTGCTTTATCTAATGTTTTAGCAAATTTCACGTAATCTGTATCTGGCGTCGCAGCGGCAATAATACCGATAGGCGTAACCGAAATACGTTTGTTGATAATGGGAATCCCATATTCTGCTTCAATCGATTCGCCGACTTTTACAAGGTCCTTTGCTTTCGTCGTAATTTTTTGATAGATTTTTTCACAGGCGCGATCACTGTCGCTATCAATACAATCCAATAATGATATCCCCATGGTAATCGTCCGAATATCTAGATTTTCTTCTTCGATCATTCGAATCGTTTCCAGTATTTGATTGGTTTCCACAAAGAGCCCTCCTTATAATTTATGCATCGTGTCAAAAATTTCTTGATTTTGAATACTGATCTTCACACCCAATGATTGACCTAACTCATGAAGTTGTTCACGAGCTCCTTCAAAATCTACGGTAGCATTGGTTAGGTCTACTAACATCATCATTGTGAAATAGTCCCCCATAATTGTTTGAGAAACATCAAGAATATTAATTTTTTGTTCTGCTAATTTTTGACTGACACCAGCGACGATGCCAACCTTGTCTTTTCCGATAACCGTTACTACGCCACGCATTTGCATAACTCCCTTCAGATAATTGTTTCTCATTATAGCACAGTGATGGCAAAACGATTAGAATTTTATGAATTAAATCGGTTTTTTTTACCCAAACGTTCGTGTTTTGCCAGTCCTACTTTTCGCAGTTTGCTTGAATCGAAATC
>NZ_JXLA01000021.1 GCF_001886185.1 Enterococcus raffinosus | reverse complement strand
ATCAGTCCTATTTGACAAAGAGCCCATTTAGTAAGGTTTTTTGATTTAATTAACCTGTCTAACTTGATTCAGTTTATCATCCGTCCACTAATCTAATAAATGAAAGGAATGAAACTACCGTTTATCCGACAATCGTTCTTTTAAATCGACTTTTTCTCCCCGTTTACGCAGATCTGAGAATTCACCGATCGCAGTAAAAAATAAATCATTTGAGGAGTTAACGGCAGTCTCAACAGAATCCTGAATCACACCAATAATGAAACCAACACCCACAACTTGCATAGCAATATCATTAGATATGCCAAAAAGACTACAAGCTAACGGAATCAATAATAGCGAACCTCCAGCAATCCCTGATGCACCGCAAGCAGCCAAAGCTGATAATACACATAACATTAAAGTCAGACTAAAAGGGACATCAATTCCTAAAGTATGAACCGTCGCTAAAGTCATTATCGAGATGGTAATCGCAGCTCCCCCCATATTGATGGTTGCACCTAATGGCAACGAAATTGAGTAGGATTCTTTAGTTAACCCTAAACGCTTTGCCAGCATCATGTTGATTGGAATATTCGCTGCAGAACTGCGAGTGAAAAATGCCGGAATCGCACTTTCTTTTAGGCAGAACCAAACAAGAGGATACGGATTTTGCCTAATCAGCACAAAAGCAACTAAAGGATATACAATCAAATCCACAACCAGCATGGTCCCTACCAATAGAAACAGGAGACGACCATATTGTGTTAATCCAACTAGTCCTGTTGAAGCGACCGAATCAAAGACTAGTCCAGCAATACCAAAGGGCGCCATCGCGATGACTAACTGAACAACGCCAGTGATTGCTTGAGAGAATTCGTCAATAACTTCTTTTACCGAATTTTTTCGTGTTCGCAAAGCAAACCCAATTAAAGCTGACCAAAATAAAACCCCTAAGTAATTTCCATCGATCATGGCCTGTAACGGATTTTGAACAATATTATTCAAAATTGTCGTCAATACATCGATCAGGGCTTTGGGTGCCTCTTGAGAACCAGAAACTTCCTGTAAAGAAATAGTCAAAGGAAAAATATAACTAGCCAATACGGCAACTGTTGCTGCTAATAAAGTAGTAAATAAGTACAAAGAAATGATGGGCTTAATAAAAGTTTGAGTGTTTGCTTGATGTTTTGATACCGAAGACATGATTAATACAAATACTAATAACGGTGCAATCCCTTTCAACGCCCCGACAAACAAACTACCTAGTATTGCAATGAAGCTCCATTGAGGTAGAAAAATCCCTAATACTGCCCCCACGACAATCCCAATGACAATTCGCTTGATTAACGAAAGTTGTTTAAAAAATTCTAACAAAACAAGTATCCTCTTTTCCATTTTTAATTATCATACTAGTATATGATAATTAAATTCTAATTGAACAGGCAGATGTTTACAACCTAGAATATAGCTATTTTCTAATTACTATTATTCTTAGAAAGGAGAAAGTCTATGAAAAAATTTATTAAAACTAAAAAGCTCGGTTATATGTTGCTACAAGTGTTTTAATAATCGATTTTTGCAGGGGCAAAAACTAATTATATTTTTTTACTTTTAGAAGTATGTGCTGATATTAACTCACAGAATGGCTTATCTATATCGTAAGCGATTTACTGGTTTTAATTCTACCTAAAATTATTTTATGCGTCATCGAAATCTTTTTCCTTCTAAATTATAAAAACGATCTAATCTTTTTTCGATATCAGTGATTTTCATGTACGACGCTTGCTTGATCTTCTTTTTCAGTATCCTTTCTATTATCAATGTCATGGAAATATCACTAAGAAGCATTTGATGTAGCTATTTTTTGAATAATCGGAAAATACGCCTTAAGTCCTATAGTCCCTCTATACTATGTAATGTATAGTATAACGTATAAAGAGGTGTTGCTGATGGATAGTCAATTGAAAAAAGGTTTGATTGAGTATTGTGTGTTGGCCTCGTTAGTGGAGATCGATTCCTATGGCTATCAAATCGTCAAAGAGATCCATCCCCATCTTGAAATTACTGAGTCAACACTATATCCGATCTTAAAAAGACTGGAGACCAACAAAAAAGTCTCCACCTATTCCAAAGTCCATAATGGGCGTTTGCGAAAGTACTATCATCTGACAGATTTAGGTGTTGCCAGTATTCAGAAATTTTTAAAGGAATGGAACGATGTAGAAGCCGTTCACAATTTTATTAAAAGGAGTGTTGAAGAATGAATCGAGTAGAGTTTATTAAGGAATTAAGTAATCATTTAGCTTACGAAGTCAGACCTAGCGAAGTCCATCGCTTGATTGAATATTACGATGAAATGATTCTAGATTTAATGGAGGACGGGTACTCTGAACGGGCCGCTGTCAAGAAATTAGGCGATCCAAAACAGTTGGCCTATGAAGCTGCAGGTATCCCAACAGAGGTGAAGGTACCTCGTCGTTTCAGTTGGCTATGGATCACACTTTTAATCTTAGGGTTTCCTTTATGGGGCAGTTTGGCACTAGCGGCCTTTCTGGTATTGTTGAGTATTGACATCGTGATCTGGTGTATCCCTTTTACAGGCGCTTGTCTATCAGCCGGAACGATCATCGGCGGCGTAGCTGCGGCCTTCACAAGTCCTTTTGTTCTATTTGATTCATTCTTTATGGGGGTTACACAGCTTGGTGCAGGCATGTTTTTATTCGGCTTCGGTCTTTTATGTATGTGGCTGACGTATAAATTCAGCGCGGTCTTCATGAATATGCACCGCAGCTTGATGGGAATTATTCGTCGCAATATTTTCCAACGAAAGGTGGTCCAAGTATGAAATCCAAACTTCTTTTACCAAAACTCGCGACCTATTTAATCGGTGCCGGGGTGATTCTGATGATGCTGGGCTATGCCTTGTCTGGTTTTTCAACAGACCGCTACCATATGTATCAGGACGAGCGGCATTGGTACAATGTTGTCGGCTTCTATATCGATGATTAACAAAGAACGAATTCTCTTCTTTCAGATAAAGAGGATTCGTTCTTTTTATTTGTTCTCTATCCTTCAAATCCAAATGAAGAAACTCTTTTATGTGTATAAAAGAACTACTTCTCTCAACAGAACCGTGCTAAACTAGCAGCAAGATAAAAAAAGAGGTGAATCCCATGGAAAAGATCTCACTTATTCCACCCCAAAAGAACCATGAAGCGGCAGTTCTAGAGTATATGCAGGAGCATTTCTCCTTAGGCGAAGATTCCTTACATGGCTCTTCCTTGCTGACAGAAATGGAAAGTTACAGCGATTGGCTGACTCATTTGATCAAGCAATCCAGCAAAACAACTGTAACGCCTGATTGGGTTGTTGCTACTACCCTGCTAGCCGTGAGGGAAAAGGATCAGAAAATCATCGGTACCATTGATATTCGGCATGAGCTGAATGAATTTTTACGGGAGTTTGGCGGACATATCGGCTTTGGCGTGCGACCTACTGAACGTGGAAACGGCTATGCTACGGAGATGCTGCGTTTAGGTTTAGAGTATTGTAAAATGCTGGGACTTGAAAAGGTCATGGTCGCCTGTTATGAAGAGAATGTTCCATCTGCTCGAACGATCCAAAAAAATGGTGGGGTTTTGGAAAAAACGTTTGTCCATGAGGATGGCCAAATAGTTCAGATTTATTGGATTGATTTAACAGATAAAAGATAGTTTCACGCCTGCTAGGATGCTAAAATAGTGATGAGAAGACTTCTGAGAAAGGATGCGATGTAAAATGACTGCCATCTTAAAAAATCATGATTACTCCTTTCGTCAGCTGCAGCAGGCAAATTTTCATGATATGACCTTTGAACGTGTGAATTTCTCAAATGCAGATTTAACTGGGGCGAATTTAAGCAATTGTCTATGTATTGATTGCGATTTTTCTGAGGCAATATTACATGACGCTTCTTTGCAAGGAACCGACTTTCAGGGATGCAGCCTGGAAGGAGCAGATATTTCGGGGGCGAATTTATTTTTCGCAATGCTGGAGCACGCGGACTTGACGGGCATTATTCATGACGACCGAACCCAATTTTTTGATCTTTACTGTCCTGCCGAAGGGCCCTTTATCGGTTATAAAAAATGCTTTGATTACCGGATCGTACAATTATTGATCCCAGCTGATGCCCGCAGAACCTCTGCGACGAATACCTGCTGCCGCTGTGATAAGGCGAAGGTTTTGACCATCAAGGATATGTACACCAATGAGGATTACGACGAAGCCGTTTCATACGTTGATGGGGATTTTGTATACCGTGTAGGTGAATACGTTGTTGCGGAAAATTTCAATCCCAATCGCTGGGCAGACTCCACTGGCGGCATTCACTTTTGGCTGACACGGAAAGAAGCTGAAGGATATATGTAACAAAAGCCCAGTACACTCCACTGTCTGAACTGGAGTATACTGGGCTTTTAATTCAAAAAATTTAGGAATTTTTTTCTGAGATTTCTTTTTTTCTTCAAAGAAATCCAATGTCATGCCTTTAAGGTCTGTTAACCGCAGAATTTCCTTCAAGGATTCATAATCTTCATAAAGCTTTTTTTTCTTTTCATCTTGTTCATAGGTAGTGACGATACCTGAAATGACTGGCGCATTGAACATCTTCGCAGCAATTGTACGGTGGGCACCATTTTTTTGCAGGATATAGCAATCATCTTCTTTATAATAATTGAAACAAATCGGTCTATTCCCGTCAAGATTCTGCTTTCCGGCATAAAACGCGATTTGACAATCAAGTCCGTATTTCTTCAACGATACTAAATGAGCCTTGAACGCTGCTTCGTCTTTTCCATCATTTGTTTTCCCCATAAAAAGATCATAAACCGACTTCTCCTCTACAGGCCATGTCGTTTGCATCGCGAGAATTTTATTCACCGGAATCTCTAAGTTAGGCTCTTCACTATTTTCAATTTTATTGTAATAATTGTCTACAGGCAACGTTTGAAAAATAGTTCTTTTTTGTGCCTGAATGTGTGCCATGCTGATTCCCGCCTGCAGCATCGTCTCGATGGCTCTTTCTTCAAAATCTGTCGTCATGATAAGCCCCTTTCAATGTGTAACACCAACCTTCATCATTTGCTATTCCTTGATGAAACCTTGGCAGAAAAAGACACTGCACCGTCACCTTTTTTGGTGGGGATGCGGCTTAGCCGACTATTCAATCATTCACTTTTGAGCTGTATCTCTCCAATTGAGGGGCACAGTATTTTGATCAATCGGTTTTACCTTCCGCTTGATTTATTCAAGCGGCTACTCTATTTCTCCAAAGCCTTAAACTATGCAAATTTTTGTTTTTCCATGTCCATATAAAACAGTGTTTCCATCATTTTTTTAGAATAAACCTTACGCACTTCACGTGGAATAAATTGATGAATCTCATCTTCGTTATACCCGATCTGTAATTTCGTTTGATCGATAATAATCGGCCGTTTAAGTAACGTAGGATTCTCTTCAATAACCGCTACTAATTCGTTAAAAGTAAGATCATTAAAATCAAAAGAAAACTTATTATATACTTTCGACCGTGTGGCAATGATCTCTTCTGTCCCCGTTTCAGTCAGTGCGAGAATTTCTTTAAGTTCCCTTTTTGTTAGCGGTTCAGCGATCATATTCCTTTCTTCAAAGGCCAGACCTTGTTCCTCTAACCAAGCTTTTGCTTTCCTACATGAATTACAACTCGTCGAGCCATATAATTTAATCATTTTTAAAAACACCTTTCCGTAAGTTCATTTTCTAAATATACGCTGTTATTCTACAATTATTACGATACAGGACATTTCCACAGTTGTTAATCTAAATTTTAAAAAGTGTTAAAAGAGAGACGCTAAAAATTAAAAAAAGATCGGCTTTTTATAACGTGATTCAGCTCAACCAAATCTAAAAAATGGTCAAAAAGCTTCATAATACTGACTTTATTTTGAGATACCCCCTAGTATATAACAAAGCAACTTATTCGCTCAATTATCGACTCAATTATTTCTCTCGAAAGTAAAATTATGATTATCGAAAAACAAATCTCTTTTTTTATCACATTAGGATTAATTTTTTCCTTGGAAAATTACTGAGTAATAAGCATCAATAGTTGTAGCTTCTTCTGTGTTTAGTTAATCTAGCCTTGCATTTTCCTTTGAACCTTGTAGACTGGAGACAAGCATAAAAACACATGGTGGTTGGTAGTCCGCCGCATGAAAATGTCAGTAACCTGCCCTCCCGGGTTGTCCCTTGCTTGAAATTCATTTAAGGGAGGTGTCATCATGAAGTTGACGATCTACTTCGATGGCAGTTTTTGGTGCGGCTTGGTGGAAACTGAATTCGACGGTCATTACCAAGCCATTCGATATGTTTTTGGTCCAGAACCAAAGGATGCGGATATTTTCGCATTTATCGCAACACGCTTACCTCATCTGCTGGAGCAGTCAGGGACTGTCTCTGCGAAAAAGAGGCCTGAGAAAAAGGTGAATCCGAAACGGATGCAGCGATTGATCAATCGTGAAAAGCGGCAGCCAGTGATTTCGACCAAAGCGCAACGGGCCATCAGTGATCTGCGTGAGCAAACAAAGGCAGATAGCAAAGCACTGCGCCGGCAAAAAAAGGCCGCCGAGTCTGAAGCTCGTTTTCAGCAAAGGCAAGTCAAAAAACGCGAAAAGCATAAAGGACACTAAAAAATATTTTCTAGGAATATTCTGATTTTATGCGAATTTCCCTGAAAGAAAGTACAAAAAACGAGGCATTACTCTCGTCATTGAGAGTGATGCCTCGTTCTGTTTATGCTTGTTTTATTTCCGCTAAATCAACTGAATAGTTCACCTGAATCTGATCGCTAACAAAATAGTTATCGATTCCTTCTGGCAGCTTCCAATTAACACTGACACACCCAGGTCTGCGGTACAGTTGGTCGCTTTTGTAATTTTCATACAGAACAAACCAAGGGACTAATGAGGTGCCCTTTCCATTTTCGTCCATGTATCGATCCTCAGTATCGAAGCGAACAATGTCCCCAGAAACATCAAAGGTAAACCGCCCTTTTGCGCTCACACCATTCCATCTGATCGTCCCTTCAATCGTGCGTTCGTCAAGGGTACGCCACGTTACGTAATCCTGTAAAAATAGGCTTGGCAGAAAAACTGCGTCAGCCAAGGATGTAATCAGCTGTCCCTGATCCATCTCCGGTCCAGTTGAGTGAAACAATTTGAAATGTTTTGCCAACACTCCGATCATCGCGCCGCGACCATTCTGGACTTGATCTGTCACTTGGATGGGCAGCCCAAACATCCGCGCCTTCAAGAAAGCATAGCGATCGGGTCTTTCGACAAAATTAACCTGACAAAACTCAATTGGGATCGGCGCCTTGTCCGCAGCTATTCGAAACCTTGTATGCCCAAAGCAAATAAACATGTTCTGCATCAATGGTTGATTCACGTACCCATTCTTCTTGAGGTATTTTTGCAGCAGTGGCGGCAGCTCCTCTATCGCCTCTTCAGTAATCATTTGTGGTTCCTCTGAAACTGGTTCCTGTCGAAAAGAAGATTCAACCTCCGCCAAATACTTTTTCCAGGCAGTACCACCCGGTAGAAAAAAATAAAGAACGATTAATGTAATAGCAAGTAATAAGCAGCCTAGAAACATCATTCATTGTCCTCTCCTTCCTTCCCTCTTACTATAACCGAAATCATCAGAATAACCATCCGCCCAAGGACGTAGTTTCCTTTATCAAGAGGAATGTTTAATAAATTCAATCAATATATGGTGAATAGAAAAGTCAACGTTGTATTTTTTAATACAACGTTGACTTAAATGATACGATGTTGTATTATTTCTTTGGAAACGTTTCAATCTAATAAAGAAAGAGGGATTTTATGAATAAGAAATCAGTAATAATTAGTACAGACCCGGGAATTGACGATGCCGTAGCCATTGCTTTAGCCCTTTTCAGCGAGCAGCTAGATGTGAAATTGATCTGCCCGATCTTCGGAAACGTCAGCTTAGAAAACACCAAAGTAAACACAGAAAAATTGTTAACGTTATATCAAAAAACACCTCGGGTTGTATTAGGAAGCCATCGTCCTTTATTAAGAACATCCATCAACGCCAGCAATGTTCATGGTAAAACTGGCATGGACGGCTATTCATTTCCCGAGCCTGCCCTTTCAGCGGAACAATCCCTGACAGCGGCAGCGGCCATGCACGAAGTTGTTGATCAAGCTGAAGGTAAAACAACCTTGATCGGAATCGGGCCGTTAACAGATATCGCCTTGTATATACATTTATATCCGCAGGACTTTGAAAAAATCGAAGAGATTGTTGTCATGGGCGGCAGCTTAGGCAGAGGAAATTATGGCGTATTGTCTGAGTTTAATTTTGCGGCTGACCCTGAGGCGGCTAAGATTGTTTTTGATAGCGGGCTTTCGATTCAAGTCGCCCCTATGGAAGTCGGGCGACAAGCAAAAGTTATGCCTGAGGTCTCTGAGCGGATCAAAGAACTTGGAAGAATCGGCTACATGTTTTATCAGCTCTTTTCAAAATATCGAGGCGGCAGCTTTGCAACAGGCTTGAGTATGTATGATGCTTTAGCAGTTGGCTTGATTCTGAATCCAGCCATGTTCGAAATAGTCAAAACACGAGTGGAAATAGAAACTACAGGCGTCTTAACTACCGGGGCCTCCTTGATTGATCTGAAAGGCTATTTGAATCTGCCGGCGAATGCCCAGGTTGCGATCCAAGTCGATCCAGAACAGTTTGAAAAATGGTTTATTGACGCTATTGCGAAAACTTTGTAAAGAAAGAGTGGTTGAAAAAGTATGAATGTCTTATTAACTTGTCTTGTTGGTATACTAGCAGTTGGAATTCTCATTTATATGCTATTGAAGAAAAATGATATAAAGATGACCCTGCTAATTTTAGGTGTCGTGTTGATGTATATTGCGCTCTTGATGGGAAGAAAGCTTGAGGTAAGCGAAACAACCGGCGCACTTTTACTCGATCCCTTCCAAGTGATCGTTGACCAATTTACCAATACGTTAGTTGGTCCCGGGTTTGTTATTTTGATTTTAGGCGGCTACAGTGCTTATATGAATCACATTGGCGCGAACAAAGTGACTGTACAAGCTTTAACAAAGCCCATCGCGAAAATCAAATCAATTTATATCTTGATTCCCATCGTTTTCTTGATAGGAAATTTATTGTCCTTAGTTATTCCTAGCGCCTCAAATTTAGCCATCATCTTATTAGCAACACTTTACCCTGTTTTACGTTCTGCAGGGATGTCACGTCTCAGTGCCGCAGCAGTTATTGGAACATCTGCTACGATCGTCCCAACACCGCTAGGTTCAGACAACGTAGCGATTGCTTCTTTACTAAATGTAAACGTTACAGATTATGTTTTTAAGAGTCACGCGCTCGTTTCAATCCCTACTCTATTAGCCATTGCCCTTGTTCATTACTTTTGGCAAAAGCATGAAGATGTTAAGCAAAAGGAAACTCTGAGCTATCAAGAAGAAATCGCTGGAAATGACGTGAATGAAGCAAAAGCAGAGGTTGAGACTACGTACACTGGTCTTCAAGCATTTGTTTACGGTACGCTGCCTCTTCTGCCGATCATTTTATTGCTGATCGTGTTTGTATTGAATCTCGTTTTGGGCACTACCTTGAATATCAGCGTTCAAGTCGTCAGCTTGATAAGCTTCATTATTGCTGTTTTGGTGGAATTTTCGACTCGTCATTCGGTGAATTCCGTTTTAAAGGAAACCAGCTATTTCTTTGATGGTATGGGTGGTGTCATGAGTATCGTTGCCCTATTAGTTTCCGCGCAAGTCTTTGTTCAAGGGTTAACCTCCATCGGAATTATTGAGCTAGTGCAAAAAACAATGGAAAATATAAACGGTGCCGGCATTCTTCTGCCGGTGATTATGGTGGCCTTTACGGCAGTCATCGTTTTACTAAGCGGCAGCGGAACAGCTTTGTTGTTTGCAATGATTCCATTAATGATTCCGCTTTCCAAAGCGGCAGGTATTGATCCAGTCGCTTTATCGATTCCTATGCAGCTTTCAGGAAATCTGCTAAGAGCCGTGTCTCCTGTCGCAGCCGTTATCTTGATTGTCGCTGGAACAACGAAGCTGTCACCGATGCAGATCGTTCGCAGAACTTCGGTCCCTATGATTTTCGGAGTGGTACTTTCTTTAGTCCTATCACTCATCTTATTTCAATAAACGAAATGCATTATTCTAAACGTATCGCTGATTTTAGTGATTATTCAAGGGTCGTGTCTCTGATCAATGATGGAAAAAGGCAGATGCAGATTACTGGAATCACCCAATGGGATGAAAATTATCCCAATAAACAGCTGATCTTGCAGGACATCGAGCAAAAGAAACTCTGGCTTTACGGTGAACAATATGAAGCCTGTGTCACTCTAGCAGAAAAAGAATCTATTGCGCTGATTCAACGATTGGTAGTCCATTCGCAACACCAAAGAAGTGGAATCGCCCATTTCATTCTGACCGATATCCTTCAAAAAGAAAAAAACAAAAAGGAAATAATGGAAGTAAGACTTAGTACGAACCACTCTAACCTTCCCATGCAAAAACTTTTAACAAGCTTAAAATTTGTCCCTTCTCGAAAGTATCTCATACCTGGTCGAGAAAAATTCGGTAACTTTATCGAATTTATTTATCCAATGAGATGAAGTAAATACGGTTTGTGATACAATGCAACTATATTTATATGCAAGGAATGGTGAAGAAGATGCATCGTACGCCAAAATATGTTCAAGTCTATAATCAAATCTTATTAATGATTAAACGCGCTCAGTTTGCGCCCGGCTCAAAATTACCTTCTGAAGAACAATTGACTACTGATTTTAATGTGAGTCGGGTTACTCTTCGTACAGCCTTGTCTCTACTCAAAGAAGATGGGGTCATAACGAGTATTCACGGACAAGGACATTTTGTTAATCTTTCAGAAACACAAAAAAATGATCAAGGAATTCGTGCGCTAGGTTGTCCAATCTTGGATAGTTTGACGATCCCAATTGAGCAGATCACTAAAAAAGACGCTTACTATTTTAAAAACCCCAGCAGTGTGTTCACAGATAAACTGTTCGAAGTCAAAGACATCTCTTACTTCACATTGAATGTTTGGTACAAAATGGATAAGTTGAACGTAGCAAATATCTTTTCCATTTTATTACCTGAAACAATCGAGGCATTCGGTTTAGATTTAGACAATAGCGAACAGATCATTCAATTTTTGGAGACAGATATTTACCATGAAGTGGCGAACTCCAAATTGACCATCACCATTTCATCAAGAAAACCAGACAGCTTCAGACGGGAATTCGCCGAGGACGAAACCCTAGTACTGATGACCGAAAATCTTTACGCAAAAAATGGAAAGGTCTTAGCACAAAACAAATACTATATCGCTGAAAGCTTCTTTAGGACTTCTTTGGTTCGATACCAAAGTCATCACTAATAATTATCGAAAAAAAAGCGTTAATACCCCTTTTACTCAAAAAGAGGGATTAACGCTTTTAACGTGTCGTTTTCCTAGTCGGCCATATCCCAACACAAATAGCCCACCGATACAGCGGGCAAAAAACAAGCTCCAATTTTATATATATTATTCTTAAACCCTATCCCAACGTTGGACTTTCGATAAGAATTCAGAATTGCACACTATTCTCGTTTTCGGATGCGCTCAAGTAGTCGCTTTCGCTTTCTCGAAGGGACAGCAGGCGGTGTCTGCTGGATGTGAGGAGCTAAAACCTCTTTTTCTTTCAGCTTTTCTGTCAAGATTATCCGCGCTGGTTTCTCCTTATCCTCTATCTGAATGTTTTCCAACGTATACGCGTCCGGCATACACGCTGAAATCAAAGACAGTGCTTGCTCCTGTGTCATTTCTCTTGGGTCTATTTCTTTCGGCAATTCGATTTGCTGGATCAGCAGCCCCGGCTCAGGTCTTTCTTCTCGAACAACAAAATCCACCGTCTGTGGGCTTTCTTCCGCTATATCTGTTAATTGTGTCCCTTCTTTCTCCAGTTGTGCCGTCTCTGATCCTTCATCGAGGGTTTTATTAAACAGTTCTGTCTCGATGGTTTCAATCAAGGTCGCATGTTTAACCTTCTTAAATAAGCCGACGCCATTTTTTTCAAATAGGTTCAGCTTGGTTAATTTTGTTAAAGAGGCTTTGATCTCCTCACCTGTCTTGGTAGGATCAAAGTGTTTTATACGCAAATGCTGGGATCTGCCATCACTATTTTCAAATTCTGCATCTAATGTGAACATCGCTTTCTTCCTTTCTGATTTTTTCGTGTATTTCACTTTTTTATCTCGTCATGATTCCGCTACTCTCGCGAATGGTTCCTTAATCAATTGCGAATAAAGCGCTTTTATTTTGTCAGAAACAAATGTTTTCGCAGGAAATAATTTTACAGATAACAGACGCCATTCCTTTTTATCGAAGTATTCGGCAAAATACCCATAGAAACGCCGCATCAAAGCCGTTGAACGCATATGCAAAAAAATGTATTGCACGAGATCCTTCAGCAGCAGCGAAAAATCTCCTTCACACAATTCATCCCTTACCTGTAACGCAACTAAGAATTGAATCGTTCCATTGCTATCATGAGTTTCTTTGAAATAATGATTTATCCGTTTTTCCAATGTTCCTCTTGTTAACTGGAACAGTTGTTGCCGAGTTAAGCCATAATCTTTCATGGTCTCCTCCTTTTTCTTTTTGATAATTAGTTTCACCTGAGAGCTCTACACAACTAAAATAAGTCCTTTTTTACGGATTTTGCAATTCCAAAAGTTTTATTTGAAATTAACATAAAGGACTTGTGACTATGAATAGGATTTAATCGAGGGTTTTGCTTCCAATAAATAACGACGATAACTTCATTTCTAATTTTTTATAACGTAACCACCCTGCAAAAAAGTCCTTTACTCTGTGTCTTCCTAACTAGCTACGAAGTTTTAAGACACATAAAAAGAAGGAGATTGATTAAGTCCACTACTTAATTGGTCTCCTTCTTTTTCAACTGTTGATCCAAAAACTTGAGGCAAACATCGTTAATTTTTCTAAGTGTTATCTCTGCACCTTTTTGGGGCTTTGTTCCATCAAAGACGCTTGTTAAAAACGGAGATGTCAACGATAGATCCGTCAATGAAAAATGACCAATTCCTGAAAAATGAATGTTTTGAACCTTACTTGATTCTCTCTCCAGCAACCGTGCATTTTCTTCGTATTGCTTCCATTCGTTTAGATGTTCCCATGTCGCATCGGAATAGATGTTCAATACAGGAACAGGAAACTCCGATTGATCAAAGATAAATTCATTATCGTCAGAGACTCCTTGAATATCACACAAAAAAGGAGCCTCCAAAGAAATTACCGCTGAAATGTCCTTTCGCTGCCTGCCAATTCCTAACGCTGCTGAACCGCCTAAGGAATGCCCCATTACACAAATCTGTGAAGAATCAATCAAATTTAAAAACGTATTTGTTGCCTCTTTCTTTTCTGATTTTTCAAGAAGCGTGTCTAAGACAAAATTTAGGTCATCGGTTCGAATCTTCATCCACTTTTCAAAATTGACTAACGATTGTTTTGGTTTTTTATTAGGTTTATCCATACTCACTTCTTTCATAAACTGACTGCTTAAACGAACTTTTTTCCCATTGAATAGTGTAGTTGAAAAGCACTGATACGTATGGTCAATGGAACAGACAATGTAACCCTGACTAGCTAATTCACGAAAAAGGGTCTCATTACTTTCCTTCATGCCAAAACTTCCGTGAGAGAAAACCACCAGCGGACATGATTGCCCATTCGAATATTCTTTTGGATACCAAAAAGCAACTGGAAGCTCACGGTAACTACCGTCCTCACTGTACGTTTCTACTCGTTGATGATCAATATAATAATCAGTTTTATGCAAAACCTGATAATCACCAGTTGCGACAAGTGGTTCAACTTTTGGAAATAATAATAGCCAGCCTGTCACTATTAATAGAAGCAATGATAAAAAAGCGCAGAGATAGCCCGCAGGAACATGATTACTTTTTCGCACTAGACAGTAAATGAGTAAAAAAGCCTCAAAAACCATCATAGAAAGTAAAATCCAATTTCTCATTTACAATCAGTCCTTCCGAACGAGACGGTTGCCAAAGCTTTTCGCCCTTGACATCTCCACACCATATTGCAAGAGAAACGCATAGCCAGCCGAATCAATCATCTGTTTGGCCTTATCCTTATCACATGTCATGATGTTAGAAACAACCATCGATAAAATTCCAGTTGAATAGATAATAGAGTTGGTGAGATATGACGCTGCCTCAGCCATGCGTATATCAAAGACTTTCGCAATACTTTCTACCAATTCTCGATTATCTACCATCGCAGCAAGCCTATCCACCTCTCCAATGTAATACTCACTTCCACCATTTAAATAGAGATACTTGAATAATTCAGGTTCATCAAAAGCTAGATCTACATAAGCAGCGCCTACCTCGGTGAACGCTTCAAAGCCATTTTCTGATGTCGGTGTCATTTTTTTATTCGCATAATTTAACGCATATTCTGCAAGAGCTTGTCGAAAACCCGCCATATTTTTAAAATGCCAAACGATTGGTTGCGTGGAGCAACCAATTTGGTTAGCCAAAGTTTTAATATTAACGGAAGTGTATCCTTCTTGGATCAATAATTGTAACGCTTCTTGTAAAATCAGTTCTTTTGATATTTCCACTTTTCGAGCCATTCGCTTTTCTCCTAAATTATATAAATGTACTTATATAAACTCATTTATATTATATGGAATGTCGGTAACACTGTCAAGACACCTTGGCCTTGATCTTAAGAAAGACTCCGTAATCTCACTCAGTTTTACGAAACTGGACAGCTAACTTACCGCTAGAATAGAATAACTATTTTTGAAAAATTTAGATTTTCCTTATGAATAGCGACTATTCTATCTTCCACCTTAAAAATCTTCAGTCTAACAGATGTCTTTAATTTATTTCGGTAACCTGATAAAATGATGAATGAAGCAATCCCTACTATTCTGTTTATAGGAGTTATGAATCCATGGACGAAAAGGAATTAAATGTAACTGTTACCAAGAAATACTTTGATTTGAACGACTTATTTACGCAATTCTTCCGCGAAAACGCTCGTGGTCCCTTCAAGTTTGAAAACCGTAATCGGGGTCAGAGCCAAATTTTGGCGATTATCCGTGAACATGGAACGATCTCGCAAAAGGCGCTTGTTAGCCAGCTAGATATGCGTCCACAATCAGCCTCTGAAATGATTCGCAAACTTGAAAAAAAAGACTACATCACGCGTGAAAAATCGCAGGAAGATCGACGTGTCATGAATATCCATTTGACTGCTCGCGGAAAAATCGCCGCTCAACAGAGCGATGACTTCCAGCCCGTTATACTGGATGTTTTAAGTCACGAGGAAAAGGAACAATTCGACCATATTTTGACCAAATTAATCAACGAGCTCGAACACCAAGTCAAACACAAGCCTCGTGATCGCCGAGGCCGTCCATAAAAGTAAAATAAGAAGCCTTAGAAGATTATTTTTCTTCTAAGGCTTTGCTTGTCTATTTCATCGGGCCATACCAGACTTTCGCTGATAGGCCTCAATCAATTATTTATTTTTTCGATTGTTAAGCTTCTTTGTGATAAAACCTATAATAAAAACAGACAGAAGCTTCATTAACAATGAACGGACTGCGCTATTTTTTTGCGTAGATTGTTTTTTCGTTGCTTTATTCTTAGTAGAAAAACGGCTCTTAGGCTGTTCCCACTTACTCTTCATCATAGCCTTCATAGATATGCTCCTTCTTTATCCTAGTTTTCTTGTTGAGACTGTATTCGTCGAAGTCTTTTCTTCCTCATTGTCCTCTGAAAATGCCGTTAATTCTTCGTATTCTTCATAATACTTTTTCAAGGAAGAGGTACACTCTTTACTCCAAGGTTTGATATGTCCAGAATAATGGATGATCTTAGGGTCGCGTCGGGTTTGGAAATATTCCTTTTCACCCTCTGGATCTGGATGTTCGACTTCACGCTTCATGATATAGCTTTGGGCATTCCATTTTGGATGCAGTTGTAGCCATTGATCGTGGAGAATCGCATTCAATGCGTCTTGATCATGGAATTTCAATTTTTCAGGATTGTCGTGAATGTACCGCAGGACGCGTTTCGTCACGTTTTCCGAAAGCCATTTTTCCATGTTGATCAGCATAAAGCCCGAATTGAAATATTTTGTTGAGTCACAAGCGACAGCCATTTTCTCTAGACGATGGTGGAAGCCAGCATCTTCTACCGCAGCTAAGATATAACCGGATAGATCAACCTCCCACAGTTCGGAAATATCCGTCAGAGCGATCATGTCACAATCAAGATAGAGAATTCTTTCAAGACCTTTGTCTCGGAATAATTCTGGAATCGCGATGCGATAATACGCGGTTTCCGGGATACGATCACTCTCAACCGCATCTGCAAAATACTTTTTATCGATCGTCATAAAGTGCAAGGATGCATCGTATCCTTTAATTGTTTCTCGCATTAAGCGTTTATTTGCAATCGTGATCTCATCATCAATCACGTAAAAATCAAAATTTTCTGTTGGTTGCTCAGCATTTTCTAGGACTGAAACAAATAATGCAGACACGTGTTCAGCAAATGCGTCGTTGCAGCTTGATACTACCGTAATCTTCTCTTTTTTCATCATTTTACCCTCACCGTCTTCATCAATATACTTTTATTTAATAGCTCCATGTACAAATCCTGATAAGGATGTCCTGTTAACGTATTCCAAGGCTTGTCATGGCCTGTAAAATGAACGATGGCCGGATTTTCCCGTCCTTCTTTATATAAATCATCGTAGTGTTTTGTTGGTGCTGGATGCTTGTCGAAAATAAGCGACGATTGCATATTCCAACGCGGATGGAATGGATGCCATTGTTCATACAGCACCGCATTTAACGCGTCTTGGTCATGGTAGATAATCTTATCGCCATGTTTTTTTAGATACTCAATGGTTTTTTCGGTAATGTGCTGTTGGTTCCAGCGCTCTACGTCAATGACCATTACGCCTGAATTAAAGTAATAATCTTGGGAGTCTACACCTAAGCGTTCTAGTGCTTTCGTTTGACCCGGATCGATAATAGCGCCGATCGTTTTTCCATCTAACTCTTGTTGATACAATTTCTGGATATCATCGAGAATCAATGTATCCGAATCAATATACAGAATTTTTCGATAATTTTTACCAGCCAGCATCTTAGGCATGGAAATTCTGAAGTAAGCAGTCGTCGTAATATGGTCGCTTACTAAAAAGTTTTCATAAACTTCCTCATCGACTTTCACAAATTGAATAACAGCCGTCTCTGAATGTTTGTGGGCGGTTTCGATTAACTTTTCCTTGCTTGAAATGGAAAGATCATCGTCAATAATAAAGAAACGAATCGGTGTAGTTCTTGAAGTTTTGTCTAGCAATGTTGAAATCATTACACTCAGATAAGGAGCGTAATTTTCATCAGCTGCTGTGACTACGGGGATTTCCTCAATTTTTGAGAACATATTCTTTCACTCCTATCTCTTTTTTTATTCGAATTAATAACAGTTGTTTACAAAATTCAGATTAGACTCCTTCCAAGGATTAATCAAAATTAATGCTTTGACACCCCTCTCATTTCTTCAAAAAATCGATGAAAAGACTTGTCATCTGCATCTTTTCGATAATTATTAATTTTTTATAAAGAATAGTTTTTAATTATTGCATATAGTTTGAACTTGTAATCACATGAGCGTTTAATTGTTCATTTTCTGAAAATTGGACTACCCTTATACTAGATTAATGAAAAAAAGGACGGATAGAGATGAAATTAGCAGCAATAGATCTCGATGGCACCCTGCTGAACAAAGAGGGTGTCGTATCAGAGGAAAACGCGAAGGCATTAAAAGAATTTGATCGTCAAGGAGGAACTGTTGTACTAGCAACAGGACGATCTATTCAATCAGCGAAAGAAGTTTTTGCTGAGTTAGAACTTAGTGGCTACACCTTAGCCTCAAACGGCGCATACGTTGCTCGCATTGAAAAGGGAGAAATTCAAGACGTATTAAAAAGCTATACTATTCTTCCAGAAACGGTCAACACAGCGCTTTCTCTTGCGATGAAAACGGAGGTGACGGTGGTAGCAAGTCGCGCGACTCAAGACGACCACATCTCCTTTGCACAGGATAAGAATGAAGTGAATAGTCCTTACTATGCTCAATTCAATTTGAAGGAATCAAAGGTTGACGAGCTTTTGGAACAGATAGAACAGGAAGAAATCAGCTATTTTAAGCTGACCTTTACTGATGGGGATACTAGCAAATTAGTAAAACTACGTTCACAATTAGGAAAAAAGCAAATCAACAGCTCTTATTCCGATAAATATTGGTTGGAAGTCATGGCTGAGGGGGTTAATAAAGGAGCCGCGTTAAACTTTTTGACGAAGTATTTAGGGGTAGATTTATCAGAGGTATTGGCTTTTGGCGATCAGGAAAATGACCTGGAAATGTTAAAACTCAGCGGTAAAAGCATCGCGATGGAAAATGCCGCACCCGCAGTTCAAAAAGTCGCTGATACTTTGACAAAATCAAATGACGAATCCGGCGTCGCTTATCTACTAAATGACTACCTCTCTTGAGCTTTTTAACCGCAAAAAAAGTCGCTGCCAGAAATGATCTGGCGGCGACTTTATTCGTTATAGCTTAAAACTTTGCGCTCATTCATACATTGACAGTCACGATTATTTTTTCCATGAATAGAAATAAATCGCTGAATCTGCTCATCAGAGACTTCTACCGTGTTTTTCAAGACATACCATTCTACACCTTCTGTCAAAGGCGGAGTCGTTAACGAACCAATATAGTGATAATAGCTTTTATCCTTAGGAATCAATTCTGAGGCGGAGAAGATCCCTTCCCCTTTTTCCTGCTCATACTGATTCAAGACTTGCTCAAAATCAGGGTTAAAAACACCAATCTCGTAGAACACCCCCATCACACCTAATTGACCGTTGGGGGCTTGGAAAAGAAAGTGGCCTTCCAATGGAAAGCTCTTCCCATTGAGACGGTGCTCGGAGTCTGCATGAAAATGGACTTGGACAAATTGAAACAAGCGATGGTTGAAACATGCTTGCCCCGCTGCCAAAAGTTGCAGATTCTGCCCATTATTTAGAAACGTAGCAGTGGATTCCGAAAAATTTACTTCTATAGTTGCAAGAGTATCATTGTTTTCAATTTGAGATGTTTGGATATCGATAGGTGATTGTCGATGACCTCCTTGAGGCGCCCAATCTCCTTGGTGACAATAATCGATCAAAAATTCTGCCTTCATATGATCCCTCAATTACCTAAAATTTTTACAATGATATCATTTTTCAAAAATATTTTCCATCCATTTGCAAATATCATGAAAAACTGTAAGTTTTTGGGTTTCATTTAAGAGCTCATGGCGAGCTTTTTCGTATAGCTGAACGGTTACCTTCTCTACACCAGCTAACTGGTATGATTTCGCTGCCGCCATTACTCCTTTGCCGTAATCACCCACAGGATCCTCTTTACCAGACAAAAAGAGCATCGGCAGCTCTTTAGGTACTTTTTTTAAAAGCTCTGGGTCTTGCGCGCGAATAATCAAAGAAAAGAGCTCCTGATAGCCACTTAGTGTGAATAAAAAGCCGCACATGGGATCGGCGATATACTTATCCACCTCTTCTGATAGACTGACCAGCCAGTCTTTATCTGTTCGTTTGTGAGTGATTCTGCGATTCATGTTTCCGAAAGCAAGCTGATCGATCAACTTACTAGGATGCTTGTCTCCTTGGATTTTACTTAGCAGCTTCGCAGAGGTTCGACCAAAACGAGTCAACCAGATCGGCTGCTGACCGGTTCCGACGACAATCACACCCGCTATTTCATTAGCGTATTCATAAAGATAGTTTCTTAATACAAAGGAGCCCATGCTATGCCCCAGTACAAAAAAAGGCAATTCTGGGTATTTTTCTCTTCCCCACTGGCTTACTTGATACAAGTCCTGAACCAACCCATGTTTGATCGTCTCATCATGAAAATAACCGTGAGGATTCTCATTTACAGAGGCACCATGTCCTAAATGGTCATGACCGATTACTGCAATGCCGTGATCATTCAAATAATTCGCCAGTGGCTCGTATCGCCTCAAGTGTTCAGCCATTCCATGCGTCAATTGCAAGACTGCTCGTGGTTCTTCGCACGGCCAATGATAGCCCTGAAGTACTGTTTTTTGATCAACGGAATATAATTCAAATGTTTCTGCCATAATTGTCTCCTTTCTAAAAAAACGTAAATTATTGAAATCCATCTAAAGTTGGAGGTAACTTTTCTTAAAAATGGTACACTTAAACAAAATGGAGGAATGACTTATGTCTTGTATAGGAAATATCATTTGGTTCATCTTCGGCGGTTTGGTCGGTGGATTGACTTGGTGTCTCGCCGGCGTTTTATGGTGTATCACCATTATCGGTATTCCAATCGGGCTCCAATGCTTTAAGTTCGCAAGTCTGAGCTTTGCCCCTTTTGGTAAGGATATCGTGTACCACACCACAGGGGTAAACTTTCTCGTCAATCTTATATGGTTGATTGTTTCGGGAGTTCCTTTAGCAATCGGTCATCTAATTAGCGCTGCTTTGTTATGTGTCACCATTGTTGGAATCCCCTTTGCTGCACAATCCCTCAAGCTTGCTCGCTTAGCTCTGATGCCTTTTGGCGCCCAGATTGTCTCAATCCGCTAAGAAGAGCCTCGTTCCCTTACGATCGCTGTCAAAATGGAAATTATCGATAAAAAGAGAGGAACGACAGCTGTCTTCCTCTCTTTTTATCCAAAAAATAAGTATACCAGACCTGCTACAATCAAAATCAAATTCAGCGTTACCTGAATGTTCACCATCAATGGGGTCACATTCTTCTTTTTCCGGCGGGCAAGGTTGATAAAAATATTATACGAGCCGACAAGGATAACAAAAATCAATAATGCGATTAAATACAAAAAGCCACCTTCTTTTTTGTATTTAGTGTAACGTGAATTATTTCTCGCAGCAAGCAAAGCCGCTAAAATCTAATCTAATTTTTTGAAGAAATCACGCAGCTCTGCTTTTCGGCGCTCACTTAATTCTCGCTTAGGAATATCCTGAATAGCTCCTTCTAGTCCGTACAATAAATGCAAGCATGCCCCATCATCTACTAGATGACGAATCTTTAAAAAAGCCGCCTCTGTTCCCAGCTCCCGCAACTGATCCGGCGTTGTGATTCCTACCTGCTCCAACTTTTCCTCATTCACTACACCAATATTTTTCATCTCTGAGATTTTCATCGCTGACTCCTTACTCCTTTTAGATCCATTATACCTTAGAATAAATGCGGAAACGACCGCTTTCATAAAAAGTTTGAGAAGTCATGATTTTCGCCAAATATCCTTACAGGATAAGAAAACTTAAATAATATAACCTAAGTTATTTTTAATAAAAGCGAGTTTTTTATGAATTCTTTAGGAAAAGGCTTTATTTTTCGCCGTTTATTAGGTTATTATTTGTATTAAATGATATTTCACTTTATTATATAAAAAGATGCGATTAATTTTTATTAACTAAGAATGGAGGGGTCATTCATGCTGGGGATGGATAAGAATACGTTATTAAAAATTCAGATCATTGATACGCTAGATGGGCTGCAGGCGCCGATTTCTTTGAAGGAATTGCAGGGAAAGATTGGCTATGCCAGTCTCGGCACGATTCGTGTGAACTGCAAAGAGCTGCAAACGATCATTGAAGAGATTTATACGGAAAAGGACTATTCTTTGAAACTTCGCATGGATAATGGACGCGGAATACAGTTATACCGTTCTTCCACCAACCTCCAATCATTGACGAGTTATCTATATCAACACGATCTCGCCTGTGAAATCATTCGTGAGATCTTAGCAAGACGAAAAATCTCTGCAATTCAGTTCTGTATGAATAAAAATATTAGTGAGTCTAAATTACGGCGTAAAATCAAAGAGATTAATAAAGAACTTCTGGATTATAATCTTTACATCTCTTGTTCAACAAAGATTAGTCTAAAGGGGCGTGAAGTGGACATTCGCCGTTTTTATTATATCTTTGTTCGCGGTTTATACCATCAATTTACTCAGGTAGAATGGATTAATACCGACAGTTATACGCAACAAGCGAATCAAATAGAAGAATACTTAAAGCTTGCCCATAACCCAACAAATTTGGAGATGATCTGCTTTTGGTTACTGATCACGAACAAATCTCTCAGTAAAAAAGGAGAACTTGTTTTCAACGCTGTCGAACTAGAGCGATTAAATCGCTTTAAATATCCTAAAAAACCAAGCTTTTTAAAAACTTGGAATACAAATGAGTGGCGTTTTTTCCTATATGCGATATACAGCTCACTGTTAAATGATTTCGAGCTTCAACCGAAAAATTCTTCCAGAGAACTTTTTTTCAATCAAGCTACTGCCCATTGGATCGGCTCTTTTTCTGCTCATTTCCGACAATTAAGCAGTCGCGAGCAAAGATTTGTTGGTCGAAAAATCAAGCAGCATTATGCGGCGTTGTCCTTCTTCCGCTTAAATGATCCAATGATTGATGAGCTTAGAAACAGCGTAGCGTTAAACCACGTCCAGCAGCAGTTTCCTTACTATTATCGACGCTTTGAAGCTTTTTGGAAAGACTTTATTCAAGCAGTACCAAGTTATGATCATCGCCAATTGCGAGTCTACTCGTTCCTGACCTGTGTAACACTCTATTCATTAGAAAACTGCTTACCAAAAATATCTGTTTACGCATTTTCCGAGCATAGTGATCTTTTCAGCATTTTTATCCAAGAAAAAATAAATCTGCATTTTAAAAATCGCTATCATCTATCCTTTGTAAAAACACCGCAAGAGGCTCAGTTGATCATTGGAACTTCACCTACTTGTAAAAATTTTATCTCTGAAGGTCAAGAAGCCGTGATCATTCGTTCAAACATCACGTCGACAGATTTAATGGACGTCGAAGAGATTCTTAAACAACTTGTAAAGAAAAATTTAGCTCAATCAGAGAAATAAATGAAAACATATTGTGAATTTGATTAAAAAAAGGTATCGTAGTAGGTATTACAGACAACAAGGAGGCCATCATGGTTTACGTTAGTGAGATGCAGACTACCCCACCAACCGAATTTGGATCTGAATTAGAGGAAAAGACCTACGAAACCCTAGCAAAGCTTGAGATTCCCTTTTATCAAGTGGCCACGGGCAAGGCATTGACGATGGAAGATTGTATCGATATCGATAATCGTCTAGGGATCGAAGTGGTTAAAACCATCTTTTTATGCAATCAAAAGAAAACCAAATTTTACCTGTACATTACACCAGCCGATTTCAAGTTCGTCACAAAGGAATTCGGTAAGAAATTAGAAATTCCCCGAGTGTCATTTGCTTCAGCGGATTTACTGAAAGAACGCTTAGGCGTCATCCCTGGTGCAGCAACAATCTTCGGTTTATTGATGGACCCTGAACATGAGATTCAGCTGGTCTTTGACAAATCAGTGGCCGAACGAGAATGGTATGGCTGTAGTTCTGGATCTGTCACTAATTATATGAAGGTGAAAACAGCGGATCTATTTGAGAAGTTCTTGCCGTATACTGGGCATGAAGCTATTTTCATTGATTAATGATCAACAAAAAAGTGTTAGGAGACCCCCTCTCCTAACACTTTTTTGGGACGATCTTAGCTGCATGAAGGTATATCAAAAACAGCGATTTCTTTTTTTGACTGCCGTTTTAGCGCCTCATTCTAATCTGACTGCTTTTTGGTCGGCTTACCATTTTACGTAAGCACAGCCAATTTCTTTCATTGGTCCGGTGATTTCTTTGCCGCCATCATAGCCAACAGCTTGAATTGCAAAATAGTACGTTCCTCTAGATAGGCACACTTTGCTTAATGTGTAATCCAAGTAGTAACCTTTACCGAATGAACCATTCATATATTTCGCATAGCGAACATCAATCGTTTTGTAGGCAGAGGTATATTTTCCTGAGCTCGTCCGACGATACACACGAACTTTTGTATAATCTGTTGGTTTCTTCGTTCCTAAGAAGATTTGTGCCCCATAGTAGCGAGTTGGAATGCAACCGCATTTAAGGTAATTCTTAACACAACCCTTCAAGTCCGTACCAATGTCCTTCTTCTTCAACGTTGTTGCACAGCTTGGTCCCCATTGCGGACTCACCCAGTTGCTCCATTGACCATAATTTGCCTTAACCCAGTAGTAGTAGGTTGTGTATTGGTTCAAGCAGTCATCTGTGTAGCTCATTTCAGAGCCGTCTTGTTTGCCGGCAACTGTAATCGCAGTTGCTTTGTTGATGTTGTTTGTTGTACTGCGGTACAATGTATAGCTTGTTGCGTAACGTGTGGACGCATTGTCACTCTTCGTATTTGTCCATGTTACTTTGATCGCCTTATCAGAAACGGCAGTGGCTTTAATCATTGGATTCAACGTTGTTCCGCAAACTGTAAATTTACCAATATTTGAACTGCTAACCGTTTCGATCGTGTATGGGCAAACCTTCGGACGTTTCACCATTACCTTATAGCAATAAGTCGTATTGTGATTCAACTTGGTATCATTATACGTGGTTTGTCCTTTTACCGTAGCGATTTCTTTAAAATCTTTTGAGCTGTAATCGTTACATTTTTTCGTTGCGCGGAAGATTTTGTATTCTGCATCACTGCCTTTTGATTCCCAGCTTAGCTTCAACCAGTGGTGTTGTGTTTCTGTGATACAAACATTTTTGACTGCATCCCATTTTTCTTTGTAATTATTTTGGTTACATTCTTTTCCGTCATGTTTTTTGTCACAATCTTCGTCATGCTTCCAGTTATGGTTGCAGTTGTGGCCGCTATGGTTTTCATCACAATCTTTTCCATGCTGCCATTTGTTTTCGTTACAGTTGTGACCACTATGGTTTTTATCGCAATCTTTTCCATGCTGCCATTTATTTTCATTACAGTTTTTACCGCTGTGCTTCTTGTCGCAGTAGTCGCCGTGTTTCCAGTTATTTGAATTGCATTTCTTTTTGCTGCTGTGCTTAGTATCACAGTCTTTGTCATGTTTAGATGAGCCGTATGTTTGTGCAGCCGCTTTTTCTTCTGTTGTTTCCTCTGTCACTTCTTCTGTTTTTTCTTCAGTAACTGCTGAAGGTGCTGCTGCAGCCTCTTCGATTTGATCATCACTAGCTTTTGTTGCAACGTCTTGATTAGCTACTGGACCAGCAGCTTCTTGTTCCTTACCCTCGACAACTGCTGACACTTTATAGTAGTAAAGATAATCAGCCTTCAGAGTTCCATCGGTCTTCAATTCCGTATAAGGATCGACCGCATAAGTGGTATCACTCTTCAATGTTTGAATATGTTCAAATTGTCCATCTTGCTCTTCTGCTCGATAAATCTTATAGCTGTCGGCATCTTCGACTTTATCGAACTGAATTACTGTCCATTTCTGCGTATCATTATGTTTGACTGTCAGATTCGCAGGAACATTTCCCTCATCTGCTGCAAAAACTTGTGCTGGTATTCCTAACGAAGACACTGTCATAATCAACAGCGTTACCAACGACATGATCCCCTTTAACTTTTTCATTAACCCTTTTCTTTTCATTTCGCTCTCCTTTTCGTTCTTTGCCCTATGCAAAAGTGCATAACAAATAAACCTACCCTAACGATTGAAACCACTGCCTTCGAAAGGAAGACAGTAGTCGATTTTTTTCGGAGTTTGTTTTTGGCCAAAAACAGAAGCAGCTTCTCATATACCACCCCCTATCAAGTAAGCACAGCAAGTATGCTCGATTACAGGAATTGCTCTCTCATGTTTCCCCGCCTCTAAGAAATGTGATCTTTGGGTAATTTTCCTGTTAAACAAAATATAACAATTATTGTGATATATTTCTATATTCCATCAAAATTCAAAAATATTATTCATTTTATGACGAAATATTTTTGCCACATACCATATATTTTATAATATATTTAATATTTCGATTGTTTTGTATGATTTCCTCCTCAAAAAAGACCATCCACATGGATGGTCTTACGATGATTACTGCTTATTAATAGAAACAATTTTCTGTTGCAGACGATCATACACCACTACAAAGGTCGCCACGTCTTTTTCAGAGGTAGGTACTCGGAAATAATAATCCGATTGCCCATCCGTCGGTGTATTCGTATGATAAAAACCAGAAAGATACGCATGAGCAATATCTCCTCGAGTATCCTTGAATAAATCAAAGAACCCATTCTGATCCGTCACATTGATGCTTTTTTCCAACGCTTTGAATTCTGTCTGATTGCTGTCCATTCCCGCCTTTTGCATTTGACGATAAAGCTGAGTATCTGTTCCGCGTCGTACCAGTTCCGTCCATGCCGTTTCAAAATCTGCTGACTTGTCTAAATAAGTATCCTCTTTGGTGATGACCGACTTTAACTCGCTGCCGTCTTCAGAGGTTAATTCGTTCAGCCCCTTTTGATTATAACGTATGTTAATGGTGTAATCGTGACGCGAACCGCTAGTATCGGTAAAGCTCCAAACCTGTCGCTGCGTCGTCATCGTCTGATCGTCTACAAGACGCTGCCCAAATCCAACTAAACTGACACTGACAAAGCCGCTTTCCTCCGAACTCACCATCGGATAAATTTTACGATAAAGGTTAAAGATATTCTTCCCGTCTTTCGCCTTCCCGTAGACTTTTTCGATCGCGTCAGCCATCGCTTGAGAGCTGGAAAAGCTGTTATTGTCTTCAAATGCCTTATTCAAAGCATCGATTTTCTCCGTTTGTTCTTCTAATAATGATTGATCGTTGACATCCTTCAACGCCAATACGTTTAATTTCGGTAGTTCTTCCTTTTTCTTCACCTTGTCATCGCTGGCAAAAACACTAAAGGGTATCGTGAATTGCGGAAAATTGCCGCTTAAAACGATCCCAAATGTCCCAACAAACAAAGCGGCCAGAATCCCCCAAAAGATCAACCATTTTTTCTTTGTCTCCATAGGTCACCTCATCTCCTTTACATTGTGGCGACAAATTAAGCAAGCGTCAAGTATTTCTAGTGAAATTCAGCCTATTTTTATGAAATAATCTAAATTTTTTCTTGGAAAAATATGAATATGATAGTTATTCTCGTCATTTTCTATTACACTAGAGGAAATGATTTTTTTAAGGATAGGCGGATATGGCAAACAGACAAGAACGACATCAACAAAAAAAAGAAAAGAGAATAAAACCCACTCGGAAAAAATCGTCACGAGGAAAATTATCTCGATCAACGAAGGTCTCCCTGAGTATTTTGGCGGCAATGCTTTTAGTGCTCATCGCAGGGACCATTTTCTTCTTCCAAAAATATGGAAAAGAAGTCACAGCGGCGATCGATGCTGGTGAAGAACATGCGGCGAAAATCCAAGAAAGTGACTTTAAGCAATACCATCCAACGACGATTTTGGATAAAAATGGGCAGGTCATCAAGGAATTAAAGACCCAAGAACGGGACTACATCACCTATGACAAGATGGACCCTCTCGTCTCTCAAGCATTGATTTCTATCGAGGATAAACGGTTTTACGACCACCACGGGGTAGATACCCAAGGGCTGTTGACCGTTGGGATAAATGCAGCGACTGGACGCGGTGTCCGTGGGGCCTCTACCATCACTCAGCAACTAGTAAAAAATATTTACTTAACGCCGGAGGTTTCTATTTCACGGAAGATCGAAGAAATGGTGATGGCACAAGCACTAGAAAAACGCTTCACCAAACACCAAATTTTAGAATATTATTTGAACAATGTGTACTTCGGTCATGGTGCCTATGGGATCAATGCTGCGGCAAAGGTCTATTTTGGTAAGTCCATCAATGATACCAGCCTGCTGGAAAAAGCAACGCTTGTAGGAATCACCAATAACCCGGGAATTTTCGATCCTACGACCAATAAGAAAAATGCGTTAAAACGGGCGAAGCTAATTCTTAAACAAATGAATCAGCAAGGCTACATCACTAAAGATCAATACGACAAGGCTGTGGCGGATGATATTTCGGCAAAAGTCCACAGCAATGCACTGAACAATCAGCTGGACAATAACGAAGTCGCTTTGGCAGTGGACAATGCCACCAAGATTTTGATGGGACAGCAGGACTTCCGTTTCCAATACCAATTTGATTCCAAAGAAGAAGAGGATCGCTACAACGAAGAGTACAAATCTGCGTACAACAAAGTATATCAGCGAATTCTTTCCGGCGGTTATCAAATCAACACCAACATTGACCCCGCTTTGCATGACCAATTGCAAGGGATCGTCAGCAACGTCATGAATGCTTGGCAAGATCAAAATGGGGAAAATAATTTTTACACTAAACAGGCGGCTATGACCGTGATTGACAATCAGACAGGAGACGTGGTGGCAAGTATTGGCGGTCGCGGTGAAGAAGGTAACCACTATAATCGAGCCTTTCTCTCCTATCGTCAGCCGGGATCGGCGATTAAACCGTTGGTCTCCTATGCTCCCGCCTACGAACGGGGGTTGTTAGAAAGCAGTGCCGTTTCGGATGATCGACCAAATAATACGTATCCAAACAATGTATACAACAGTTCGAAAGGAAACCTGACATTACGCAATGCCTTGGCGATTTCCTCCAACGTCGTCGCCTATAAACTGGCGGATGAAAACCGAAATGAATTGAAGGAACCGGTGTATCAGCCATTGGCGCAAATGCAATTTACCGGACTCGATGTGGAAGATGATAACCCAATCATCGCAGTGGGCGGAATGACCTATGGAGCGACAACACAAGAAATGGCCAGTGGTATTGCAACATTGGTAAACCAAGGAAATTACCGCGCACCCATAAATATCCAAACGATCAAGCGCAAAGACACAGGGCAGGAAATCTTCTCGCAAAATGACATCGCTCAACAAAAGGTTTACAGCGATGACGCGGCGTACTTGACCATTGATACGATGAAAGCTGTTCATCAGAACGCTGACGGAACCGCTGCTGGACTAACCTTGGCTCATAATCAATATTGGGCTGTCAAAACGGGAACGACGGATGAAGCGAAGGATCTGTGGACCGTCGGAGCGACCCCTTACTACACGGTAGCGGTCTGGGCCGGTGATGACACGCCTCAGCCACAGGACAATACCAGCGTAGGACAAGCAACAAAAGAAATCTTTAAGCAAACAATGGATCTTCTGAATAATGGCAAAGAAGATATTGATTTTCAGATGCCGTCTTCGGTACAAAAAGCCGGCGGTCAACTAGTTACCCGTTCCAGTCAAACCAAACAGGTATTGGCGACACGGAAAAACGCGCTTCAAACCGCTACAACAAACATTGATACCTTAGCTAAGCAAAAGGCCAATGAGCTGACAGCAGCGAAGCTGAGCACACCAATGGTGGAAGAAGCCTCCACCTTCAGCAACCAATTGATTTCTGAGCGAATCGACACCTTGAGTCAATTTGAAATCATCGTGACCGATACACAGGACAACTGGCAAACCTTTGATCAATATGCACAAGAGGTCTTCGCGCTAGTTCAGCAAGTCGAGCCTTCTGGCGGCACTCTTTCAGAACAATACACCAGTGTCTATCGCAACAAAGAGGCCGAGTACGCCCACGAAAAAGCTGCTCGTGATTCTGCCATCAACACGGTCAAAGATCAAATCAATGAGACAAAAAATCAAAGCAAGGACCTTGATAAGCGGATCAATGAGCTAAAGAAACAGCTTGAAGAGGAAGAAGATTAAAGAAACAGTCGCCAAATCGGCGACTGTTTTACTATACTTATACTAGGAGAAAGGACTGAAGTCGATGGAAAAAGTTTATGCACTCTTAACCGCAAAGGATACGAAAGAAGCCTTGGCTAAGTTCAATCAATTGCAAACAGAATGTCTGAACGAACCTATTTTCGCGGATAAGCTGGAACAATTTCTACCTGCCCTTAAAACGGAAGCTTCGTGTGGGCGAGGACGCACCTTCAAATTCTTTATGATCAATGCCCGCTGGGATACGCAAGGCGTCATCGAAAAACACTTGGAAGATATTTTAGGCGTTTTAGACGATTCTAAAGCTCCAGTCGTACGTCAATGTATTCCCTATTTGACCTATTTAGCTAAGGCAAAGCCCAAAACAATTCCCCATATTCGCCATAAGCTAGAAAATTTGACCCTCGATCACTATAAAGAAAGCATGCAAAGCTTGATTCAGCGAGACATTGAGAAGATATTGCCAACATTGATAATGTAGACCAAAAACTCCTGAATACTTGGACGATTGTTGCCAAGTATTCAGGAGTTTTCTCTTTTTAGCGTTCCACGTTCTCAAAACCGTTTCTTTGGATTGTTTCTGCCATCCAGAAGCTGGACTTTTTAGGCACTCGCTTATACTCTTCTTCTAGTTCAACTCGGTAAAAACCATAACGATTCTTGAAGGCATTCAACCAGCTCCAGCAATCGGAAAATGTCCATAAATGATAGCCAAAGCAATTGGCGCCTTCTGTGATCGCTCGATGCAATTCTACTAAATGGTCTTTTATAAATTCGATACGGTAGTCATCTTGGATGATTCCTTCTTCATTTTCAAAGACCTCCTCTTGAGAGACGCCCATGCCATTTTCAGAGATATACCACGGAATCTCACTGTAATCATTTTTCAGCCGCATCGCGATGTCGTAGATGCCCTTTGGATAAATTTCCCACCCTCGATGAGGATTAATCTGTTTTTCAGGCCAATCATACCCTTGATACAGATCCTGCGGCCCTTCTATTGTTGCTTTCATCTCTTTTGATACAGCTTGTACGCGTAATGGCTGATAATAATTACAGCCAATGAAGTCAACCGTGTTTTTTGAAAAGAGCTGCTTATCTCCCTCGTTTGTCTTAGGCAATAAGTCTGAAGTTTTCAACATATCTATAAATTCCTCAGAGAAACTGCCCTTAACAGCGCAATCTAAAAAGCTTCGAATACACAGATGATCTGCCCATTTAGCGGCTTCTCTATCCTCTGGTGACTCACTTTTAGGATAAACCGGCGATAAATTCAAGATAATCCCTATCTTCCCATCCTTAAGGGCGGCTTTTCGGAAAGCTTCTACCGCTTTCGCATGAGCCAGCATCGTATGGTACCCTACTTGTAAGGCACGCTTAAAATCTCGCACTCTCGGCCAATGAGCGTCCCCATAATACCCGCATTCAATATGTACCAGCGGTTCATTGAATGTCGCCCATTTTTTTACAATATCACCAAACTGCTCAAACGCCACACTAGCATAGTAGGCAAAAGAATCCGCAGATTCTCTAATTTCCCAGCCTCCCTTCTCCATCAACCACCAAGGCATATCGAAATGAAATAGATTGATTATCGGCTCGATCCCATTATCAATAAGCGCTTGAAAATAGGCACGATAAAAGGAAACAGCTTTGGGATTTAAGGTCTTCCCATCTGGCAGTAATCGTGTCCAAGCAATTGATGTCCGATAAGAATTTAGGTTCATTGCCTTCATATTGGCGACTTCTTCCCGATACATTTCATAAAGGTTTGACGTATTTTCTGGTCCGACCTGATCATAAAAAGCCTCTGGCTCCATTTCAAACCATTTATCCCAAGTCGAAGGACTCTTTCCATCCTTCAACGCAGCCCCCTCTGATTGCGGTGCGCTTGTCGCTGCTCCCCATAAAAAATCTTTTGGAAATTGATGCATAAATAACTCCCCTTTTTAATAAGTTTACGTTTTTCGATTGCTTCTGTTCATAAAAACAGCGATTCATCTATTTATGAATCGCTGCGATATATTCTCTGTTTAGATAGGTTAAGAACGGGCGATTACAGTCCAAAAATCTCATTCTCAATAATTTCTTCTTTCCCTGCCTCCGCGTCTTCATTCATTCGATCTAGCAGCAGCTGTGCAGCGCGTTGACCAATCAGCTTAGTAGGTGCTTTGATCACTATCCGATTCTCCAACAGCGCAGCCATCTCACTCGTATAATCATAATGAGCCAAGACCAGCTCCCTTTGATCGGATGGGACTGAGGACAGATACTCAAGGACTCCCGTCATCATATTGTAGTTGGTCACTATCAGGGCCGTTATCTCTTTAGCGATCAATTTCTTTCCGCCTCGATACCCGCTGATCCGAGAATAATCGCCATATTCAATTTCTAATGACACCTCAGGATGATTCGCAATTGCCTCTTTCGCTCCCGATAAGCGTTCTCTTGCCACATAATCATTTTGCGGGGCCGCTAAAAGGCCAATCTTTGTATGGCCTTCCTGAATAAGATGCTCTACTACTTCATGGACGCTTTTTCGGTCCGCTACCTGTACACGATCCACGCCCGGCAGTTGGATTGGACTGTTTATAGTCAGTACAGGAATCGGCAGCTCGGCTAAGCGCTCCATTCCGTCCCAATCTTGTTCTGACATAAATACAATCAACCCATCCACCGCATGCTGGACAAGATAATCAATTTTTTGATCAACCAGAGAAACGTCACCCTTGAACCCGCTTAACAAAACAGAATAACCATTTTGCTCCATCACACCTTCAATCGCACTGACAATTTCAGCACCAAATTGACTGGATATGCTATTCATCAAAAGGCCGACAGAAAAACTGCGATTGTTCTTAAGCCCTTTAGCAATGATATTTTCCTTGTAATCCAGCTCCTTTATGGCAGCAGCAATTTTTTTCATATTTTGTTCTTTCAGCTGATGACCATTAAGATAGCGCGAGACACTTCCTAATGAAACACCCGCCAACTCAGCAACTTTTCGAATAGATGACATCTGATTGATTCCTTTCCTGTTCTGCTATTGTTACTGCCTGAAAAGTTAACTAGACAAAGAGAATCAGCTAGTAAGCGACACTTCCTGCGAGAGCTCCTGCACCATAATTCGACAGCTCTCCGCCTGCTTATAGTTTCCATCGAAATCTGTAAAGCAAAGCGCCTCTAAAGGAACACTAAAGGTTACCTCTGTTGACTCATCCGGTGCTAATTCTACCTTGATAAATTCCTTCAACAGCTTGTGTCGTTGAATCACGGCTCCACCCAGTAAACGAACAAACACGAGCACCGATTCTTTCCCAGCAATTTCTCCGTCATTTTTGACAGTAAGACTTATAATTATTTTGTCAGACTCTGGGGTGACATGCAAGTTCTCATAGGAAAAACTCGTGTAACTCAATCCATAGCCAAACGCATGTAGCGGCGCGCCCGGCTCATCATAATAATCGTCTTTTTTTGAAGCCGCTCGTTGATAGTAATAAACGGGCAATTGTTCTGAATTCAGTGGATAGCTGACGCTTAAGCGACCACTAGGATTGTTGATACCCAGCAAGGTTCGAGCAATAGCGCCTCCTCCTTCTTGACCAGGAAACCACCCAACTAAAACAGCGTCAGAAAGCTGTTGAACCTCTTGAAGATCATAGGGTCTACCCTGGATCATCACAGTTACAATTGGTATTCCTATTTCTTTTAGCTTTCTTAGTAACGTTAACTGCTCCCCACCCAAAGACAAGGAAGCCACATCTACATTTTCGCCAGAATCCATGTTAATTCCTTTAGAAGAAACAGCGCCATTGTTTAAAAATTCCATATCGAAATTCCGCGCGCTAGACCCGCCCAAAACAATGAGAATCGTATCTGCGCCTCGACAGACTTTTATCGCTTCTTCAATTTTTTCATGCTGGTTCTCCTTGTTGCGGACCTCACAGCCCTCTGCGTAAACAACTTCTGATTCAGAAAATGCCTGTTTCACTTGTTGATAGATTGTTTTCTCAGCCATTTCTGACGACTGCGGTGCTGAATAATCGCCTAATAGCGCATAGACACTATCTGCGTTTGGACCTATTACAGCTAATTTTCTTATAGACCGATCCAGTGGAAGAAGACCATTGTTTTTTAGCAGCGTCAATGATTCTTCAGCAGCCTGAGCATTGATTTTTTTTGCAGCACTGAGTACTTTCGTCAGTTTCTGGCTAGGATCCTTTACATACGGCTGCTCGAATAACCCTAATAGAAACTTGATACCTAAAACGCGGGCACAGGCG
Organism: Enterococcus raffinosus; assembly: GCF_001886185.1. Classification (GTDB taxonomy): domain Bacteria; phylum Bacillota; class Bacilli; order Lactobacillales; family Enterococcaceae; genus Enterococcus_A; species Enterococcus_A raffinosus. The sequence continues at coordinate 39,060 of NZ_JXLA01000021.1, read as the reverse complement.
GCATCAAGAGCCGATTCCGTAATTTTTTTTGCTTTTACTCCATCAGCGATCTGCAAATATGTTTCGTCCCACAAACTCAAGTCAACACCAGCCTTCAATGCAGCATTGGCACTGGTTACCTTGTCAGAAAAAACATCCTGTAATCGATCTAGCGCAATTCCGTCAGCCATGACGATCCCCTGATAGCCCAACTGCTTACGCAGGATGTTTTGGAACAATTGCCCATTGATATGACAAGGAACACCGTCCACATCGTTGTAGGCTGCCATTACTCCTACGGCATTTCTTGTACTTGCTAGTAATGGAAAGTACACGTCTTGAAATTCTCTTCTTCCAAGCGGCACAGTTCCAGAGTTATGTCCCCCTAGCGCCTCACCTTGTGCAATACAATGCTTTAATACCACTCCGATTTGATCCGGTTGTCGATTGATTTCATCAACGGTAAGATCGAGATAGCTTTTTTCATCTGTGATTAAATCTCCTTGAAAACCTGTAACTACCGCTTCGCTCATTTTTGCGGCTAGTATCGGATCTTCTCCAAAGCATTCTTCCGATCGCCCCCAACGCGGGTCCTTCACTAAATCCAACGTCGATACAAGTGCTAAGTGAACGCCTTTTGCTGCAAGCTCCTGTGCCATTAACTGACTGGATTTTTTCGTAAGCTCTGTATTGAAGCTGTTGCCGCGCCCGATATTGGTTGGATAAGACGTCCCCTCTAGTCCTTGGTGACCATGAGGACATTCTTCCACGAGTAGAGCCGGGATTTTCCAGCGGGAATGATTGATCACATATTCTTGTACTTGGTTGGCAAGCTTCCAGCTATCTGCTGCAGCTACCCCATTTTCAAATCCAACCTTTGACCATGGGTCGGCACGAAACAGGCCGTATAAGGCCCCCAATCCTCCGCCCCATTCTACATGTGCTTTGAATTTGTCTGTTAATGAGACCTGTCCATTCGCCTTCTTTTCATAGCATTCCCAACCATACAGGTGTTGATTCACCTGACCAGCTTTTTCTTCTATACTCATTCGGCTTAACAGATCCGCCACACGTTCTTTAATAGGCAGGGCTGGATCTTGGTACGGATACTTACTCAAGCAATTCTTCTCCTCTCAATTGAGCTTCCTTATTTGATGCGATCACAAAAGGCATAAATAAGAAAACATCCAATACGATTAGTAGTATTGTCAAAACACTCGCCATGATATTTCCACCAGTTGCGATAAAGGATTGAATCACCGGTGGTGTGATCCACGGTGCTGCCGCCACTGTTTTTCCTACTAAACCGATACTTGTGGCAAAATAGGCGATAATCAAATTAATAGACGGGATAATCGCACAAGGAATCATAAAGATTGGATTCATCACGACTGGCAGGCCGAACATCACCGGTTCTGTAATATTGAACATGCAGGTAGTCAATCCAAGCTTCGCTACTTGACGTTGATCCTTTCTGCGAGATACCCACAGAATAGCAATAACTAAAGGAAGAATACAGCCGCCTCCGCCAATCAAGCCAAAGGCATTGGCAAAGGGCTCGGTAATAATATTGGGGATATCCTGATGATTTTGAAAGGCCAGCATATTTTCTTCGATTGACTGCAGCATCGGTGCTTGCTTGATTGGTGCCAAGATACTAGAGCCGTGCATTCCAAATACCCAAAGAAAATCAGAAAAGAATTGAATGAACAGCATTCCTGGTACAGATAGCACAAATCCTTTTAAGGGCGTTTGAATAGCTAAATTGATCAAATCGGGAACATTTAACCCCGTCGCTTTCTTCAATACAAAAACGAACAGTCCAAAAATCAACACAACGAGTACTTCTGGAACCAAAGAGTTGAATGACGTTGCAACTGCTGGGGGAACACCATCTGGCATTTTTATTTTCAGCTTTTTGAATTTTGCGAACCGAACAAACAGCTCGGTACTCACCAGTGCGCAGATCATTGCAGTTGATAAACCGGAACTAGAGGTTAAGGCTTGTGAGAAGACGCCTCCTACTTCAGCTGTAGCACCATCAGCAAGAGTCACTAAGGTATTTACAGGCATTAAAATAAACATAGTCGCTAAGCTTAATACCCCAGCGTGAACAGAATTGAAGGCTGGATCATCAATCGCTTTTGATTGAACATAAAAATTTGCCAGATTCACACCAATATTGTAACAAACGATGATCGCTAAAATACTCATTGTCCCATTGTTAACAATGACAGCCAATTCTGACAAAAAGCTCAAATCAACTATTTTCTGTACGGCGGCATTCGAAAAAATTAAGGCATTCAATAAGACCATGAAGGATGCGGCCATTACTAACGGCATCGTAATAATAAAGGCATCACGAATGGCCAGAAGATGACGCTGATTATTGATTTTTGACACAATCGGCAATAATTTCTCAGACAGCTTATCTACGAGATTCATAATAAAACTCCTAACTATTTTCTTTTTTTGAACCGGTTCAAAAAGAATAATAGCAAACGATTTCAATAATTACAATAGGTTTTGAAAAATAATTGAACCGGTTCAATTATTTTGTAAAAAAACTCGTATACTGGGTGATATTTACCAAGCATACGAGCTTTGATTCTTTACATTTGTACCATCGTTCCACTATTGCCCTTCACTGCTTCTGACGCTTGTTCAAGAGAAGCAATAATGGCTTGTCGACCTGCTTTTGATTCAGCGAAGTCGATAGCGGCTTCAACTTTCGGCAGCATACTGCCTGGAGCGAATTGTTTTTCTTCGATATATTTCTGCATATCCGCCACACTGGTTGTTTCTAGTGCTTTTTGTTCTGGCTTGCCGAAATTGACGAAGACATGATCCACTGCGGTTAGAATAATGAAGACATCCGCATCAATCAGTGCCGCCATTTTCGCTGCCGCGAAATCTTTGTCGATGACTGCATCGACGCCTTTATATCGGGTACCTTCATATACTACCGGAATACCTCCTCCACCACAGGCGATCACGACTTGCCCCGCGTCGACTAAGGTTTGCAGACTGACTTTTTCGTAGATATCAACAGGCTTCGGTGAAGGTACCACACGACGCCAGCCTCTTCCCGCATCCTCTACATAGACATCCTCCGTTTCTTCCATCAGCTTTTTGGCTTCTTCTTCGCTGTAATAGCCTCCAATCGGTTTTGTCGGATTAGAGAAGGCCGGATCATTGGGATCTACCACTACCTGCGTCAACATAGACACTACCGGGATGTCCGACATTCCCCGTGACACCAGTTCTTCATCGATGGCTTGTTGCAGATGGTAGCCGATATAGCCTTGACTCATCGCCGTACATTCTGGAAACGGCATTGTATCCTCTGGTTTTTGGCTGGTTTCCTCAAAGGCCAAGCGGATTTTTCCGACCTGTGGGCCATTCCCATGAGCGATAACCACATGATGTCCCGCTGTGATCAGATCCGCGATGGATTTTGCCGCTAATTCAGCTTTGGTTAATTGTTCATTGGCAGAATTTCCTAATGCATTTCCGCCTAACGCGATAACGATTTTTGACATGTGTCTCTCCTATCTTTGTGGCTGCTGCTGCGTGATACAGTGAATGTTTCCGCCACCGTAGACGATTTCAACTGTATTTACACCCACAATTTCTTTATCTGGGAAAATCATTTCTAATTGTTCTAATGCGAGAGCATCGTTTTTGTCTCCATATTGCGGTACGATCACGCCGTTATTGGTGATCAAGAAGTTCATGTAAGAAGCGATACAGATGTCGCCGTCTTCACGCGGCATCGTTCCTTCTACATAGTCAATCTTGAAATTGCCGTCAATTGTCACTGTTTCGATTGGGCAGCAAATCTTGTGAACTTTTAGCTTACGCCCTTTAGCATCTGTCATTTCATTTAGACGTTTGTATGCATCCTGAGCGGCTTCATAAAATGGACTGTTTTCATCTTCTGTATAGATACATGCCACTTCACCCGGTCGAACAAAGCAGGCAACGTCATCTACGTGACCATTTGTTTCCTCAGGATCGATCCCATCACCTAACCAAAGAACTTTTTCACAGTTCAAATAATCGCATAATTTTTGTTCGATCTCTTCTTTAGTCATGTGAGGATTGCGCCCTTCACTTAGCAGACACATTTCCGTCGTTAACACCGTACCTTCTCCATCTACGTGGAAAGAACCGCCTTCTAAAATGAAATCTTCTGTGCGATAAGAATCCACATGTTCAATTTCACAAATTTTTTGTGCCACTAAATCATCTTGATCCCATGGGAAGTACAAGCCGTCGACAAGACCGCCCCAAGCATTGAAGCCCCAGTCATTTCCGCGTAATTCTCCTTTGCCATTAATGACAAAGCTTGGACCACAGTCACGAATCCAGGCATCGTTGTTGGACATTTCATAGACCGTAATCTCTTCCGGTAATTGACGACGACAGTTTTGGAATTGCTGCTGGGAAACCACCACATTCATCGGTGTGAATTTGCTGATCGCTTTTGCTACCTCTGTGAAGGCTTCCTGTGCTGGCTTGCCACCGTCACGCCAGTTATCTGGACGCTCCGGCCAAATCATCCAAACCTTTTCCTGTGGTTCGTATTCGCCAGGCATTCTAAACCCGTCTTGTTTCGGTGTTGTCTTTTCGATTCTCTTCGCCATTGTAAATTACTCCTTTTTTCTTGATTTTTTTCACCCATATAATCGCTTCACCAAAGAGCGTGAAGACGACAGCTCCGATCGTAATCGGTAGTTGTTGACTTAACGTTTCAGCATCAAACTGCAACGGCAATGCGGTAAAGATCAATGAAATCACGATCATAATCATTGGTAATACAACCAAAAGCTTCAAGAAACCATCGCCTCCGCCCACTCTGAAGGGACGTGGTGTATCTGGATCGATTTGACGTAATTTGTAAAATGCTGGAAAAACTGGTACATAGGACATTAAGAACATTACAAGGTTCAATGAGAAGAATGCCCAGAATAAATCTTGATTCGGTAAAATCGGTGCAATCACAACGACAACTGAAGCAACCACTCCATTCATAATTGCCGCACCAATTGGCATCTCATCTTTTCCGCCGCGTTTTGCGAAAATTTTTGGCATATCGCCATTTTCAGCCGCGTAACAAGCGGTATTGTTAACCCCTAAGGACCACGAAATCATGTTGCCGAACAACGTCAGTAAGAACAGGAAGGCCATCGCGATAATGAACCAACCGCCAGTTGACCCCGTCAATAGTTTGAAGCTGTCCATCAAGCCGCTACCGGTACTGATTTGATCCGTTGGAATCGCCACACCGATTCCGAATGCTGAGAAGATATAGATCGCCGCAATCACTAAACCACCAGCGATAATTGATTGCGGAATTTGTTTCTTAGGATTTTCCATATCATCCGCAAAGGTACAAATAACCTCAAAACCTAATAAGTTAAAAATGATAACCGAAATAAAGGATAAGCTGTTCAGATCAAAACTTGGCAGCATCGAAGACAAGGTAAACTCATTCGCCGCGCCTTTTGTGGCAAATGTATACAGTCCTAATGCCCCGATTAAGATCGCCAACAGCATCTTAATCACTGCCGCACCATTTAAAATCCATACACTGTCAGCCACTGGATAAAAGCTAATCCAAACAATGACCCAAATAAAGACCAACTCAATCAAAATAGCCGGTAATGTTGAAAATTCAATCCCTGTGATCGTTGTTAATAAATCTGGGCAAACAACAGCTAGTGAAGCTAGCCACAGCGGATAGTTGATCCAATAGTACCAAGATACTCGCGAACCCCAACGATGCCCGAACGCTTGAGTCACCCAGTCATAAATCCCGCCATCACCAATATACGTAGTCCCTAATTCTGAAGAAATCAAACCATAGGGTAAAAGGAACGCGACTAGTAGGAAGATCCACCAAAAAAACTGGGAATTCCCGATCGCCGCAACCGGCGCCGCTGCCTCTGCCACGAATACGACACAGATAACGGATAATATTGCACTCATCAAACTAAACTTTTTCTTTTTTTCTTCCATTTTTTCTTCCTTTCCGGTAGAAACAGGGATTGAGGATCGCCTCAATCCCCGAATGGAAATAATCTTGATGATTTTTACGTAAAGCCGCAGATCATTTCCGTCCTCACCTCTGAGTCTATAGTGCTTTGCCTAAAAAGACTTCCAAGTCTGCTTTGGCTGCTGCTTTTTTCTTTTCATCAATTGGGTTCTTCTCTGCATAATCGTGCATCAAGTACACCAGCAAGCCGCGAATCGAAGTCAAGCGATTTTCTGCTTCATCGAAACAAATTGAATTTGGTCCATCCATTACTTCATCGGTTACTTCTTCTCCTCGAGTTGCAGGTAAACAATGCATGAATTTCGCATCTTTACCGGCACGAGCCATCAACTCGTCATTTACTTGGTATTTTGGATAGAACGTGCTCATACGCTCTTCTTCTGATAGTTCTGCTTCATATAATCCATACCATACATCGGTATACACGAAGTCTGAACCTTCAATAACCTCGATTTGATCAGAAACAGTATATGAACCGCCAGATTCTTTGCAAATGGCATCCAATCTTGCACGATGGTCGTCATTCAATTGGAACCCTTCTGGACCAAATTGTACAAATTCCATGCCCATTTTCGTTGCGACTAAACCTAATGAGAAACATACTTGTGTCGCATCGCCAATGAAGGAAACTTTGCAGTCCTCGATTTTCTTGCCTTCAGGTAAATGCTCGATCATTGTACAAAGATCGCCTAATTCCTGTGTTGGGTGATTAAAATCGGACATACCGTTAATGACTGGAATCGTCGCATTGTTTGCCAAGTCATAGACACTATGATGACGTTCTACACGTGCCATTAAAATATCGACTAATCGAGAAAGTACACGACTTGTATCTTCAATCGTTTCGTGTCCGCCTAATTGGATTTGTCCTGGTGCTAGATATTCAGCGTGTCCGCCTAATTGCGTCATCGCTGTTTCAAATGAAACTCGAGTTCTCGTAGAAGATTGTTGGAAGATCATGCCTAACACTTTATCTTTTAATAATGGCGGATAAAAACCGTTCTTAATAGAAGCTTTGATTTTCAATGATAAATCAACGATGTACTGAATCTCCTCCTTCGTGTAATTTTCTGTTGTAATAAAATCTCTCTTTGCCATGTTGACGCCTCCTAAGTAATTTGTTTGCTTTACATCCTATACTTTAGAGAGAAAATCCCAAGTTTACGATAAGCCAAAGGATGTAAACGCTATCATTTGGCTTATCACCTGTTTTAAGCTGGTTTATTTTTGGATGTAAACCTTTTATTTTTCAAGGGTTTAGAAAAGTTTAGGTAAAAGTTTAGCGTATTTTGGCACGAAGAGAGAATAAATGATGTTATACTTAAGTTGAGAAATGAGATTTTTGATTCTAAAATGAAAGGGGATTCAATATGATAGCTATCTTCGTTTATAATATTCTTTTGATCATTCTATATTCCATCACTATGGCGTTTGCAATAAATTCCTATCTAAAAGAAAAGAACAAGCTGTTTTTGCTGATCAGTCTCTATTTGGCCTTCTTCATTTTTGACAATATCATTATTTATATGACCGAGTTCATCAACTCCTTCGCTCAGAGCTATGACCAAGCGTTTATGAGTGCACCTGCTGTCAAGACCATCATTTTCATGGGAAATGCCTTTTTCTCTGTCTCAATTATTGCGGAATTACGAAAAGAAAAACTGAAAACACTCCATTATGGTTTATTAATCATCTTAGCAGTATGGATGATCACCACGCCATTAATGCCCAACTCAGCCTTTAAAGTCTGGCTTTATTATTTGGGGAATCAAGTGTTTCTCTTTTATTTAGGCTTTTACTGCTGGCGCGGCACAAAGAAAGAGCTTCCTGACATAAACGAAGGCTATTTAAAGAAACTCGCGATCATTAATATCCTATTTAGCATCTTAATCGTGATCGAGGACAGCTTCGTCATCTTCAATGTTGATCAATATAGCTCGCTTGCTACGAAGATCAATAATCGGAGCCTCTCAGAAGATATTTTTTCTATCATCGTTTGTCTCTTACTGCTGCACTTCTTCTTGAAGGAGCGTCAAGTAGACGGAGAAACGTCACCAGAAGAACAAGAACAATCGATTCTGATCCAAAGATTTTGCCATGCTCACCAATTCACGCAAAGGGAAACAGAAATTTTTGAATTGCTGCTGTTCCATCATACAAATCAGGAGATTGCCGATCAGCTCTTCCTCTCATTAGGAACGGTCAAAACGCATGTCCACAACATTTTTATTAAGCTGGAGATAAAAAAACGAACGCAGATTTTCGCATTGTTTGAGGACTTTCAGGCCTCTTCAAATGAAAAGATGACACTAAAAAAGAGCAACGACTTTATGTAAGGTCGCTGCTATTTTTTTAGTCTCCGTCTTGATGATGCTCCTCTGAAGAACTGGAGCTTGAGCTTGATGAGCTAGAGGATCGAGAAGAATCAGACTCTCGCGAACGAGACTCTGACTCCGATTTTTTCCGAGAAGACTCATCATTTTTGCTATCTTCGATCGAATCGAGGATCTCTTTATAGGAATCATAGGTCTCCTGCTTCTCAGCCAAATCTTTTTTTAGTTCATTTAGTTCTTTTGTTCGTTCAGCTAGTGCCTTCGCTTGGCGTTCCTGATAGCTTTTCTCTGCTGCCGCCATTGAAGCATCACTTTGCTGAATCTGAGCTGCAAAACTGCTGTTCTCGTTGGAGAGTTGATTTTTGACTGGTTCCAATTTATCTAGCAATTGCTGCTTGTATTTTCCATCAGGTAAAACGGCTAATGTTTTCACGCCAGCTAAATAATCAGACAAGGTCAAGCTGTCTCCCTTATTCAGCAGATTCGTCACGTCGCTCTCCGCATTCGTGAAATCCTTCGACTGAGTCTCCGCAATGCGTAAAAGCATGCTGATATCTTGTCCCCAGTCCTTATCCTTCGCGGTACTTTCACTCAACTGGTCCTTCAAATTTTTAATCTTTTCCTGTTCAGGGTCTTTCAAAATTGGATGTGCAGACAAGTCTAATCCATTTAACACGTCACTTTCAAAAAGCTGGTTCAATGCCTCTTGAATCTCAAAGTTTTTCTTAGCATGGTCAATGTCTTCTAGCGTTTGACTCTCACCTCGTTGATTTTTTACCTCTGTCGCCAGATCATCAAACGCATCCTTTGAGATGTCCGCTTTAAAATAGCCTGCCTTTTGATCTTCATACAGGTCGGCTAAACGCTCATTCAGCACTTTCTTGGTCTCTTTTTCTGACTGGATCATTTTCTCTTGGTAGATGTGATAGCTTGCAAAACTTACGGCGCCAAACACAACCAGTCCTAATACTACCCAACCGATTGTTTTTTTGTTCAAACCGGCTCCCCCTTATTTGTTTTAGTAAAGTCCTTTTTCGAAAAGCACGAAAAAGAACGCTTCATTTGATGTTCCATTCTCTCTCGATTAATCTTGCAAAAAAATCTTGGCAATTTGTCAATATTATAGCATTTTAATCCTGGCAAAGTACAAGTGATAGGAAAAACTTTAGTAACTCTTTTTATTTTTATGTTATTTTACAATTATTAGAAAATTCCAGTTCTTCAGCGTACTCATAGAAAATGTTTCACCCTCAGATTGGTTTCTGATACACTCATTCTATTCTTAAAAAAAGGACTGATTCTATTGGAAACACATGAAGAATTGGATAGAGGATTGAAAAATCGCCATGTCCAATTAATTTCAATTGGGGGCGCTATTGGTACAGGACTCTTTCTCGGCGCCGGAAAAACCATCCAGCTGACTGGTCCTTCCATTCTTCTTTCATACACTATCACCGGCTGTATTATTTTCTTGATCATGCGAGCACTGGGGGAACTGATGCTCTCAAATTTAAAATACCATTCATTTTTAGATTTTATCGCAGATTATTTAGGAAACAAAGCGGCTTTTGTCACTGGCTGGACCTACTGGTTTTGTTGGATCGCCATCGCCATGGCGGACCTGACCGCGACTGGGATGTATGTCAGCTATTGGCTGCCAGATATTCCTCAATGGTTGCCGGAAATCATTGCGTTAGCTTTACTACTCGGTTTGAATCTTGTCGCCGTAGGACTTTTTGGTGAAATGGAATTTTGGTTTGCCTTGATCAAGGTCGTTGCGATCATCGCTCTCATTATCGCTGGCGCTTTTATGATCTTTACCGGTTTTAAGACTAGCGCAGGTTCCGTGCGGATCAGCAACCTATGGCAGCATGGCGGCTTCTTCCCAAAAGGAGCAAATGGCTTCATGCTCTCCTTTCAGATGGCAACCTTTGCCTTTTGTGGTGTTGAACTGGTGGGACTGATCGGTGGAGAAACCTCTGATCCTAAATCCGTACTGCCTAAAGCAATCAATACGATTCCGCTGCGGATCATTTTATTCTACCTAGGATCACTTTTCATGATTATGTCGATCTACCCTTGGTCAAGCTTGTCTGCGGATCAAAGTCCCTTCGTTCAAGTTTTCTCCGAAATCGGAGTTGCGGCAGCGGCCTCGATCGTCAATTTAGTTGTCCTTAGCTCTGCCATGTCCGCCTGCAACAGCGCCATCTACAGTACAAGTCGGATGGTTCGCTCGTTGGCACAAGAAGGCAGTGCACCGAGTCATTTCACAAAATTAACACGCAATCGTGTGCCAGGAAATGCGTTGGTTTTCTCTACACTCGTCATTTTTCTCGCGGTTGTCATGAATTTCTTTGTCCCAAGTCGGATTTTTACAATGATCAGCTCGATTGCCACCATCTGTTTTCTCTTTATTTGGGGAATGATCGTCTTTACCCATATGCGCTATCGGAAAACAAACTCGAAATTGGCGAAAAAAAATACATTTAAACTGCCACTTTTCCCCTATACGAACTATCTAGTCTTTTTATTTCTCGCCTTCGTTTTGTTCGTTCTAGCATTGGCGGAAGATACCCGGGAAGCACTGATCTTCTCACCCCTCTGGTTTCTTGCTCTTTTGGGAATTTACCATGTGAAATTCGAAAAAAAGAAACCGATATTCAATAAAATTTTTCATCTTTTTGACAGCCAAAAGTGAAATCAGTTATTTTTTCTATATATACCACTTACAATAAAGATAGCCCTCCAAGTTTATAAACTTGGAAGGCTATCTTATTTTTATCCTTCTCCGCCATCCTTGAACAGATGACTTTCTCGGCGAAGCTGGTAGATTTTATGAATGTTGATAATCAATGTTTTGATCACTGCATAAACGGGAATACAGATCAGCATCCCGACTATACCAGCGACGCTTCCTGCACCGATTAAAACAAGAATAATCGTCAATGGATGAATGTTCAATGACTTGCCAAACAGCAAGGGTTTGATCAAATTCCCATCTAATTGTTGAATCACCAACACAGAAAGGGCCATATAAAGCGCCTGTAACGGCGAAATAAATAATCCAACGATGATTGCCGGCACCGCCCCAATAAAAGGACCAACATAAGGAATGATGTTTGTAATTCCGCAGAATAACGCCAACAGCAAACTATAGGGCTGCTTAAAGATCGTCATAGCAATAAAACTTAAGATTCCAATAATGAAAGCATCTAGAACCGTACTGCTGATATACGCAGATAAGGTTTCATTCAATTCTCGTACCGTTTGACGCAGTTCTTTTCGGATAGACAATGGAAAGAATTGCGACACAGCATCCAAAAACTTATGCCCATCCTTGAACATAAAGATCAAAATAAAAGGAACCGTGAACAGCAACACGAAAAATTTCATCGCAAAGCCAACGATCCGTGACAAGCTAGACGTCACACTGACAATTCCTACTTTGATCAAATTATTGATCGTCAAATTAGCTGAAGCAAGCTGCTCCTCAAGATTGAAATTTTTGAATTCATCGCGCTTGGCCAGCTCGGTTAGCCAACGACCGGATTCTTCCGCATAAACAGGCAGGTTTTGCGTTAGTTGAACAGTTTGCTCAATGACCTTCGGAACGGCGTTCATCATAATCAGAACAATGATAAAGGCGATGACAATAAAGGACAGGAGAAAACCTACTACCCGCGGCAAACCGCCTCTTTCTTCTAAAAATACAACGATAGGATCGAACATATAGTAGAGAAAACCCGCAACTAATAGTGGCAGAATGATTGCAGAAATCATCCCCAACACTGGTTCGAAAATGTTAGGCATTTGCAGTAAAAAATAAATACCAATAATAGTCAAGACAACCTCGGCTGTCCAAAAGAACAACTTCGATTGTTTAAAACGTGTCAGCATAAACGCCTCCTTAAAAATTCTTATCCCCCAAGGATATGGCTTCATCTTATCATTTCTTGCAACAAGTAAGAATGCTTTTTGTAAAATTAAAGAAGAAGTTTTATAGAAAATTCAGAATTCTTCAGTAAAAATAGTGTCCCTACAATTTATTGGTTAAGCAAAAGATTAGTAAGCCTATTTTTTGTACAGGTTTTCTTTCTCCGTTACAATAAAAGAAAAAAGGATTTGATACAAATGGAACGACCATCGACAAAAGCGACCCGTTGGATCAAGTTTATCGGCGGCCGGAACCTTATCTTTACCTTGTTTGCCGGTGTCTTATTAGGCGCTTTAATTTTTGTTTTCTACCATGTACGGTTTATCTTCAATCCCCTGCTGATTATTTTCAAAACAATCTTTGCCCCTATTCTGTTGGCCTTGATTTTATACTATCTACTAGATCCAATCGTCAATTTTTTTGAGAAAAAAGGCATCAAGAGAATCTTCTCCATCTTAGGAATCGCCATTGTTTTGTTGCTGCTTGTCGCCGCTTTTAGTGTGTGGGCCGTTCCCAAGATTTACAGTCAAACGGCTAATTTAATGAATGATTTTCCGAGGCATGTTGATTCTTTTAATTTGACCTTGCAGGACTTGGTCGCTGGGACGCTATTGGAAAGTCCTATCGAAGAGGTTTTTGGTTCGTTAGAAGATCTCGTGTATCAGGTCATCAACACCTTATCGGATTCTTTGGGTGATATCCAAAGAATTGTCGGTGATTTGTTTTCAACCGTTAGTGGCTTTTTCGTCATTTTGTTTACTTCACCGATCATTGCTTTTTTTCTATTAAAGGATGCTAAGCAATTTCATCGTTACTTTTTAAAGCTGCTGCCGCCTAAATTTCGGGAAGACTCTAATGAACTGGGCGCGATTTTGAACAGTCAAGTGGGTGATTATTTGAAGGGGCAATTTATCGTCGCTTTAGCAAATGGCTTGATTGTATTCGCTGGTTTTTTAATTATCGGTATGCCCTATGGCTTACCGTTAGCAATTTTAGTCACGATTACTTCCGTGATCCCTTACATTGGACCGTTCATTGCTTTTGTTCCCTGTGCAGTGATCGCGGTACTTCATTCCTTCCAGATGCTAATTGGCTTAATCATTGTCTGGATCGTTGAACAAATTTTGAACGGAAACGTGATTGAGCCAAAGGTTTTAGGTGATCAACTGAAGGTTCACCCAGTCACGATCGTGTTGGTGTTACTGGTGATGGGCAATCTATTTGGATTATTTGGCCTCGTTTTTGGCATTCCAACCTATACGATTTTTAAAGCTTTTGGTGTGTTCCTTTTCCGCAAATTCAAGCAACGCTACAACCGTTATTATGGTGCGGACGAAGGCGAATATGAGAATACCGAGTTTTCCCAAGAAGAATACCCTAATAACTAAGAAATCTGTCCAGCTTTGGACAGATTTTTTTTCGCAAAAAAAGAGCAGATTTCTCCACTCTTTACTGCTCTTTCAACCGTGTCACGAAACGTTCTAAACGTTGAATCGCTTCTTTTAATTCATAGATCGAATAGGCATAGGAAAGGCGTAAAAAGCCTTCGCCGCTTTTTCCAAAAGCCGAACCGGGAACGACTGCTAGCTTTTCTTCATCCAATAGACGCAACGCAAACTCCTCGCTGGTCAGTCCGAATTGACTGATTTGCGGGAAGAGATAAAAAGCGCCCTTCGCCTTATAGCATGGCAAGCCCATCTTCTCTAACGCATGGTGCAGATAGTTCCGCCGTTCTTCATAAGACAGACGCATCGGTTCTACCGTCTCCTGCCAATTGTTCTTCAATCCCGCTAGTGCTGCGTATTGACTAGCTGTTGGTGCTGCCATGATCGTGTATTGATGCAGCTTCAACAATTGCTCCATAAACATTTCTGGACCGGCCATAAAGCCCAAGCGCCACCCTGTCATCGCAAAGCCCTTAGAAAACCCGTTGATGACAATCGTCCGTTCACGCATCCCAGGCAATTCAGCAATACTGGTAAAAGGCTCATCATAAACCAGTTCCGCATAAATCTCATCTGAAATGACTAGTAGGTCGTGCTTTTTCACGACATCTGCGATCTTAATCAATGCCTCGCGATCCATCGTACCGCCTGTCGGATTGTTAGGATAAGACAAGATCAAAATCTTGCTTTTATCGGTCAATACCGCTTCCAACTCTTCAGGGGTCAGCATAAATTGGTTCTTTGCTTTCAGATCGATCGTCACTGGTGTCCCGCCAACGATTTGTGTGATCGGCTCGTAGCATACAAAGCTCGGCTGAGGAATAATCACTTCATCACCTGGATCAACAAAGGTACGGAGCGCGATATCGATCGCTTCGCTTCCTCCTACTGTCACCACAATCTCAGTCTTGGGATCATAAGCAACCTTGTTCCGAAAAAGCAAATAATCACTGATTTTTTCACGTAATTCGATTAGACCAGCATTCGCGGTATAGAATGTTCGTCCCTCTTGAATCGAACGAACCCCCTCCTGTGTCATGTGAGAAGGCGTATCAAAATCCGGTTCCCCCACCCCTAAGGAAATCGCGTCAGGTTGTTCAGAAACGATATCAAAGAATTTTCGAATGCCTGAAGGCTGAATATCCGTAATTTTTTTCGTTAAAAAGTTTCTCATGGGCTCACCTGAATTCTAGGGTCGGAGTCATCTTGATACATATCAATGCCCCACTCCTTGTATTTGTCTAGTAAGAAATGCGTCTGCGTCCCTGAAACATCAGGAATCGACGCTAGATTGGTAGAGATAAATTTCGAGATTTCTTTAATATTCCGCCCCTGCAGCAGCAAAATAAAATCAAAGCCGCCGCTGACAAAAAAGAAGGACTTCACTTCAGGAAATTTACGTACCCGTTCCGCGATTTCACGATAGCCATCCTCCCCTTTTGGAATCGTTTGTACCTCAACTAACGCTTCAATCCAATCATCCTCTACTTTATCCCAATCAATCAAGGCCCGATAGCCGCAAATAATTTTTTCTTCTTCCAGTCGTTTGATTTCTGCAGAAACGATCACTTCATCTTCGCCTAGCATCACCGCGTATTCTTCCATACTTAACCGACAGTCGGATTCGATCAGCTTTAATAATTGCTTGCGTTTACTTTGTTCCATATGAACGTCTCCTTCAATTTACCTATTTATTAGGTAGTTTTAATCTTTCATTTATTATTCCCAAAAAAATTTAAACTGTCAAATAATTTTGAAAATTTGTTCCTCTCACTATAAAATTTCTTTATCTATGCAAACTATCATAAAAAAAACATTTTTTTATAACACAAAGAGGCGGTTTCATAGTACAATAAACTGGATGAGCAACAAGAAAAATGCGTTGAGGCAGGAGGATTGGGAATGGAACAAGTAGTTGAGCTTTTTATTGAAAAACAGCGGCAGCGGTTAGCAGATGGCAAGATTCGCCAAGAGGAATATGAGGCGTTCTTAGATGGGATCAATGATGCCCTTTCATTTTTAGGGATGCATTATGTGAATGGGTCGGAAACGGTTGAGAAGGATGATCGAAAGCCTGCAACCTTTAACGAGATCGAAGAAAAATATAAGAAATTTCGCGAAGTGGCGATGTACAAGAATAGCTTCTTGCGCGTGTCAGATATCATTAAGCATTCCGGTGAAATGACGGATGAACTGAAGAAGATCACCAACACAATCAAAGAAGAGCTTTAATAACCAACCTTAAAGAAGCGAAATCTCGCTTCTTTTTTTATAGCTCATTTACAAAAAATAGACCTAGCGAACCCGCCAGATCTATCCCTTCATTAATAACTCATTATAAAATGCTTGTCCAATTTCCTTCAGTTCACTTTTATTAAAGGATTTCACGATCCAAGTAGGCATAGGGATTTCGACTGTGCTATAAATCTCAATCATGACCTGAATAAAGGCTTGTACGTTCAATTGATCAATCGCTTTTCGCAATCGTCGAGCAGGCTCTAATAACTGACTTTCCATTTTCCGCCCTCGATACTTACGATAAATCCTTCGTCCCTCTTCTGCAGCCAACGAAAACAGCGGCTGCTCCTCCGCAATCGCCTGTAAACTTTCCTGCTTATAGCGATCATATCTTTGCTGCCATTTCAAAAGCTCACCATAGACGACTTCGATTTTCTGTTGACGAACCGTCGCCAGTGCGCTATAAAAATCAATCGGCAGCTTTTCCACACGCCGTTCCCGTTTGATCCAAGTAGCTAAGGTGGATTGAGGAATCCCCGCAAGTTTGCCAAATTGTTCAACAGTGATGCCTAGATCGCGACGAATATACATTTTAATTGGATGTTCAATGAATGCTCTTGTCATTTTGCCACCTATCTCTCCTGCGATATTTATACTTCATTATATAATTAAGATTAAAAAAATACCAAGGCGAAATGTCTCTCACATCCCGCCTTAGTCCCTATTTTTCTTCTTTTCGTCCTAAGCGTCGATTTGTCCTATCCTTCTCCTGATTTAAACGCTGCTCCGTCTTTGTCTTTTCCTGATCTAGGCGACGCTCCGTCATTTCCTTCTGAAAGGTCATCCGCTGCTTCTGTTTTTCTAAACGGTCGATCTCATTTTCTACTCGCCGCCGTTCCTTTTCATCCAATGAAGATAGACGCTGTTTCCGATCATTGATCTCATTATTGATACGGCCTTCCCAATCCGCCATTACTTGCTTCCAACGGTCAGGATCCTGATCCTGATTCGCTATCAATGAATCCCGTAGTAATGTTGAGTAACGGCGCATCGAGTTCCCCCAGACTTGATTCCGATCCTGAAAATAATCGGCTTGCTGCTGATCGTCCAAAGCAGCAACCAGATTGTCCTCCTCCCGATCAATAATGTTCTGCAAGAAGGCTAAAATCGGTAAGATCAGATAGATGATCAATGCTGGTCTTACGTAAAATAAACCAAAAATCAAGACGAGAACCCGAAAACCAATAGCCAGTAAATCCTGCCTGTTCAACTCATTGATTCGCCGTTTCCGCTGCTTCTCTTCTTTAAATGCTTGAGCTGTCAATGCTACTATCAAACGACGCATGATTCCTGTAACAATCAATGTCAAAACGCCATAAATCAAGAGCGTTTGCTTTGTCGTATCCTCGATTATCAACCGCGTAGCCGATGGGACTAATGACAAGAAAAATAGCAGCAGTAAATAAATGACCAGCTCTTTATTCTTCACCTGATCGATTTTGTTAAAAGCATACCCCGTCTGAAACCATAAATTTGCTACAAAACAAAAACTTATAAAGTAAATCCCCACCGCTCTAAATAACGAGTACAGATCAACTGCCCCATTTGCAGCAGTTTGAATCGGTAATTCTAAGACGATGATCGTCAATATAATCGCAATGATGGCATCGCCAAAAACAACCACGCGCTCCTTCATCTATTCCACTTCCTTTTCGTTCTTCTGACCTATCATATACCAAGTAACTAAAAAAGAATAACGATAAGGGGAGCTTATGAAATTATTTTTACTCGATTCGTTCCTCCTTTGGCAAAACCTGTTTATCTGACAAACGAGTTAGCAGGAGAACAGAACCAATAACGACTGCAAAACCGATGATTTGAACGGCGACGAAGTGACTATTGAACAAAACAACACTTAATATCGTCGCCAAAATTGGCTCTACCACTGTCAATACACTTGCCAGCGAAGCCTCAATAAAACGTAAGCTCGATAACTGAAACAAAAAGGGCATTGCTGTTCCGAAAACAACGATACTTGCCACTAAAGCACGCGAGTAACCATCCATTTGAAATTCCGGATGCCAAATCGGGCGAATGGGTTGAAAGGCCACCCCTGCAATGAGCATGCCCAAGCCAGCAATTCGCATCTCGCCATACCTTACCAGTAGCTTTCGCGGCTGCAGCGTGTAAAACGCTAACGTGACCGCTGAAGCCATTCCCATTGCAAAGCCCATCGTTGAAATATTCAGTGTCTGAAGGTTTCCTTCCGCCACAATCAAAAAAACACCGACGAAAGTCGCTACCATCAATAGGACTTCTAAAACATTGATTTTCTTTTCCTTATTAAAGACCAAAAAAATAAAAATGAAGATCGGACCTGTAAATTGCAAAATCGTTGCAATCGCAGCCCCGCTATATTGGATTGCCTTAAAATACGTATACTGCACCCCTAACATGCCGATCAAAGAAAATAGCAAGAGGCCCATAAAATCTCGTGCCGAAAATTTTCTTCGCGGCGCCTTTGTTTGAAATGCATTCAATCCTGTTAATAACACTCCCGCCGTTAAAAGACGGACACTCGCTAGCCACTCTGGCGAAACCTGATATTCTTCAAAAAGAATCTGACACATGATTCCCGACAGCGCCCATAAAGCCCCCGCCGAACACGCCAAACCAATCCCCCTAAGCTTCATCGTCTGCTCCTTTACTATGGATCTAATGATAATTTGCATTCTCTCATTTTACCGATAGATAATTATTACTTTTTAAATGAAAATACTAGGTGAAACAAAGAATTCTCTTCATTATAGCATTCATATACAAATCCTCCAGATCCTTTTTTTGCCAAAAAAAACAAGCCCAATTATTTGGGCTTGTTAGAAAGCTTTTACTTACTCCCCGATTGGCAAAATCAACTGTGAATCTGCTAACTCTAGAGTATAGGTGATATTCTGATTGCCACGAACCGTCATTCCAAAGTCTGTCCCATAAACGGTTAGACCGATTTGACGCCCTGCTGGCAGATGATACATCGTCGGATGAAGAGCCACTTCCACCTCAACGAATTCATTCGCCTTCAGATCATCATTTTTCCAAGGGTTTTCACGATTCTGTAAATTAATGTGACCGCGACTGATCAGCTTGTAATCATCCTCTGCCCCAAGCTTAAATTCAACCAAATTATCCTCGCGCCAATTTCTGCCTAATGGCAACCCATGGAGTGCTACTACATCTGGCACCGGCTTCAAACGTTTTGCCGTACCGAAATCAATCAACTCAAAGCTTAACATTCCAAGATCCACACTAGAGGATACCTTGATTTTCACTTTTGGCCGACCATTTAAGAAGATAGCTTCTTCTAATGCCTCAGTCTTCGCCAAATAGCGATGGCCGCTCATGGCGCCGTCTTCCTTCAATTCCTTCTCCCAAAGATCAATATTTTTTGTATAGCTTTGGTATTGCTTTTCCGGTAATTGATCATTGAAGGAAACTTGACCTGACACAGTGTTTTCAGATAATTCCTTTTCACCTAGGTGATACACTTTTTCACTTACTGGCGCCCAGTCCTTTAGACTTTCCCAAGTTTCTGGAGTGGTATTGTTTTGATAAACGATATCAGGCAAGATTTCTTTGGCTTTGTTTTCCACGCCGTAGAGCTTATGACTCAACCATAAGTTCATCATATC
This sequence comes from Enterococcus raffinosus, assembly GCF_001886185.1. Lineage (GTDB taxonomy): Bacteria > Bacillota > Bacilli > Lactobacillales > Enterococcaceae > Enterococcus_A > Enterococcus_A raffinosus. The sequence continues at coordinate 19,384 of NZ_JXLA01000021.1, read as the reverse complement.
TTGGAAATCCAATGACGGCATATTGTTGATATAAATGTGCTGTCCTTGATGAAGAATCAATTTCTTCGCCACTGGCACCTCTTTCAAGGCATCCCACAGATCGGCAACCTGACGCGGCTTCACGTTCCAGTCATTCAACCCATGAACCATCACCACATCGCATTTGATGTCTTTGATAAACGGCAGATAATTCCGTTCATCCCAGAAGGTATTGTAATTGCCTGTCTTGCGATCCTGCAGCTCCGCCATTTCCTTTAAATAATCTAAGAAAAATTTCTTGCTGTGAAGGTAGTCTCCAGCGTTACGCATCTTGCTGAAGGTCTCGATTGCCAGCACATCCGCGTCCTCTCCTGGGAAGCCGCCAGGTGCGATGACTAAGCCGTTGTCACGATAATACTGATACCAATCAGAGATTGCCGCTTCTGAAATAATTGTCTCAAGTCCTTCCACTTGGCGGGTCGCACATGCCGTCGCTAAGGTCCCTAAGTAGGATTTCCCAGTCATCGCAACTTTTCCGTTACTCCACCACGCTTTAATGGCAATATTATCGGTTCGATTGGTGAAGGCGCGACGATTGCCAGCCAACCATTCAATATAAGCTACCATCGCCGTCGTTTGTTCAACAGAGCCACAGGTTTGGATCCCGTCAGAGTCTCTCGTTCCGATCCCTGATCCATACACTACCGCAAAGCCGCGTGCCAAGAAGAAATCATTTAAACTATGATTGTTCTCGCGAACAAAGGTTTCGGTCGCATGAGTCGCTTTCCCCTTCACTTCTCGTTCAGCAGGTAGATCTGGCTCTACTGGTTGGTATTGAATTTCTTCATAGGTTGTTTCAGTCGGCTCTTTACGTTCTAATGGCACATTCACATCATAGGTCAATTCTTCACCAGCAGGACCATTCACTCCTTGGCTGTAAGGACTAGCGGTAAATAAAGTTGCGACCTGCAGCCCTGCTTCTGTTTCTGCTGGTCGTAAAACTTCTAATTTCAAAAGATCACGCTTGCCATCTTGATCCGTATCTAACGGGGCTTCCACATAGACAACTTCGCGGATCAGGCGTGAGGTATCAAAGACCGCTTGTGCTTTTCCATTGAAGAAGAAGGGCTTGCTAACTTCTTTGTTCTCATAAAAGCCCTCAGAAGCTAATTTATCTAAATAGTTCAACCCATTTTTCGTATGGCTGGTTAATAACAAATACCACGCCTCAATCACTGTATTTTCATCGGAAAAATCGCCGTCGATCATGGAAATACCAATTTTTTCAGCCTCTTCAAGAACTTTTTTAGGCTCGAAATCAATCGTCGGTTCGAAATCTAACTGCTGCAACCCCATTGTATAAAAAACTTCCTTAGTTAAAGGAGTATTCATCTGATAAAAAGCGGCTAGATCTGTCGTTTCGTCTGCTAAGAAATTGCCCAGCTTACTAATAAATCCGCTCTCTTCCTTCACAGTCAAAAAGCTCTTACGTAAAAATTCAAACCACAGTTTCGTTGCGTCTTTTGCTGAATCGATTGTCAGAAAGCCCGCCTGGGTCAACTCCTTCTTCGCTTCTTCAAGTGAGACACGTTTTAAACCAAATTGATTGATTTTCATTTACTTCTCTCCTTTTTCATCTTTGCATTTATTCCAGATAAAGCAGCTGCAGCATCATTTTTCTTCATCACTCGCACAAAAAAAATAAAGACAATAGAAAAGCTGTATTAGTTCTGCTTTTTTTCTGATAAAATAATTATAACAAATCCTTTTGACCGGTTTGTTAAAGTTTAATGAAAACGATTACTAGTTTTATTAAGGAGGATGATCAATGACAGAAATGACTTATTGCCAAAGCTGCGGGATGCCCTTAACCGAAGGAACACACGGGACTGAGCATGATGGGGCAAAAAGCAGCGAGTACTGTCTATATTGCTACAAACATGGGGCTTTTGTAGATGACCTCACCATGGAGGATATGATCACTATCAGTATTAACCATATGAAGGAAGCAGGAATCTTAGCAGAACAAGGAAAAACCGAAGAAGAAACGTTAGAATTTTTGAACAGCTTCTTCCCAGATCTGAAGCGCTGGAAAAAAGCTTAAACAACTTAGATAATTTATTGAACTCTTGAAAAAGGTGAAGGCCGATCAACTAAAATTGATTGGACTCCACCTTTTTTTCTAATAATAGCGTGGACAGCGGCAAGATGCCCACGAATATGAACAACGACTAAAGAAAAATGACTAACGTAAAACATTCTAACAAAAACCTAACAATAAAGGAAAAAACCACTTCAAGCGGATTGCTTGAAGTGGTTTTCCTTATACTAACTCAATATATTTTTCATTCTTCTCTAAATGATGTAAATAAATCAATAATCGATCGTACAACTGATTATTGGCTTCCTCGATGGCTGCGCCAAGGTTTTCGCCAATTTCTTTGACTGTACGCTTCCCATCAATTTGTTGAAGAATAAAACTGCCATATTTGTCCAGCTCCATCTCAGTGGTTTCTGGAATCTTGTAATGAATCTTGCGTAAGACTCGTTGGATCCAGGCATTTTGTTCCGTGATAACAAAGACGATGCCGTCACGTACTTCATAATGCAAGCCTTCTTTGATGCGATAGACACGTTCTAACAGCTCTTGTGTTTCAGGGTTCACAGCATTTGGCTGTTGATTAGTCATTGTGTTTCACTTTCTTCACACTTAACAACGGCGCAATGATTGCAACGATTAAGATCGCTAGCAATAAGAATGCGGACCCGTTAGACCCTAAGAAGCCAGTTGGTGTTCCAGGTGTTACGACACCAGTTACTTGTAAAATAATTCCGATCAATCCGATGATTGAACCACCAGCGATTAAACCAGATGACAAGCTGACACCTAAAGTAATACGTTCTTCTGCAACTTCTTCTGTTTCCTTCTTGTTCAATACATCGATCAATTGACGGATCAACGCACCAACTAAGATGATTGAAGTTGTTGAAATTGGTAAGTAGAAACCAATCGCAAATGTCATGATTGGCACTTTCATGAAGTGTAACACGATCCCCATTACTGCACCGGCAATTACCATGTGCCATGGCAATGAACCAGATGTAATACCTGAAGTCAATGTGGCCATTAAGTTCGCTTGAGGCAAACCAAATGGAGGGTTAGAACCAGTGATCGCTAATTGTGGAGATAAGATCACCATCATACCAGTAACGATAACCACACCGACAATATTAGAGATCAAGAAGTAGCGACGGCCTTCGTTGAAGTTTCCGCCCATTACGAAAGTAACTTTTTGTGATTGTGAATAACCACCAGCTACTGAAATTGCAAGTACGATAAATGTACCAAACATTAATAATTGTTGTGTATTTTCAGCTGAAGTCCAGCCCATCATAACAAAGACTAAGGTCAAGATTACCATTGAAGCGATCGTCATACCAGATACTGGCAAGTTTGACGTACCGATCGTACCAGTCAAACGGCCTGCAACGATAACGAACAGGAAGCTTAAGATAATTGACAATAGACCACCAACAAGTGCCATTGCAACACTTCCAGTAATGATGAAGCCCATTACGATACCGATAACCGCACCAACGATTAATGGAAGCATGCCGCCGCCTTCTTGTTCAACTCCATCTTTACGGCCTTTTAAGGTTGCAGAGATAGAAGAAATGATGGTTGGGATCAGTTTGATCGCGCCGATCAATCCACCAGAAATCATCATACCTGCTCCGATGTATTTAACATAAGAACCAGAGATGACAGCGAAGTCTGATGCACTCAATAATTGAGCCGCATTGTCCCAGACATGGGCATTGCTGTTAGCCATTTCCATGAAGTAACCAAGTAATGGAGCGATCGCGAAGTTCGCTAAGATTGAACCAGCAAACATCAAGACAGAGACATCCATCCCAACGATGAATCCGATACCCGTTAATAATGGGTTTACTTCTGTTTCAAATTTCCATTTATAGAAGCTTTCATTGACATAGCTGATTACATTGTTCATAATACCGAACACTGAACCTGTTAAAGCAGTTAAAATCCCACCGATACCAAAACCGATACCCATGTATTTCAATGAGTCGCCACCAGTATCAGAAGCAACCAATGTTTCAGAAATAGCCATTGCTTCAGGGTAAACTAATTTACCGTGTTCACTAACCAACATGTAATCTTGAACGATTGAGAAAACACCGACACCTAGTAAAACAGCACCGATACCTAACCCAACACCTTCGATGAAGTTCACTTTACCGCCAACTAAAATTACGGCTGGTAATACGAAAATCATCCCTGATGCGACAGATTCCCCACCACTTGACATCAATTGCAATAAGTTCTTCCCTAAAATAGTTTTAGGTTTTACAAATAGAGCGACTAGCCCTGATCCAATAATTGCACCTGGGATACCTGCGGCTACAGTCAAACCAGCCTTCATACCTGAATAAGCGGTTGATGCAGCGAATAGCGCAGCTAGCAAAATACCTAAAATCATGATGATTGGTGAGCCTGATTTTTTAGGCTTATCAGCTACATACGGGACATAATCTTTCCCTGCTACTCCACCAAAAGCGTCTTTTGAGAGTTTTTTCATTATCTTTGAAATTCCTTCCTTACTATCTTTTCCCCAACGAGATGAGGAATCCTGTAAAGACAGGATTCCTGTCTCTCATTACCGACTATTTAACTAAGCGATAAATAGCGTCAGCATAAATAGCTGTTGCTTTGAACAAGCTATCAATAGGCATAAATTCGTTTGGCTGATGCATTACGTTTTCTTCCCCTGGGAACATCGCGCCGTATGCGACACCACGTTCTAGGATTCGACCGTAAGTACCTCCGCCGATTGATTCTTCGTGGCCTTCAAGACCCGTATGTTCTTCGTAAACGTCCAATAAGGTTTTCACTAATGGATCACTTGCTGGAACATAATGAGGAGTTTTCACGTCACCAATGATCGCGATTGAAACGTCTGCAGCTTTAAGGACTTCTTCCATGTTAGCTAAGATGGTATCTTTGTCGATGCCTTCTGGATGGCGAACGTTGATCGTAATCTTCTTGTCGCCTTCTGCAGTATAATCGAACAAGTTCGCTGATGAAGTGGTTTCACCCATTACATCGTGTTTTGTGTAAGCATTGATTTTCTTACCGTTGTAATCTAAGTGAAGGTATTCAGCGGTTGTTTGAATATAGTTGGCACCATTGCCGTCTAGGTTGTAGTCAGCTAAGAATGCTGCTAAGAATGTTGCAGAGTTTACACCGAATTTAGGTTCTTGTGCGTGAGCACCTTTACCAATCACTGTAATAGTGATTTCGCCGTTACTTTCCGCGAACTCGCCTTTGATTTCAGATTTTTCAACAAATGCATCAAATGCAGCTTTCATGTCTGCAACTTTTGCTTCGTTGTTAACCTTAAGTACAGCTGTTGCATCCCCTGGTACCATGTTGGTCCGCAAGCCTGATTTGAAGCTTACAAGATCAAAATCACCAGCTTCAGCGTTGTCTTTGTTTGCGAAAGTCACTTCATAAGATAAGATTCCTTTTTCACCGTTAATGATTGGGAATTGTGCATCTGGAGAAAAACCAACTTTTGGCATTTCTTCCACTTCCATGTAACGGTGGATTCCAACCCATTCACTTTCTTCGTCGGTACCGAAGATAAAGCGAATTTTTTTAGAAATCGGTAATTCTAAATCTTTGATGATGCGCATTGCATAATAAGCAGCGATTGAAGGTCCTTTGTCATCGGCTGACCCACGTGCGTACAATTTCCCATCTTTGATCACTGGTTCGAATGGATCTGTATCCCAGTTATCATCGACAGGAACCACGTCAACGTGTCCTAAAAGACCAAACATTTCTTCTCCGTCACCGTATTCGATATGGCCGGCTACATTTTCGATATTTTTCGTAACGAATCCGTCGCGATCGCCAATTTCTAATACTTTACGTAATGCGGCAGCTGGTCCAGGTCCAAGAGGTTCTTCTTTTGTTCCATGTTCCACGTCGCGAATACTGTTGATACGAATAAGATCGCCTAAGTCTTTCAGTAAGTCGTCTTTGCGTGCTTCTACTTCTTTTTGCCAATCAATTGTCATTGTTTAATCCCTGCTTTCTTTTTTTTGTAACAAGTTCAAGAACCTGTTAGATTCATTAGAAAGATCATGTCTAAATATAGTTTTCAAATTTTGACAGCTTAGAATAACCTTCTTAAAAAGACGAATTCACGGTCCCTTTTGAGGATGCAATACGTCAAAACAATCAACGGAAAAGACCGCTCATGAATGTCAAGATGTTATTCTATGATTCCTAATTCCGCAGTTTGTTTCACCTCCCAAGTCAGCATTATACCGTATTTTTATTCATAAGTCATTGTGAAAAAACCATCATTTAATAGAAAAAAGTTGATTTTCATTAAAAATAAAGTTTTCTCGTAAAGAACCTTTGTTATTCAAGCTAATCAAAAAAGAGGCTATTTTATTGTGACATGACATATTTAAAGCCTATAAGAAGTATAACGAAGGTTGTATCCGTTTACAAATTATATTTCATTAATTTAACCGCTTTGTTTCTCATTTATTTGTTATCTATTATTAATATTAAATTTTTGAATTTTCCAGATAATAACAAAAAAGAAACAACCTATCGAAAGGCTGTTTCTTTCTAAAATCATCTTGTTTTTTAACCAAAAACTCATATTACTGTTTTTTTATTTTCCTACTGGTCGTTCACTGCGGCTTGTGCCAACGTCATCTTCGCCTGCGGAATTCTGAATGGCGAACAAGAAATATAATCGATCGCTAGATTGTTTAAAAAGGCAATGGATTTCGGATGGGCCGCTGCTTCCCCGCAAATGCCAATCTTCAGCTTCGGATTGACACTTCTTCCACCTTCTATTGCAAGCTTCATCAAGGCACCTACTCCTGCTTCATCTAGTACTTGGAACGGATCATCCGCAAAGATTCCCATTTCCATATATTGATTGATGATTCGTGGTGAGTCATCGCGGGATAGCCCTAAAGCCATTTGAGTCAAATCGTTGGTTCCAAAGCTGAAGAAGTCTGCATGTTTCGCGATTTCAGCAGCCACAAAACAGGCTCTTGGAATTTCGATCATCGTTCCGATTTGATAGTCCAGCACCTGTTTATACTCTTTTAGGCTTCTTTGAATCGCCTCTTCGATAGATGCACGAACACGAGCAAATTCCTCCGCGTCAATCGTAAATGGAATCATGATTTCTGGTTGGATGGTAAACTCATTTTCCTTCGTTACCTCGCAGGCGGCTTCAATAATGGCCTCAGCCTGCATCTGATAGATTTCTGGATAGGCCACACCTAATCGAAGCCCGCGGAAGCCTAACATTGGATTGACCTCTGCTAGATTATCCGTTTTGCGTTTCACTTCATTGAAAGTCTTGCCTAGCTCTTTTGCTACTTCGCGGCACTCGTCTGCACCTTTTGGTAAGAATTCGTGCAATGGGGGATCCAGCAAACGAATCGTTGTTGCTTTGCCTTTGGCTGCTTCATACATAAACTTGAAGTCTTGCTTTTGCACTTCCTTTAGATTCTTCAATACTTCTACACGTTCCTTCAGACTATCCGCCAAAATCAACTGACGAAATTGCAACAAGCGGCTCTTTTCGAAGAACATGTGCTCTGTCCGTGCCAAACCGATACCGACTGCGCCTAAAGCCATCCCGGTTTCGATATCATTCGGTGTTTCCGCATTGGCTCGTACCTTGATTTCCGCGTGTCGATCCCAAATCACATGCAGCTCATCCAGAGCCACTGTATTAGTCACTTCCTCCATTGGTATTTCACCAAAATAGATATTGCCACTTGTTCCGTCAACAGATAGAATGGTTCCCTCTTCGATCACCTTGTCTCCGACAGTTGCTTTATTTTCTTCTAATACGTCTAAACGCTCACAGCCAACTACCGAACAAATGCCCATTCCGCGAGCAACCACTGCCGCATGGGAAGTCATGCCGCCACGACTAGTAATAACCGCTTCGCTGACTGCGATCCCTTCAATATCCTCTGGAGATGTTTCTTCTCGTACCAATACCACTCTTTCTCCGCGGGCTTTCGCCTCGGTCGCTGCTTCGGCAGTAAAATATGCCGCTCCTGTTGCAGCGCCGGGGCTAGCCGCTAAGCCGGATAAAAATGATTCATGCAGTTTTAGTTCTTTTTCATCAAAGTTTGGATGCAGTGCTGCTTCCAGATCCTTCGATTCGATTCGGCTGATTAGTTCTTGTTCGTCAATGATCCCTTCTTTATAAAAATCCAATAGGATGGTTAATGCTGCTTTTGATGTCCGCTTTCCACTACGAGTTTGCAGGATAAATAGTTTTTCCCGTTCAATGGTAAATTCAACATCCTGCATATCATGGTAATGCTTTTCCAAGTTCTCGCAAATCGTTTTTAATTGTTGGAATTGTTCTGGCAATTCATCCGCTAAAACTTGGATCGGTTTTGGTGTTCGTACACCGGCAACCACATCTTCTCCCTGTGCGTTGATCAAGTATTCCCCGAATAGACCGGGATCGCCTAACGATGGGTTCCGTGAGAACACTACCCCGGTGCCCGAAGTATCCCCAAAGTTTCCAAACACCATCTCCTGAATGTTTACGGCAGTTCCCAAATCATCGCTGATGCTGTGGAGGCGGCGATAGGTTTTCGCACGCTGATTGTTCCAGCTGCCAAAAACTGCTTCGATTGCTAGATACAATTGCTCAATCGGATCCTGCGGAAAATCACGCTGCAGTTTCTTGCGGTAAATTTCTTTGTACTCGCTTACAATTTGTTTCCAATGCTCTGCTGTCAGTTCATTATCGAAAGACAAGCCATTCACTTTTTTTAAAGCAGTAATTCGATTCTCAAAGTCGCTATTGTCCATTCCCATCACGACGTTTCCGAACATTTGCAGCAAACGACGATAGCAATCATAAGCAAACCGTTCATTCTGGCTATTTTCAGCTAAAGCTGCTACGGTCTGATCATTTAAGCCTAAATTCAAGACAGTATCCATCATACCCGGCATCGAAAATTTAGAACCGCTTCGAACAGAAACCAATAACGGATTCTCCAGATCACCAAATTTTTTCCCTGTTTTAGCAGATAGAGTCTCAACAGCCTCCATCACCTGATCCTTCATTTCTTCAATCAGTTGATTGCCATGATTCAAATAATATAAGCATGCTTCTGTTGTAACCGTGAAGCCGGTTGGCACTGGTAGACCTAATTTTGTCATCTCAGCAAGATTGGCTCCCTTGCCACCTAATAAATCCTTTTGTTCTTTTGAACCTTCTGAAAATAAGTAAACCCAACGATTCATGCGCTTCTCCTCTTAAAATAATTTTATTTAACCTGATTCCAGTGTAATACGATGATTATATAAAGTCAATAAGATGTTTATATAATTTTATTACGCACATATAAGCCGTGTTAAAAACTATTCTATAGGATTGATTTGAATCTAGGTATAAAAAAAGACCTCTCTATTAAAAGATTGGTCTTTCTAAGCTTACTCTCGATAATACAGGGCTAATCCTTTTAAAAAGTTCCGAGCGTATTTATCACCACAGGGTTTAAAATTGCGATGCCCTTCCTTTCGTAAGATCGCGCCAAGCTCTCCTTTTGAAGGGTAAACGCCAGCTTCCGCGAAGATCTCCAGCATATCCTCACTGGTCAGCGCTAAAGCGATCTTCACCTTCTTTAATAAAACATTGTTGATATGTCTAATTTCACCGCTTTGCGGCTGCGGCGCTGGATTCTTTAGCTGTCCTCTTTTCAACAAAATAAAGCCATTTAAAAATGCATCGAATGCCTGATTGTTCAGCATCTTCTCGTAGACATTCTTTTCAAAAGGTGCATTCTCTTTGTCTTGTTCATACACTTTCGTTAAGAGAGCTCTTTCTTCTTCTCTAGAAATCTCCACGCCGCCTAATTGAAAAGCCTTTACAATATCGCTGTCCTTAATATCCAACGCGTATCTTAACCGCAGCAATAAATCGTTATTATTCATTTTTTTCCTCCATACTTCTGACTAGTTTTCTAACTATACCATACCTTCAGGAATCCTTCGCTAAATAAAAAAGATTCGACTAAGAAATCACTCTTAGCCGAACCCCTTTTATATTGATTGAAACAGAATAAGCAATGCTGTTACTGTTCCGGGTAATGCTTGGATCAAATAAATCGTTTTGGTAACTGTTTTTCCGCCATAAACACCGACGATGACTACGAAAAGATTAAATAGCAATAAAACCATCAAACGTACTTCCCCTTGAAACAGCAACAAACTTGTCAGCATCGCTAATCCTAAACAACCATTATAGATTCCCATGTTCTTCAAAGCTATTTGAGCATTTGCTTGAGTGACAAATTCATATGGCATATCAAAAGTTTTCGCCTGTTTTTCTTTTGATGCAAACATTTCTAACCCCAAGATGACTAAATGAAGCAGTCCAATAAGTCCAGAAAGTAAAAAAAATGATCCTTTCCATAAATAGAACCCCTTTATCCTTGATTCATTTACTATATTCATCTTTTTACTTTTTTCCAATTAAAGCGACTCGTAATCAACGTTCTTCAATGATAAATCCGTTTGGTTGCAATTGGTAGCCGTTGTTTTCATGGTAATTTTGACCAAATACCCGTCGTCCCTCTTTTTCTACTTCGTAATACTCTCCTTGATTAAAGGTCGCGGTTAACGTTGTCTCTTTATAACTACGTGTTAGTGAGAATGTTTTTTTATCATCATCATAATGCCAAGTCATTGTTCTATAGCTGAAGATTTCAGAGAATTGTTTTCGCAATGCAATCAGCTGTTTGAAAAAGTTTCTTAGGTCTTCATCCTGATCCTCCCAGATCATACACCGTCGACAGTCAGGGTCCATCTCGCCTTCCATCCCGACTTCCGTCCCATAGTAAATACAGGGGGTTCCCTTTTGGATAAACATGAAGGTCAGCACCGCTTTCATTAATTCCTTGTTTCCTTTACATAAAGTCAAAATTCTTGGTGTATCATGGGAATCTAAAAGATTGAAGCTGACCTCATTGGTTTGGTCGCGATACAACAGTTGTTGCCGATTCATACCAAAAATCATTTGTGAGATCGAGATCGTCTCCTCAACAAAGAACGCCTTGATATTGTCGGTAAATGCGTAATTCATTACCGCATGAAACTCATCTCCCTCTAGCCAACGCTGTGACGAGTGCCAAATTTCTCCCAAAATGTACAAGTCTTCCTTTTGACGTAAAACGGCTTCATGAAATTCCTTCCAAAAGTGATGATCCACTTCGTTTGCCACATCTAGCCGCCAGCCATCAATATCAAACTCCCGAATCCAATAAGTGGCAATTTCCAATAGATATTTCTGAACTTCAGGATTCGCCGTATTGAGCTTCGGCATATTAGGATTGAAGCTGAAGGTGTCATAAGTAATTTCCTTAGCAAATTCTGAATCAGGAATTGCTGTATAACGCGGTGGAAAGGAATCAATATGAAACCAGTCTGCATACGCTGAATCTTCACCGTGCAAAATGACATCCTGCCATTGATGAGAACTCGACCCTAAATGATTGAAAACCGCATCCAGCATCACACGAATGCCGCGTTCATGAGCCTTTTCCACTAATTCACGAAAAAGCTGCTTCGTTCCAAAGTGCGGATCAATCTCATAGTAATCTACCGTATCATACTTGTGATTCGAAGGCGAGGTAAAAATCGGACAAAGATACAACCCATTTACCCCCAAATCCTCTAAATAATCTAATTTATCAATGATCCCCTGCAGATCTCCCCCGAAAAAATTCTCTCGCGTTGGTTTTTCACTTCCCCAAGCAGCAACATCCTCTGGATCATTAGAGGGATCGCCATTATAAAAGCGCTCTGGAAAAATTTGGTACCAAACGGTTTTAGCTACCCAATCTGGCACTTTAAATCGATCAATCTCTTGAAAATAAGGCATTCGGAAATATAAATAGTCACGCTCCAACCGATCTTCCTCATTCTCAAAAATTCCCTGGTCCGTATAAAAAACCTGATCGCCAGAATAATCTGTAATACAAAATGCATACGCCAAACGCCGATGAGGGGCGGTAACTTCAATTTCCCAATAATCATGGGTATCTGTCGTATATGTTTTGGTCATGGGCTCATTCTTTTTGTACCATTTTTCTTCAGCAAAAGTGTAAAAATCGCCGCTGATTAACCCCACTTTTTTTATCTCATTACGAGCGGTTTGTAAGCGAATCCGCATCACGTCTTTGTTATATAGAAACGCATACTCACTCTCGGGACGATGATAAATTCCTGCATCGTTCATCCCTCCACCTCCATTTCTGGATCGATTATACCAAATTTTCTAATAGCTCCTCCACTCTAATCAATTCCTAAGTGTTCAAAAACCATTTTTTAGCCAAAATATGCTACTATAATAATAGAAGAATAAATTTTTCTTCGCCTCGTATATCGAGGATCACTCCAGGGCGTAGCATGTTTGGGGAAGCGGCTGCGTCCGTATTTTTTTGACAAAGCCAGTAAATTTTGCTTTAATAAAGATAATTATTATTGAAACGAGGGATCATGCCATTGAAAAACTAAGCGAATGTTGGAAGTTGCAAGCTAATCTTAGATTAACGTATATCAAAGGGATTAGTGGGCAAATTTTCAGGATTGGCTTAGGGTTTCAAGGGAAGGTCTCTTTTTTGCCAGTTATGCTTTTCGCAGTTTGCTTCATATGAGAAGGAAATGACCCTTTCGTGAATGTAGCGAACAATCTTTTTAGCAGAATGGCGTGCACAAGAAAATAGAATCATTTTTCACTTTTTGAAAAATGAATTCTTAAGCAATGAGTTAGCTGTTAGCAGTCGACTCAGAAAAAGGCTACCACCCACCCCCTAGTCCTTTCCTGAAATTGGAACGGATTTTTTTGTTTCCATAGTGAAACAAAGAGGGGGGATTTTTTATGTCTACAATTAAAATTACACATTTGACCTTTGGCTTTGACAAGCAAGTAGATTTATTATTTGAGGACGCTAATTTGACAATTGATAGCAGCTGGAAATTGGGCTTAGTTGGCCGGAACGGTCGCGGAAAAACAACATTACTGCAGCTATTGCTAGGGAATCATGCCTATCAGGGAGAAATTCAGTTTCCCCTGCAGCCGGTCTATTTTCCAGCGGCTGTTGAGGAGCCTGAACAGCTGACTTATTATGCCTTACTGGAACTGGCTGATTTTGAATTATGGGAATTGGAACGGGAAATGAACTTGATTCAATTAGACCCGCAGATTTTATGGCAGCCGTACCAAACCCTTTCTGGAGGCGAACAAACCAAGGTTTTATTAGCACTGCTCTTTACTCAAGAGAACTTTTTCCCATTAATTGATGAACCAACCAATCATTTGGATTTGCAGGGTCGCCAGCATGTTGCGGAGTATTTGCAACGGAAAGATGGCTTTATCGTCGTCAGCCATGATCGTCAATTTTTAAATCAAGTAACCGACCACACTTTAGCGATTGAAAAAAGTCAGTTAGTGCTCTACCAAGGAAATTTCGCCACTTACGAAGAACAAAAAGAACTACGAGATGAATTTGAATTGGCTCAAAATAAAAAAATCAAAAAAGAAGTGGGTCGTTTGAAGAAAACAGCCGCTGAAAAAGCCGAATGGTCTCGCTCTCGTGAAACCGACAAATACGGTAAGCCCTCCGAAAAGGGCAGCGGCGGTATTTTCGATACTGGCTTCATTGGCGCTCGTGCAGCGCGCACAATGAAGCGTTCCAAAACAATCGAACAGCGAATGTATGATCAAATCGAAGCCAAAGAAGGGCTTTTAAAAGACTTGGAAGATGTTGATCGCTTAACGATGAACTATCAGCCTAGCCGACATGGACAATTACTAAAATTAGATAATCTAACACTTCGATATGCGGACCAGGAACCACTTTTTGCTCCCTTATCTTTTGAATTGAAACGTGGAGAAATCACTGCTTTAACTGGACCAAACGGGATAGGAAAATCCAGTGTCCTTCATTACCTATTAGGTACCTTTGAAGGAGAGGCCGACGGTGAGCTTCTTCGACCATCTGCTAGAGTCAGTTATGTACGCCAAAACTACGAAAACAATAGCGGGAATTTACAAGACTTCGCTGAAAAAAATCAGTTGGATTATTCTGCCTTTTTAAATAATCTGCGAAAACTCGGCATGGAACGAAATGTTTTTCAAAACCGCATTGAAGAAATGAGTATGGGACAACGAAAGAAAGTGGAATTAGCGAAATCCCTTGCTCAGCAAGCGGATCTCTATATCTGGGATGAGCCGTTGAATTATCTCGATGTCTTCAATCAAAAGCAGCTGGAAGAACTCCTGCTGCAAATCAAACCTACGATGCTGATTGTCGAACACGATCAAACCTTCCTGGAAACGATCCAAGCTCAGCAAATTGCTTTAAAAAAATAAAAGGAACCGTCCCGAAAAAGGGCGGTTCCTTTTTTAAAAATTGTCCATTTAAAGTAGAGGTTATCCAGCTACGGCGGATTATAGCAGAACGGGCTCGTTCAGACTGCCAACTAGTTAACAATCCAAGCAGAAATTTTTTTCTTCGTTAGGAAGGGTTGCTCTCACATATTCTTGAATATGCTTATGAAACGAATGAACCACCATAGACTGTTCATTCTTCCGTAAGACCTCAACAAAAGCTAAATGCTCTTTCGATTTTTTTCAAGGATACCCAATGAGGTCAAATCCTCATTCATAGCAATAAGCAGCTGATAAAACATGCTCTCGAGTATTTGAGTCCTTTTCACACTACCGGATAGATTCCAAAGATACTTGTGAAAAGAAAGATCCAATGCATTTAATAAAAAAGCTTTATCTTCCTCATTTCGACAACGCTCTTCTCCATCTTTCATCTCCATTGCAATCTCCGTTAGCTGTTGAAAATCTTCCTCGCTAAGCATTTGATTTCTAAGAATTTTTCGTAAGATTTGCGTTTCCAGTGATGTACGAATTTCAAAAACTTCCAATATTTCAGCTGGTTTCAATTCAATCACTTGATTTCCTTTACGAGGAGAAAATGTAATCAACCCTTGTTCACTTAAGATACGCATGGCTTCCCTTACTGGAGCGCGACTAATATTAAAATGATTGGAGATTTCCATTTCAATTAATCGGTCGCCGCCTTTTAATGTCCCTGATAAAATTCGGTTTTTTAAATGGGAAACAACTAAATCACTTAAACTTTGTTTTTCGTATTTTGGCCCACTCTCCATAAATAAATCAGTTCCCCTCAAAAATATCTAGTTAACTAATTATATCAGAAAGCTCCCATTCAGTCTTAGACAGTAAAATGGTTCTTATTTTTCTTTATTTTCTCGCTCATCTTTTTTATAGTGGACTATAAAAAGTCAGAGAATTTTTTTCTCTGACTTAATAAAACGATTCTTTAACCAAACGCCTGCTCGGTTCTTGAGATAATCTCATCCTGTAAGGCTTTCTCCAAATTATTGAAGTAATCACTGTATCCTGCGACGCGTACAATCAGGTTCTCATACTCTTTCGGATGTTTTTGCGCTTTTAGCAAAGTTTCGCGGTTGATTACATTGAATTGAATATGATGACCATCTAACGCAAAGTAACTACGAACCAGTGAGGCCATATTGGTAATTCCCTCTTCCCCTGCCACTACACTAGGAGTAAACTTCTGATTCAATAAGGCTCCACCTGTTTTGGTTTGATCGATTTTTGAGGCCGATTTGATTACCGCTGTTGGTTCATTGCGGTCAGCCCCTTTCTCTGGTGAAATACCATCTGGTAATGGAATCCCCTTATGTCGACCATTTGGTGAAGCTTCCATGACTTGACCGAAGTATACGTGACAAGTCGTCGGTAAGAATTCAACCACTGTTTTCGAGCCCTTCGGCGTTGGACGTCCTGCGATTACTTCCTGCAGAGATTCTGCTACATCCCGTAGTAGAGTATCTGCATATTCATCGTCATTCCCATACTTAGGAGTCTCGTTATACACTCGGTCATAGATTTCATCATAGTTCTCGAAATCCGCTTCGCATGCATCTAATAATTCCTGCATTGTCATCGTTTTTTCTTCAAACACATTGTGTTTTATCGCGGCTAATGAGTCAGTGATCGTTGCAATCCCCACACATTGAATGTAACTTGTGTTGTAACGAGCACCACCAGCATTATAGTCTTTACCAACTGAAATGCAATCATCAGACATCACTGAAAGTAAAGGAACTGGCATGAATTCCATGTACATTCTCTCAATCATATTATTCCCAGCGATTTTCACATCCACTACATACTGCAATTCTTTATGGAAAGCTTCAAAGACTTCTTCGTAGGTTTTCATTTTCGTGAAATCTCCTACATCGATTCCTACTTGCTTATCCGTATAATGATCGTAACCACGATTCATTGCTAATTCAAATACTTTCGGAATATTAAGGTAGCCAGTCAACACATAGGCTTCTTTACCTGCTACACCAACCTCTACACAGCCTGAACAAATACCGCTTTCTCTGGCATCGTCCACCGATTTTCCTAAATAGCTTAATTCAGCCAAGATGGCTTCTGAATTGTACATCGCAGGCTGTCCCCAGCCTTTGCGAGAAACCTTTAGCGCTTCACGTAAAAATTTCTCCGGTGATTTGCGAGAAATCTGAACATTTGAACTTGGCTGAAGCAGCTTCATTTCATCCATTACTTCTAGAATCAGATAGCTGACATCACTCACCCCGCTCGTTCCATCGGGGCGTAATGCTCCTGTGTTAAGATTACAAAAGTCGGTATAGGTCGCACTTTCTTTTAGCGTGATGCCTACTTTAGGTGGTGCTGGCTGATTATTAAACTGAATCCACAGATTTTCTAATAATTCTCGAGCTTCTTCTCTAGTTAAACGCCCTTCTTCAATATCTTTTTCATAAAATGGTTCTAAATGCTGATCTAGCTTTCCAGGAGAATAAGCATCCCAATTGTTCATTTCTACTGTGACACCGATATGAGTAAACCAGTACATTTGAATCGCCTGACGGAAGGTTTGCGGCGCATGTTCAGGTACGACATCGCAGACCTCAGCTAGCTCCAGCAATTCTTGCCTCCATTGTGGATCTTTTTCAGTTTCAGCTAAATCGCGGCATTGTTGAGCATAACGTTTCCCATAAATGATCATGCCTTCGCAGACTAATTTCATTCCTTCTAATTCTTCTCGTTTATTTAACGCTTCCATATCGTTGTTATAATCTAGTTGATCAATTTCTTGTTGAATGTCTGCTTTAAAATCGGCGAATCCTTTTTGATACATTTTTCCATCAGCTACAGTGTGGCCTGGTCCCCGCTGCATCAAAAACTCTGTATATAATCCTGCATCAAACAATAAGTGCCATTCTTCCGGTAGTAAACGATTCATCCGTGTCATCATCGCACGATCATGCCAATAAGGAATGATTACCTCTTCTTGGATTCGACGATCCTCTTCGCTTACACGGAAGAAAACTTTTTCACGATTGTGCATATTATCGAAGTCTTCTAACGTGTGACAGCATAGCTCAGGAAAAGTCGGAGCCGCCCAAGGTTTGTCTCCCTTTTCACCGAGAACCAGTGAGCCTTTTTCAATGTAGTTTGTTCGATTCTCCATAATATACTTGAAGGCCAACCCACGTAAAACCGGTGCGGAAACTTTGCCTTCCCACTTTTTGTATGCTTCAGTCAGCAAAACTGCTCGTTCCATCGAAATACTCGGTGTACATTCTTTGTCACTGATTTCCCGCAATCGTTTAATGCGCTCTGTACTTCCCCTTCTTGTTGGTTCCAGTGTTAATTCAGTCATTGCTTTTCCTCCTGTTTTAAACTATTTTTAGCCGCCGATCGTCACTTGATAGCCAGCTTCTTGATAGACTTTTTTTACCATTTCTACTTTTTCATCCGCAGGTTTGATAAAATTTTGTGTACAAACCCGCTTCAAGCGCTCATACTTATCCCGACCGAAATCATGATATGGAAGGAGCGATATTTCACTCACATGAATTTTTTCAATTATTAACCAATCGATGATTGCTTTCGCATCCACTTCCTCTGCATTAATTTCGTCTAATAAAATCAAGCGTAAATTGATCTCTGCCTGCTGCTCCGATAAGAAACGTAAATTCTCTAAAACCAATTGATTCCCTGCACCGGTATATAGTTGGTGATCATGTGAATTTATGAACTTTAGATCATACAAAAATAAATCCGTATAGGGTAAAATCCGGCGATAATTCTCAGTTGGTGCAACACCACACGTATCGATTGCTACAGAAATCCCCAATCGTTGGCATTCACTCGCAAGCTCGATGACGTAATCCATATTTTGCGCCATCACTTCTCCACCGGAAAATGTCACTCCTCCGCCAGATTGATCATAAAAAATTTGATCTGCTTGAATTTTCTTTACCAATTCGCGGATGGAGTATTCTTTTCCAATCAGCTCCTCTTTCCCATATTTATTCAACATAACCTCTGGTGCAAACACTTGGCTCTCTGGATTGTGACACCATTCACATCTGATGGGACACCCTTTGAAAAAAATCGTTGTACGAATACCTGGCCCGTCATGGGTCGAAAATTTTTGTATATTAAATATCGTAGGCTTTTTCACGTGCTTCCCTCCCATCTCTCATTATAAAGTCCTTCGTCAACACTTGCAAGCGCTTAATTCACAATAATGAACATTTCGGGTTTTTTTATCTGTATTTTTCATTTAAATGATGGTTAGGAATTTGATCTTTTTTCGGGTATACTAAAAATAGCGAAAAAGATGTAAGGGAGTAAATGAATGAATATCGGTGAAAAAGTAAAAAGTCTGCGCAATGAACGGGGAATGACTCTTAAGCAGCTTTCCGAAGCGACTGGATTGTCAACGGGCTTCTTGTCTCAATTCGAACGAGGAATTACCACTATTGCAGTGGAACATTTATCAACAATCGCAGCTTTATTTGAAGTACGAATGAATTATTTTTTTGAAGAAGAAACAGAAGTAGAACCCATCATACGTGGCTACGATCAGCCGGTAATCCATGAATTGAACAACATGATCTACAAGCAACTAAGTCGAACGCCTCAGGATAAAAAAATTGCTCCGAAAATGATTGAGATTATGCCTCATGAAAGACGAGAATTACCTACTACTTATCCCCATCAGGGCGAAGAATTTGTTTACGTTTTGGAGGGAATTTTGACACTGGTGATTGAAGATAAAACGTACCAGCTCTATCCTGGCGATTCTGCTCATTATTTCTCTACGATTGATCATAACTGGGATAACCAAACAAGTAATGTCGTAAAATTTATTGTCGTACACTACCCGAGTAACACATCCACCCGTGAGAACGGGT
>NZ_JXLA01000020.1 GCF_001886185.1 Enterococcus raffinosus | reverse complement strand
TTTGTTATTGAACTTTATCAGTGGCTCCTTGAAAACACTGGTCACTTTATTGCCGACAAATGAAGGCGACATTCTAATGAATGGCGTCAATATCCATGATCAGAAAAAAATTCGCTCCATCATTGGGTTTTTGCCGCAGGAATTTTCTATGTACGGGAATATGACTGCTTATCAAGCAATGGATTATCTGGCCGTGCTTTGTGAACTAGACAAACGAACTCGTAGAACACGCATCAATGCATTATTGGAGCAAGTGAATTTAACGATCCACAAAAATGTAAAGGTGAAAGCGATGTCTGGCGGTATGAAGCGACGATTAGGAATCGCACAAGCACTATTGAACGATCCGAAAATATTAGTGGTAGATGAGCCAACCGCCGGCTTGGACCCAGAGGAACGGCTCAGATTTCGAAACCTACTAGCGGAAGTAAGTGAGAATAAAATCGTTTTGTTATCAACCCATATCGCAGGCGATATCGAAGCGGCGGCAGAAAATGTCGCGATTTTGGAACAAGGGCGCATCATTTTTTCAGATTCAATTGAGGAATTACTACTAAATGCGCAAGGAAAAATCTTTAGTGTTCAAATACCGCGGACAGAGTTGAATACTGCTAAAAAACAAGTTCAAATCATCAGCCTGCAGCAGGAAAGCAGCACCTCACATCTCCGTTTTATCGGAAAGTCCGATGCCCAGATCATGCGCCATCCGCTAGTTATTGAGGAGCGTCCTACATTAGAAGATGCTTACCTCTACTTGCTATCATCGAAAGGTGGTGAGTAGGATGCTGCTGAAGAAAGAACTCGGACTAACCTTAAAAAGCCTCACCTATTGGCTCGTTGTCTTATTTATTGGTTTCTTTTTATTCACTCAATTAGGATCTGATTTTGTTTCATTGAAGCAGCCGGAGCCCGGTCAAAGTGATTATGGAACAACCCAAACTACCAACAAAAAAGACATTCAGCAGCAAACATTGTATCTGCTGCTGCAGCAGTATAACAACGAAAGCTATAATACCTATCCTTTCGGCTTTTTAAAAGTGGTGAAATTGACAAAATCCGATCAGGCAAAAATCAAAGAAATACTAGAGCAAGCAACGGGCCTTTCTATTCAAGAACTAAATCAGGCGCAATTAGAACAAACAAAACAAGCAGGAGATGAGACGGCTTATATGACCGATCCGATTACACTAGCAGAAGCATTTCCTCTAGCGAAAGATTACACCTATCAAAACTTTGAAAAGGACATGATCAAAGTTGAAAAATTAATTGGAGAAGGCTCAGACTTTTCGTCAGATGCTTATTTACATCAATCGATGAAAAATATGACCTATGAAGAGGCAAACGAGGCATTCAAAACGACGTTGACAAAAGACCGCGTTTCTGGTGCATTTGCTCGTGTAATTTGTGATTATTTAGGAATTATCTTATCTCTAGTTCCAGTTTTTGTCGCAGCGACAGTGGTATTAAGAGATAAAAGAGCCCACAGCCAATTAGTGATTCAGACGAAAAAAGTCTCTTCTTTCAGGCTGCAGGGGTCTCGATTTGTAGCAACGACTCTGCTAATTCTTCTCCCCGTTCTTGTGTTTAGTTTGCTGCCAGCGGTTCAATCTATCTATGTCGCACAAAACTATCATCAGACGGGAGATTTGCTACTTTTCTATCAATACATCATTGGATGGACGGTTCCAACCATCGTCGCAGTAGTAGGAATCAGTTTTTTGATCACTACTGTATTGAACGGACTAGTGAGTGTTCTCTTCCAGTTAGGTTTTTGGCTGTTATCTATCTTAAGCGGCGGCAGACAATTGGTAGGTGTTTTCGGACTAAGTCTCATGCCCCGATTCAACACGTTAGGCTCACGCGAACTATTTGAAACTATTTTTTCTGAACTGGTGATCAATCGAGCGTTTTGGTTCTTACTGGGAAACGTTTGTTTCTTTCTCAGTTGTATCGTTTTTGACCTCAAACGCAAAGGGAGGGTAAGTCATGGAAATCCTCGCTAAAGTTTCAACAACCTTCTGGCGATTTCACTTTTATCCTGCGGTGATTGCTGCACTGCTGCTGACCTTGCTTTTTCCAACATTCTTTGGTGTAGCCAATGCCTCGTTTGTACAAAGCGCTGCAATCTATGAACGTTTTTCTCCGCTGATTGGATTGATCTTATTTCTTCCCCTTTATCTGCCAGATATCTCGGAGGAAACAACTTTATTGATCAAGACGAAACGGTTTGCGTATGTAACCATACTCGTTCTACGCTTCATCCAAATCATCCTAGTTTTACTACTGTTAACCTGTGGATGCTTAGCTATCTTTGAATATAGCAATGCAACAATCGAATTTGATCGCTTTTTATTCAGTGGTTTGGCAAACGCTCTGTTTATGGGGGGATTATACGCTGTAGGTTTTTCTTTTTCTAATCAGCCGATCGCAAGCTTGATTCTACCTTTAGGCTATTATGTCGCCAGCCTGTTTACAGGTGACAAATATCTAAAAATTTTTTATCTCTTTACTTTGAGTGAAAAAGACACGGCTTCAAAACTTGTGTTGTTCTTTTGTGGAACACTATTCATTATCATCAGCTTCTTAATAATGAAAAGAAGAACGTAAAAAGCGCTCGACTCTAAGGGTACATCTTAGAATCGAGCAACTTTTCATTTTAGCCAATACTTTTTAACTGCTCACTGTGATTTACTTTCTTTTTTTCCAACGAATCAAAGCTTTCTCCGCCATTTGTAAGCAGAGTTAGGACAACCTCTTCTTTTCCAGCAGAACGAACCTTCTCAAAGTCTACTGTAACTAGTAACGTCTTTTCATCAACCGTTTGACCTTCTTTGACATGAACATCAAAAGGCTCACCTGCTAGTTCCACAGTATCAAGACCGATATGGATTAAAACCTCACTACCTAGGGTACTTTTTAATCCGATCGCATGCTTCGTCTGAAAAATGGTCGTCACCGTTCCTTTAATCGGTGCGTAAATCTCTGATGCTGTTGGCTGAATACCAAAGCCTTCTCCCATCATCTTTTGAGCGAACACCGGATCAGAAACTTCTGCTAATGGAACAAACTGACCATCCACTGGTGCGAAAAAAGCTTCCGTCTTTTTCTTTTTGAATAAATCAAACATATATTACCCTCCAATTCTGCACACTAATCATCGCGGCCTAATAGTTGGTTGATCTCTTGGCTATACAGGTCCGCTTTCCCGCCAAAAACAGCCTGAATCCCACCTTGAACTTCAAAAACTGCGGTTGCTCCAAGCCGCTTAAAGACTGCCTTTTGAACACTTTCTCCCTGCTTAACAGCCACACGGAGACGTGTCGCACATGCAGTAACGGTTTCAATGTTTTCATCTCCACCTAATGCGTCAATAATCTGCAACGCTTCCTCTTGTAAACTTTGAGAACCAGAATCATCTGCCACCTCTAGTATTTCATCCTCATTTTCCATTCCTGGAATGGCCACACGGAATTTCTTAATACAGAAACTGAAAACAAAGAAATAAATCAATGCCCATGCGATCCCAAACGGAATCACCTTTATCCAGTTCGTTTTATCATTTCCTTGCAGTACACCGAACAACAAGAAGTCGATCAAGCCGCCAGAGAATGAATTTCCGATGCGAATATTTAAGATGTCAGCAAAATAGAAAGATAAACCATCTAAAAAGGCATGAATCACATACAGCCAAGGTGCCACGAATAAGAACATATACTCAATTGGTTCAGTAATCCCAGTTAAAAATGAGGTCAACGCACCACTGAAATACAGGCCGCCATTTTTCTTGCGATTCTCTTTAGGAATGGCACGATACATGGCATAACAAGCAGCTGGCAGACCAAACATCATTGTGGCGAAACGTCCCGCGAAGAAACGAGTGCCATAAGTAAATAATCCAGTGTGACTAGAATCTGCTAATTGTGCAAAGAAAATATTTTGCGCGCCAGAAATTGATTGTCCGGCAACTGTTTCAACACCCCCTAAAGAGGTATACCAAAACATCGGATAAATTGTATGATGCAGTCCTACTGCACCCGTTAAACGTAATAAGAACCCATAGAAGAAGGAACCGATGCTTCCCATCTGTGCCACTTGATGTCCTACAACAACCAATCCATTTTGAATCGGCGGCCAAATCAGATAGAAGATACAGCCGATCGCGATTGCGCTAAAGGAAGAAATAATCGGGATAAAGCGTGAACCGCCAAAGAATCCTAAAAATTGCGGCAATTCAATTTTTCGATAGCGATTATGAAGAAAGGCGACCGTTCCACCAATAACAATAGAACCCACTACTCCGGTATCAATGCTGGCATCCTTGGCTGAAAATAATTCCAATAATCCGCTGATTGTCGCTGTATAAACTAAAAACGCTACGCCACCAGCTAATCCGGCTGTCCCTTTATCTCCTTTCGCTAGTCCAACAGCAATCCCAATCGCAAAAATCAAAGCTAAATTGGCAAAAACCGCATTTCCAGCAAAACTCATTACACTAAGAATGGCTTGCAGCCACGGCTGATTTAAAAATGGATAAGCTGCTACCGCACTCTCATTTGTCAACGCACCGCCTAATCCCAACAGCAAACCAGCTGCCGGCAAGATGGCGATCGGCAGCATAAACGCCCGTCCTAACTGTGAAAACTTTTTAAACATATTTTATTCTCCTCCTTATGTTTGACTACACGTATAGTTATTTCCTATAGCATCACTTCTCTTTAATTCGTTAAAGCTTGGATAAAACGAGCAGCAATCTCTTTCGGCCGAGTAATCGCACCGCCAACAACGATTCCGTCTGCCCCCAATGCTTGAATTTTTTTCGCCTCCTCTGGGGTATGGATTTGACCTTCAGCGATTACTGATATTCCTTCCTCAACTAGTGACTTCACTAACGCTTCATTTGATAATGCTTCCGCCTCTGTATAGCCTCTAAGTGTTGTCCCTACAAAATCCATGCCAGCTTGCCAAGCATTAAGTCCTTCTTCATAAGTAGCAATGTCCGCCATCAGCAACTGCTCAGGATACTTTTCTTTAATTTGTTTGATGAATTGATTGATCGTCTGATTATCTGGCCGTTGTCGCAAGGTACAATCTAAAGCAATGACTTCTACTCCAGTTGCGACTAAAGCATCCACCTCTTTCATCGTTGGCGTAATAAATACATCCGACCCCGAATACGTTTGTTTAATAATGCCAATGATGGGCAGGTCTACTTTTTCTTTGATTTGAAGGATGTCTCTCACAGTATTTGCTCGAATTCCGACAGCTCCGGCTTCCTTTGCCGCCAGCGCTATTAACGGCATCACGCCACCTTCTTCGGTATACAAGGGCTCTCCTGGTAACGCTTGGCAGGAAACAATCAAGCCACCTTTAATCACATCTAAAAATTCTTTTTTTTTCACGCTCCATTTTCACTCCGTTTTTAAATTTATTTGGATTATTACTCCAAAAATATAGCATGCGCTTTCAAAAATGTAAATAGCAAATGAAAAAAAAGTTGATTTGACGTATAATTTATTTTGACAACGGAAAGATTAAAGGAGAACCAATGACCATTACGTATACGATTCAGGAAAATTACCCAACACTGACTAAATCAGAAAAAAAAATTGCCGACTATATTTTGTCCAGCGGTGAAAAAATTGTGCACAGCACGATGAGTGATATCCGAGAGGCGACCAAGGTTGGCGATGGAACGATTATTCGTTTCTGTCAGAAGATCGGCTTTTCCGGTTTTTCTGATCTGAAAATCGCCATCGCTAAAGAGGACTTCAGCAAACAGCAGGAGGATACGCAGGAATCTGATCTATTTGCAAAGCGCATCAAGACGATCAATACCGCATTAAAAGCAACAAACCAACGCTTAGATAATGAGAAAATCAAGCAAGCCGTTCAATTAATCACTGCAGCCAAACAAATTTATATTTTTGGTGTGGGCTCTAGCGGGAATAGCGGAAATGACTTAGAGGCGATGCTGCTGCGGGTCGGGGTGCAATCTCATTCGGTGGTCGATCCCCACTTTCAATCACAGATTGCCTCTTTATTAACAGAAGAGGATCTGGTTATCGGCTTTTCATTGTCGGGCAGAACGAAAGACACGCATGATTCATTGAGCATTGCTAAAAAAAATCAAGCGAAAATTATCGCTATTACGAATTATCAGCTCTCACCCATTGCTCAATTGGCTGATATCGTTTTACAAACGGCGATCGAAGAATTTTTAGACGGCGCCTCATTGGCGGGTAAAATTTCTCAGCTTTATTTGTGTGATTTACTCGTTCAAGGTTACGAAATTGAGAACAATGTGAATACGATTGAACTAAGAGAAACGGTCCTACGATCGATCTTGGATAAAAGTTTGGATTAATCTCATAGACAAATAAGCACCCCCTCTAGTGATCTATCACTAGGAGGAGGTGCTCGTTTTGCCTATCAAAAACTGCCTATCGCTTTTGATAGGCAGTATGCAAATCTATTGTACGGTTTGTTGATTTTGATCAGTCACTGGTTGATCGGTTTGAGCTGTATCGGTCGTTTGCTGAGGATGCGTCGCAAAATATTGTGCTTCACGATTCTCCGCATTTTGTTGCAGATTGTAGTAATAGAAGCTAATGTCATTGTTTAGATATGAGCCTGCTGGGTACAGTTTACGTGTACTTTCTGGCATTTCATACTTAGCTTTGTCAACCGTTGAAGACACCACCAAGCCTCTTGTTCCATCCACTGTCGCGTCAGCAAGGTTCATCACCTTCGTGTAGTCACCATTGTCATTTCGGACATAGGATCCTAGGTTTTCTGCCGCTGTCGCAGGAGTACCATCCGTTCTCCAGTTGATCGGATTGATGGCTAGGGCCCCTTCATCCCAAGTTGGCAGTTCCCCTGTGAAATCTGGAGAAACTGTATTGTAAGAAACAACTACACCCGTATCGTCTGGTCCGGTCGCAAACTTCACCTGCGGATTGTCATTCATTTCCTGCTGCGTGACTGATTGACCCAATACATAGGCCGCAATCATCCGATCACTAACACCAGGGTTGTTTTTGAAGTAATCATACATGATGGCTTTAATCATACGAGCGCCTTGAGAATGACCCACTAGGATAAAGGGACGGTTATTGTTTTCATGTTTGATATAGTAATCAAAGGCCGCATAAACATCGGCTTTTGGCACACCATCCACGTATTCATTCTGTTCCGCTTTCGATTTTGAATACAGCCAGTTAGCGTCTAATTGACGATAATACGGCGCATAGATGTTACCACTAGTATCAAAAGCTGAACCTTGGGTTGCTAAGAACACCTGAGCACCTGCTCGCATGGTGGCATCATCAATTTTTGCTACAGGGGATGAATTCTTATCCTTTTGTGCATAAGCAGTAGGATACAACATGAACACATCTGCCTGACTAGTAATTTCGCTTGGCTTCGCTAACCAATTATCGGAATCACTATAGTCACTAGCTTTGATCGTCTCCCCTGATTTTTCTGGTTCCTTGACTTTTTTTATGGTTGTTTTCCGTGTCTCTTGTTTGGGTGTCTCTTCTTTGCTGAAAAAGGTCGTATAGGCATAATATCCGCCAGTCCCTAGTACAGCGATTATCAGTAATCCAATTAGGAATTTCTTCATTGTGTCCTCCAATAAAAAATTTATGTTCCTTCCTATTATAGGGGAGTTGGCTTTTAAATGACAAATTTCGTTGGGATTTAATGAAAAAACAAAAAGAGCCGAAGCTCTTTTTTATTTTTATTTGTTTGCCTCTAACGCATTCGATAAACGCGCAAATTCTTCTAGTGATAAGGTTTCACCACGACGCTTAGGGTCAATCTCGGCCTGCTGCAAGCTAGTTTCTAGCCAAGCTTTTGTCGCATCGTCCTTCCCGTAACTATTTAATAAATTGTTCCATAAAGTTTTGCGTCGTAAAATGAAAGCAGCTTTCGTTAGTTTGAAAAATTCCGTCTCATTGGTGACCTCTACCGCTGGTGTTTCCCGTCGAACCAGTCGCAAAATCGCAGAATCCACATTGGGCTGCGGAATAAATACCGTCTTCGGTACGATAAAAGCAGTGGATGCGTCCATATAATATTGCACCGCAATGGATAAAGAACCATAGGCTTTTGTTCCCGGTTTTGCTGAAATGCGGTCAGCGACTTCTCGCTGCATCATCACAACCATTTCATCTACCGCAAGTTCCGATTCCAAAATGTGCATCATGATCGGTGTCGTGATGTAATAAGGCAGATTCGCTACCACTTTGATTGGACCTTCTTGATCGAAAAAGGCTGTTTCCTTCTTTAAGTCAACCTTCAAAATGTCGTTATGAACAACTTTGATATTGTCATAGGGACTCAAAGTATCCGCTAAGACAGGGATTAATCGATCGTCAATCTCAAAGGCCAAGACCTGATGTGCTGCTCGAGCTAAGTGTTCTGTCAATGCGCCAATTCCCGGTCCAACTTCGATAACGTTCGTTTGTTTGTCGATTTCAGCGGTAGCGACGATTTTTTGTAAAATATTTGGTTCAGTCAAGAAATTCTGACCGAGACTCTTCTTAAAGGAGAATCCGTGTTTTTGCAGGATTTCTCGCGTTCGGGAAGGTGTTGCTATATCTTTGTTCACAAAGTTTCCTCTACTTTCCTCATTGCCTCATGCAATTGTGCTTCGTTGATGCGAAACATCGTTAAGCGTTTTTCTAATTGTTTGGCATTCGTATAGCCGATTTTCAATTCATCGCCCAAACGTTCGCGCCGTTCACGGGCTTGAGCTCCCGCTATTAAACCATAATCCAGCAGCGTTTGTCTAGCTATTTTTGGCTCATCATCTTCGGCTGGCATCACCACTTTGTGCAGGGCTTCTATGATCGCCTCATCGCTGGCATGTTCAACCCCTAGGCTGCTGCCACGTTTTTGCGGTGCCGCCATTCGTCTTGATAGAAAAGCATGCTGGGCATCAGGAATCGCCTCCATGATCGTCTTGCGAATCTTCTCCCCAGAAAAATCTGGATCAGTAAACACGATCACGCCCCGTGTTTCTTGCGCATGTTCGATCTGCTCTAGGATCGATTCGTTGATGGCTGATCCTCGTGTTTCGATCGTATCAACATCAAAAACCTCTTTCAACCGTTTCGTATCGTCTTTACCCTCAACAACAATGATTTCTTCAATTTTCTCTTTAGTCATGGGCATTGATCCTGAATAGACGATGCGCATTCTCTGTTGTTTGCTGCGCGATTTCTTCCATTGGTAAATTCCGCAATTCCGCAATTTTTTCGACGACATAGCGAGTATAGCCCGGTTCATTGCGCTTCCCACGATACGGCATCGGCGCTAAATAAGGCGCGTCTGTTTCTACTAGCAGTTTATCCATTGGAACGATGGTTGCGGCTTCTTGAACATCCAAGGCTTTCTTGAAGGTCACCACCCCAGAAAAGGACACATGCATCCCTAGATCTAAGAAATACTTCGCCCATTCTCCGCTGCCGCTGAAGCTGTGCATAATGCCGCCGATATCACGAATGTCTTCCTCTTTTAAAATCTTATACGTATCTTCCATTGCTTCACGCGTATGGATGCTGATGGGTAAGTTCATTTCCTTGGCAATCGCGATTTGACGACGAAAGACACTATCCTGAACTTCTTTTGGATCTTCCATCCAATGATAATCCAGCCCGATTTCGCCTAAAGCCACCACTTTTGGCAAAGTTAATTTTTTGATTAGGTCTTCTTCGATCACTTTCGTATAGCTGCCAGCCTCTGTAGGATGCCAGCCGATGATGGAATAAATCCCCTCGTATTGTTGGTTTAGTTCTAAACTTTTTTCAATGGTTGGCGTATCAAAACCAACGACCGCCATCTCTGTCACGCCAAGTTCACGCGCTCGTTCGACCGTTTCGGGAATTTCTTTTTCAAATTGTTCCGCATTCAAATGCGTATGAGAATCAAAAATCATTCATAGTCCTCCTACATCAAAATTCTTCTTTTAATTATATCGCCTGAAGGGTTCTCCTCCAAGCTCAGCTAAATTCAACTTATTTTAACACAATGATCGCGAACACACGAAAAACTAAGATGCTCAAAAAAACATTAAAGCATCTACTGCCTTAATGTTTTCTCGTTAACCTAAGCCTTCAGTAATAATTCTATTTGTTCTAAAACACTTTCTTGATTGTTCGAACCAATAATCGTTTGAGCAGCTTGCTTTACTTTCTCCTGTGCATTCGCCATCGCAAAGCTCATTCCTGCATACTTCAACATTTCAATATCATTGCCGCTATCACCAAAAGCCGCGATCTCAGCAGGAGCGATTCCACATTTCTCGCCTAGCTGAGCTAAGCCACGTGCCTTGTGAACTCCTGGAATAATCAAATCAATATCCCCATGTCCACTCGAGACAGGAACCATCTCCCCGTTCAATAGTTCTGTTAAAGAGGACAGCTTCACTTCAACCTCCGTGGGTGAAAATGTCAGGGCGAACTTAAAGATCTCGTCATTTTCTTTCGTAATATCCGCTAGCTTCTCAAGTTTTTTGATACTAGGATAATAAAATCGAACACTATTGAAAACCTCTTCTGGCATCTCCTTTGAAACATAAGCGCTCTTTTTTCCACATATGACAAATGCTGATGGTCCTAGTGCGCTGATTCCTTTTAAGGCAGCCAGAACCTTTTCAATTGGTAAGGACGCATTGTAATAATCTTGTCCTTCAACGATAATATTCGCACCATTTTCAGAAACAAAGGACATTTCTCTGTGAAGCTCTGGGAAAAAGCTCTTTAGCTGATCGTATTGATTGCCACTGGCAACCACAAACTTGATTTTCTTTTCCTTTAACTGCTGAAAAATGATTTTAAATCTTTCACGATTGTACGTTTTCTCCTCATTTAAAAACGTTCCATCCATATCTACTGCGATCATTTTAATAGTCATTTCATCATCTCCTTCGCTTTCTTTATGTATATAAGACTACCATAATCGCTAGGACGCATTTCAGGTCAAGAGAAATTTTCATTAGTCAGAAAATCTTCTTTAGAAAATCCGTCAAAAGTCTGATGTTCTAAAATGTTTTTCTCTCTATACTAGGTGTTAAGGATTGATGAATATTTCAAGTCGTCTCTCTACTATTCTAGAAAGAGGTGATTATATGCCTAATTTCCAACGAGAATTTCCTAATACTGCACGCTATTTAAAGCAGCGTTATCCTGATAAAGAGCCATTAAGCAGCTTCTGGCACTGGGCAACACTCGCTTTATTTGCCATTTTATGTATCGCGACTATCAAGCAGCAATTATTGCTAATCGGACTACTGATCCTCATTGCCGCATTGATCAAAGGACCAGGATTGTTACTTTTCGGTGCGCTCTATTCACTATTAGTCAGCTTGTTTCCACCAATTGGAGTGGTACTTTCAGCACTATTCTTCATACTTAATCTTCGTTTATTGACGAAAAGCTGGCGTGTGAATCTCGTAACGTCGCTATTCTATTTGTACCCATTGGGATTAAGCCTTCTACGTTATTTCACTCAGTGGAATGCCCATTGGCAAATCGGACTGGAATTATTACCAGGATTGTTATTGCTTCACTTTGTATTAATGCAGGTATATTACTTCCACCCAAGTGCCCGTCAAGTTGCTTGGACCGTTTTGGCTACCCCCTTTGAATTGATCTCACTCGTATTACCTAAGCGCTTCAAGAAACCCTTTCGGACTACAGTACCATCAACGAGAATAAAGCGCTAAGTACGTTAAGGGAGATATTCCCTTAACGTTTTTTTGTTATAAAGTGAGCAAAGAGCAGTAAGAAAACCGAAAGGTCTCTTACTGCTCTTCTGCTTTAGGGGATTTGCGGCTATTTTTACCGCCCCTTTTATGGGTTGGAATCGGTCCCTTTCAACCGGCTAACTTACTAACGAGCTGTTGCAACTGATGGACATCTTGATTCGTTAGAAACGGATCAATCACAACAGTTGGGTACTCCTCCGGTACTTCTTCCACGCTGCTTGAAGTGATCAGCGCATCATATTTTTCCAACTCTGAACGGTGGATATTTACATTGCTTAGCTTTTTCTCTACATAGTGAACCTCAAAGTTTCCATAAATTTGATTCTCAATTTGGCTGCCTAAAAAGAATTCTTCCGTTGGAGAAAGCTCTGATAACAAGAGCAGCTTCAATGGTCGATCACAGCTGGCTAACAGTGACAGGCTTTGAGGAACCATAGTAATCAAGAGATAGACATAATTCCAAACGAAATCTTCTTCTTGATAGATTTGGTAACGATTAACAAATTGATCAACGATTCGCTTCACCTTTTTAACCGCTTGGTCATGTGTCTCTGATAATTTTTCCAAAAAGATCTTTCGTTGACGGAACAAAATGTCGATATACTGTCCCTCGGGTTCATAGATCTGATGCTCATTCATCAAAACAATCGCCAAGTCCTGCTTTTTATCATTCCCCAAAGAGAAATTCAAAAGACTATCAAACTCCTCCACCAATTCTAAATGACGATAATAGAAATCCGCGTACCCATCTTCTTTCCTTAACGCGCTTTGTAATTGACTTTTACTAGCCACAACTACATCGCCATAAGACAACCAAAGGCAATCTTTAATCTTATCAGAAGACAGCTTCACTCGAAAAACTTCCATCGCCATTCGCTTAAAGGCATCCAGCAGCTGCTTCTCCGGCAGCATCAAATCACTGTTGAGCTTCGACTTCGGATAATAATGACCGTTTTTGATCCGCCATAAACTAATGTACATGTTATACCCCAAGCGTTTGCGGGAAATATAGTTGTCCTCCAACTTATTCAATTGGATGAATTGATTCACCAGTTCCGTGATCGCCTTTATTTGGAACTCCTTTAACTCTCGATACAAAGAACCAAGCCGATCCGACTTCTCAATGAAATAGCGATAGTACATATGACGAATGACACTCTCGTTACCCTCTAAACGCAACGGACGATACTGCAAAGTAATACCGGTTTCCGACAGAACACCCTCGATTTTTTTTAAATTTCGCTGAGTCTTTGAGGGACTCAAATAAAGCTTTTTCGATAGATCGATTATATTTTCGCACTCTTCATACAGCAGCTCTTCGATGATTTGAAACTCCGGTGAATGCTGGATCGTGTCCGCATAGAGACGATTAATACTGATATGCGACTTGATCTTCAGCTGATAAAGTCCTTTATATTTCTGAACTCTAAAGGCATCCTGTTGACTATTGATCAGTTTTACATCCTTTAGTAAAACGGATAGTGAACATTCTAACTCCTCTAATAATTGGTCACTTGATAATCCGGTACGACATGCGTAAAGCAGTTCAATCAACCGCAGATGTCGCAGATTGCTCACCCCTAAAATTTCTCTAAAATCCATCTTCTCACCCTCTTCATTCACTCCTATGCTTATCCCCACTAACAATTTTGATCATGAAATAGCCACATTATGTGCGCTATACCCGTATGAAACAAAACCCCTTTCGCCTCATACGCATTGAATACCAACATTTATTTTAGTTGATCAAATAAAATAGCCTGCGTCCCCTCCTTCTTACCTTCATAAACGGCAAAAGAAAAAGCCAAGCAACAAAACACGTATACCTGATTGTTGCTCCGGTTTATCCGTTGTCTACTGTATAATAATGGTAACTGATATAAACTATCCTTGCTTCTGCCTATAAAAAATAAAAATGCGTTATCAAAACCTTCGTTCGCCTTCCCATAAAGACATCCGTTACCGAAACTCTAGTTATTTAATTCACTTTTTAAATTTAAAATAAATTTTTTTAGAAACTAATAGTTAAATTTTTTTTGTTCCATTTGATTTTTTAACTTTAAACAATAACTAGGTAGTTACTAGAAATACTTTTTAAACAAAATGATATTTTAAGATAAATAACGTATCTATATTTATAAAAAAAGATAGATACGTTATTTTTTAAATGATTTTCATTAAATATTCGTTTTTTTCCAGTTAAAATACAATGAACCGAAACTTAATAAAACTCCTATGCCAATGAAGACAAAAGCTGTTTTAGTATGCGCTCCACCTATACTCCCTGTGCTTGGTAATGCACCGGTGCTGATTATGAGTTTATTTTCAATAATCAGTTCAATTTTATTGTTTGCTAAAGATGAACGCTCACGTACTAACGGATTGTTTGTTTCATAGGTGATACTCCCATCATTTTCTATTCTAAATTTGAATTCTCCCTTTAATCCTGTATACCCGTCAGGAACAGTGATTTCAATCAATGCATAGTTTCCTGGCTTCAATCCTGTAAAATTAAAGGTTGATCCGCTGAAAAGCGTTCGATCGTATCCGTTCGGTCCGGTTAATTTAAAACTGGCTCCATTCAGCGGGTCGTCTTCGGAATCAACCTTGAATACCTCTAAAGTAAAATCTCTCAACTTGTTCGATACGACCAGCTGACTCCCCTGTCCAGCAACAGTCGCAAAAACTGCTGTTCCCGCACTATTTTCTGCAACCTCAATAGTGAAATTGGACAGTTTGTTATGCCCTATAGGTACAGTTGTTTCTTCTACTGTATAGCTGCCAATTGGAAGCTTCTCAATCGTGACTGATCCATCTGTTTTTGGTTCAATATCTGTATAAACGATCCGTTCAGAGAGTCCATTTTTTGCCTGCCGTGTCACCTTAAATTTGGGCTTGTCAGTACCAGTAAATGGCGTTTTACCATCATGAGAAACCTTTTTGAAGGTATAATCTGTGGTCAGTAGTTTGTTGGTGATTGTGACCGTGTTAGAACCTAGACTAGCTTTAGTAAAGTTTGCTGGAGCAGAGACAGCCTTCGCATACCCTTTTACTCGATCTTTTTCGACAACTTGGAATTCTTCGCCTTCTTCAAGCACAGTAGTTAAGGTTGCTTTCCAGTTTGTATTTTTCGTGACATCTGTTTGCAGAACCTCTTCTGCACCTATTTTTTTCTGTAAACTCGCAACAATTTTATCTGGCCGTAATCCCCAAAAATCTTCTTCATTGTTGCGGGTATCTTCCCATTTCTTTTCGACTGGTATATCAACTTCTTCTTCCCTTGGAAGCCGAACAGAAGGAACAGCAAAATCCAATACGTCAGGACTTTGTTCAGGTGTTGGCTCTAGGGTCGTTTTACCGTTCGTTTGATACCATTTCCCCTCCTCAAAAGCCGAATCATTGGTTCTTAACTTAACCTTATAATCAATCTGTATTTCCTGGCCTTTATAGAGATTGATATTATCAACAGTAAGCCGACGATTATTTTCTTTCATGACTACTTGAGGAAGTGTGAATGGATCACCCGCTGCTCTAGAAATCTTTACCGAATTCGGAACCAGATCTACCATATCTCCTAATGGATCATCAAGCTTTCCTTTGTAAATACTGTAGGATATCTCGCTATACCATTCATTGATATACTGTTCTAAATCACTGATACTGCCATATTGGAAGAAGTAATTATTTCTATTGCTCACGGAGCCTGAAGCGTTAGCTTTTCTACTTGCCATTCGAAACAGCCCTTCAATCAACTCAGACTCAGAGTGTCCCTCTGCACTAACTTTCGTAATATCAACGGCAATCGTATGAATCTCAACTCCTTGTTCTTTGATATCCTTTGCTGTTGAGTTGGTTGTCGTTAAATGACTATTGATCGTGTAACCGCCATAATTTATCCCTCTAGAGAACTTGACACTGGTACCTGTCGATCCTAATGAACTTCCGACTTTATAGTTAGCAGTGCTATTCTTATCATCATTTCTTAAAATTCGAACTTTGTCATAAAACATGTCAGAATCGTACATAGTGGTTATAGGTGTCCAGCTTTGGTTAGGTGCGCCATCGGTAAAAACTAGCATCATTTTCTTTCGATTGTATGTTTTTCCGGCTCCTTCATCGGTTTCTTTTGCTTTTTCAAACAAATCGTATCCTTCTGCTAGGCCTCGTTGCGTATGAGTTTGTCCCCACGGCCATTTACCATATCCCTCGCTGCCGTATATCTTTTTCCAATCTTCAGGATTCTCAGAGATTTGAAAAGTCGAATGTGCGACTTGATTAGACGTTTCGTAGCTCGAAAAGGTGTGAGAGCCAATCCTGATATTCGCTTTTCCCTCATTCTTTAGTTGGGCAAGCTGATCAATCAATTTTTTTACCATATTTAAAGCGATCTCTTTCGGACCTAACCTTAATGATGCCGAATTATCTAATACAAGCACAATATCAATACCCGGTTCATAATTCGTCTGTCCTCGAACATTTAGCCGAACATTAAACTCATCTTCTTTTTCGGTAGCCATTGCCATCTTACGGATCGATAGACTAGCTCTATCGGCTACATCCGCATTGTACCCATAATGAATATAAGAATTTCTCAAATTTTGGTTAGAGGTGTCCCAGCTAGTATTCCCATTCCAACCAGCAACCGTCTCGACACCGCCTTGATGATTCAAAACATTTTCTTGCCCTAAAGGTTTCCAAGAAGGCGTCGGATAAATACCATCAGGATTGGTTGAACCCGAATATTCAGGTTCTTTGTTCGTATACTTATGCAGGCTATAAGCTAATCCACCTTCCCCGGCTCTCAAAGCAGGTGTATTACTGGATTTTAAAGATGGACCAGCCAGTTTGTTGTTTTCCTTTTGTTTTTCTTGATTCCTTTCGTTGATTTTGGAGGCTTTTGTCTTCATCTTTTTTGACTTCTCTTTTTCAATACTTAGCTGACAGCCTAAATCATTTGGCAAAATGTTCTCTTGGACATCTTGTTCCTCCTCTTCTTTTGATTTCTTTTCATCCATTTGTACGATTAACCTGATATCCTTCAATTCTTTTGGCAGCTCAAAAGACAGCTCCTTCTTATTAGAAGTGGAAAATTCTTTTTCTACCAGCCAATCCTCCTGTTGCTCCATTCCTTCGATTGTTCCATACTTGATTACTTTTTGATCTTCGTCCATGACTTTCAGTTTAAAACGTTGATGATAGTTTTCTTTTTCTGATATTCTACTGAGCTTCAAGTACCAAATATTTTGCTTTTCGGCTTCTTCTATATGATACAAATAGGAAACCACTAAATGGTCTTGCTTATATAGTATAATTTCCTCTTCTCGCTCGCTCGCCTTCACCACCTCTGTGAAAATCCCAGAGAAACATGATAATAGCAGCAGCAGTAATGCCACAATCTGAATTTTTCTATTCACTTTCATCCCCTCCACTTTTTCTTACAACATTATTTTAAAGCAAAAAGAAAACAGCTGCTTTGTAAACAGCTGCAATAACATCGTTTTTTTATTAAGTATAAAGCCCATTAAAAAAATGTTTCTATAGATATATATGTTATTCAATTTTATAATTTGAACTTTATTAAAGTTTTTGACTGTTATAAAAATGAATAGAGTTTTAGCTACCTTCCAGAAAAAAACCAAAAATTTATTTTTTACTATAGAGAGATGGGTATACTAGAGAATAATCAGTAATAATAGTCATATAAATATAAATTTTTAATAATATTTGACATTTTGCGTCATAAGAAAGAAGGTTCATTTCTTTTTCCTGCAATACAGGTTACTAACTTCTGGATATCCTGAATGTTGTCCGAGGTTAAAAAAGGTTCAATCGCCACAACTGGACACTCTTCTGGAATGCCTGTCATTAACCGTGTAGTAATCAAGCAATCATATTTCTTTATCTCATTAGTTAATTGATCGGTACCCCCAGGCAATTTTTCAAAATGATTAATGATGAAATTTCCATAGATGCTCTCTTGAATCTGATGAGCGAGAAAGGTTTCTTCCGTCGGAGCCAGATCAGAAATCAATAAAATTTTTATCAGATGATCCTGTTTTGCTAACCATTTTAAACTTTCAACCTTTGTAGTCAATAGTAGGTACACATAATTTTGAACAAATCCCTCTTCTTGATAAATCTCATTTCTTGTGACAAAAGCTTCTACTAGTTGCCGGATCTTTTTTATCCCATTACTGTAGATTCTGACGGATTCTTTTAAAAAAAATACACGATTATCCCACAGCAAATTAAGAAAGGTACTATCTGTATCATAGAGATAGACATCGTTGCATAAAACTGTTGTAAAATTGATTTTATCCTTTTTAGATAAGCGACAGCCTAACAGTTCGTCAAATTCTCTTACTAAATCATAATGCAGCATATACAAATACTGATACCGAGGATTATCGATCAATGCATATTCCCGATGAGTGATGCTGAAAACCACGGCATCCGAGAAACTAAGCCATAGACAATCTCTCAATATATCGGGGCTCAGTCGAATCCCAGCAATTTCCCATACCACTTTCTCTAACTGCTTATATGATTCTTTTTGCGGTAATTTCAACCCTAATTTTCTTAACTCGTGCTTTGGATACGCATGATTATTTTTTATTCGCCACAAACTAATATAGAAGTTATAATTCAGCCTTTTTTCAAATACATATTTCCGCCAAATGTCATTGGCTACCGCAAATTCTTCCACATATTTTTCAATGGTCAAATATTGCTGTACTGTCAGCTTAGGCAGCAGGTTTTCAATAGTACTTTGACGCTCCATATAAAACCGAAAATAAAAATGACGTATCTCACTTTCACTGCCTTCAATTCTTAACGGTCGAAAACATAGTTTCATCTTCGAACTTTCCAACGTTTTTTCGATTTTCTTTATACAGCGTTGTGTGTTCGATGTACTTAACTGTAGTTTTTCAGATAATGCAGTGATATTATTACATTCTTCATACAAAAGTTCCTCAATGATTTGATACTCTGGAATAAAACGTAAAATATCTGAATACAAATTGCTTAAGCTGACCGATCGATCAAGGGAAAGAGAATACCATCCCTCTTTTTTTACAATCTGAAAATATGTGTTTTTACTATTGATGATTTTGATATCATTTTTCAACACAGGTAAAGAGCAATTTAATTCACTTAACAAGTGATTCTGTGAATAGCCTTTTCGATGATAATACAGTATTTCTAATAATTCTAATCGCCGTTTTTTACTCGCTCCTAAAATCTCTCGAAAATCCATAAAGAGACCTCCCTTCTGCTAAAAAAACTTCTTTCACTAAAAGAATACAAGGAAACCCCACTGAACAAAAATCCAAAATCTAAATAAATTTCCAAAAAAAAAGATACTCGAAAATACAGATCAAGCTTGACTTTCTTTGTTCTATACAAGAAAAAAACAGGATCAAAAAAGTGATCCTGTTTTCGTTCTCTATTTAGTTGTGTAGAGCCAGCTGTCCGCTATTTTGCCGTACGAATATTGACAAATTTCACCTCAACATACTCTTCTACGCCATAGGTTCCATTTTCACGGCCAAAGCCTGAATGCTTCACTCCGCCAAACGGTGTGGCAGAATTTGATATCTCGGTATCATTGACACCTACCATGCCGTATTGCAATTTATTACTTACATTTTCCACCGTATGAATA
Source organism: Enterococcus raffinosus (assembly GCF_001886185.1). Taxonomy (GTDB): domain Bacteria; phylum Bacillota; class Bacilli; order Lactobacillales; family Enterococcaceae; genus Enterococcus_A; species Enterococcus_A raffinosus. The sequence goes on along the minus strand of NZ_JXLA01000020.1, from coordinate 56,364 downwards.
TTGGTTGAGAAGAAATAAGACGCCAATCCAAATGCTGTATCATTTGCATCTTCAATGACTTTTTCCTCATCCTCGAAGGTGATCAACGGAATCACTGGACCAAAGGTTTCTTGATAGAAAATGTCCATATCCTTCGTCACACCGTCTAAAACAGTCGGTTCAAAGAAATTGCCGTTGGCATATTCGCCATCCTCTAACTTATGACCGCCGGCTAAAATTTTCGCACCTTTATCCGTCGCGTCCTTCAGCTGATCCATCACTTTTTCGACACCCGATTGATTAATCAACGGTCCTGTTGTTGGATCATCCAAGCCATTTCCAACTGTGACGTCTTTGATTGCTTCCACGATACGATCCGTTACTTTTTCCTTAATGTCCTTATGAATGAAAATCCGATTTGGCGACGTGCAGACTTGTCCATTATTAATGAACTTCGTTTGAATCAAGGTATCCACTGCTCGTTCGATATCCGCATCTGGGAAAATAATGTATGGCGCATGTCCGCCAAGCTCCATGGACACATTTTTCAATGTTGGTGCTGCTTGTTCGTTTAATTTTTGACCAACTTCTGTCGAACCAGTAAAGGTGATTTTTTGTACATCGTCAGATTCTGACAAGATCGTTCCGATTGTTGAAGAATCTCCTAAGACAATATTCACTACACCTTCAGGAAAGCCCGCCTTATCAAACAATTCCATCAAAGCTAACGCAGAAAGCGGTGTTTCCTTCGATGGCTTCAAAATCACGGTACAACCTGCCGCAATCGCTGGAGAAATTTTCCGAATAATCATATTAGACGGGAAATTCCAAGGCGTGATGGCGCCCACCACTCCAACAGCTTGCTTCCGTACCTGCCATTGGTTTGTTGCTGGTGAAGGGACAATCTCTCCTAAAAGACGCTGACCTTCTGCTGCATTCCAGCGCAGATTTTCAACATTTGTTTGAATCTCGCCTTTTGCTTGCGTTAGAGGCTTGCCCTGTTCCATCGTCATAATTGTTGCTAAGCGTTCTGTGTCTTCTTCGACTAAGTCCGCCATTTTATTCATTAGTTCTGCCCGTTCAGAGGCTGATTTTCGCGACCATTCTGGAAAAGCCTTATTCGCAGCTTTGATCGCTGCCTTGACTTCTTTTTCGCCCCCGACATGAACGTTTGCTAGTGTTTCTCCTGTCGCAGGATTGGTCACTGGTTTCGTTCCTTCTGAGCCTTCCACCCATTTGCCATTGACATAGAGACGTGTTTCGACTGCTGGTAAATCTTGATATTTTGCCATGTGTCTAATTCCTCCTATTTTATCACGTATGGTAGTGGTCGAATACGATAAACAGCGGTGTTAATCATAGATTTCCTGCTGTTTACTACATTGATCACCGTAACATGGATAAAATGAAAGCTCAAAAAATCAGCTTGTTTTATAAAGAAAATAGAAAAACTTGACGAAAAACGTCTTTATTCAGGCAGTTTCTCTATCATTCTTGAGAAAACTTGAAATTCGATTGTTTGCGCTTCCTTTCGTTGCTATACTTATTTATAGGGAGGCTGATTGCTATGTTCGCAAACTTGAAAATCATACCAAAAAAATATGAATCTTTTTATATCACGTATATGATTTGTTTACTAACTACCTTCCTCGCGTTGGCGCTCCTTCGTCCTAATGCCGGCATAATTATTTTTCTATTTCTTATGTTTTTTGCGATTGATTCTTTTTTTCTATCAAAATCAGAAGAGAAGATTCTCTTGCCTTTACTAGTTGATCTGTTCATTTATGGCTGTTGGTTTATCATTTTGTATCCTTTTTAACAGACTGATCCAATAGACCAGACGTTTATTGTACTCTTAAAAAAGGACTGATTTCATATGAAAAAAGCACAAGATTTCCCCTCCTAACAATTTAAATATAATGATTAGGAGGGATTCATCACATGTTTAACATCATCAATGTAGAAAAATGGAATCGAGCTGAGGTATTTCATCATTATTTGGCGCAGCAAACTACGTTTAGCCTAACAAAAGAAATAGATATCACACTACTTCATGTTTATCTAAAAAAGAAAGAGCATTCCTTTTATGTAGGATTTATCTACCTGATGACTGCGATTGCCAATCAAGAAATCCATTTCAGAATGAGCTTCAATAGCCAGGGACAGCTTGGGTATTGGGACAAGCTATCCCCCTTGTACACAATTTTTGACAAAGAAACACATCAATTTTCTACATTAGCAACAGAATATTCACCCGATTTCGGAACTTTTAAGCAACGCTACTTGGCTGACTTAGCAGCCTTCAGCAATACGGGAAAACTATTTCCACAAAAATCTATACCTGAGAATGTCATTAACCTATCCATGATTCCTTGGACTTCGTTTACTGGCTTTAATCTAAATGTGAATAATGGCGGAAATTACCTCTTGCCAATCGTTACCGCTGGAAAATTTATTCCTCGTGAAAATAAACTTTTTCTGCCGGTATCCTTACAGGTCCATCATGCAGTATGTGATGGATATCATGCGGCACAGTTTCTTAATCGGTTTGAAGAAATGGCGGCCTTACCACAGAAGTATTTTGAGGAGTAGTTTCATTTTCGCCTGTACTATTGAGGAATCTCAGACTCTTTTGAATGTAAGTCAAGCAGGGAGCAATCTTAAAAATCAAGATTACTCCCTGCATTTTATATTATACGTTTACTGATGGAATCGAATAAATTATGATACAACAAGTGCAATGTTCACTTGAAATTTGTAGCAGTATTCTATGGTACAATAATCTAAAAGAAGGGATTCCCACGGACATATTATTTAGTCTGTTTTACTACGGAGCTGCGCTGCTACTTTTATACTTTGTCATTCGAATAGCTGTCAAACATGGCATTCAAGACGCAAATAAGAATAAACCATCTGACTAGCCGTTTGCTAGTTTTTTTGCACCAATGTATCTGATGATGCCTCCTAAAGCTTATTTATGGTCTCCACATGAAAATCCCGATTCGAACTATTTCCATCATTCATGGGTACTCCTAATATGGAATAACTGGAATGTGGATGATAAAATAGAACAAGAAGTATAGCCATGTTTCCTTTTATTTTTAGTTCATTGCCAGCCTTTGTCTTTCTAATTATCTTTCCCTCTTTATTCAAGCATCTATCAAAAAGTGAGCATTATCGCTTTAACTCACTCTATGGGTTTCGTTCAACTAAAGCTGTCAAAAATGCATCAAACTGGCAGTTTTCAATTAGCGCTAAGCATTTTTCTTAAAGGATTCATCTCAATAAGCTTGTTAATCAATAAATAGAATTTCTTATATCTTATTAGGAGGTTTCACCATGAAGAAACTATGCTTTGTCTTAACTGTCAGCACTGGGATAAATTACGGATCAATCTTTGCTGGAGCTGCTGTTAGAGGCCATAATGATTTGAGAGATTATTTCTCCAAGTATTACGATGTTTCGATTAATGAATTTGACGACAACAATTCTGCGGATTATTTAGTTATTCCTGACCCGTTTGTTCCCTTTGACAATAAAAACAACCTTCCAATTATCAAAGTCCCTGCAAAATTATTTATGACTAAAGATTTTGAGGGAATAAAGACGTGTATTGATCATTATTTTGCTACTATTCAAGAAGGTTAATACAAGAGGAATTTCTCTTGTATTTTCCTATTAGTAATAGAAGGTTTTTGAGGTGATCTTTTGAAAAAGACGAAAAAAGAGTTTTATAAGTATTTTTTGATCCTTGCGTTTGTCTTATTGTTGATTTTCATTTTTAGGCTATTCCTGGATCTTTTCATCCTTCACCATACTGTTACTATGGAACGACTTGTTGATAGATTGTTGGATTATTTGCTTCCTAGCATGGTACTTTTTGTGTTTGGTCTTTATTACAAAAATCATTAAACGCTTTTTTTGGAGATAGGATAATTTTCAGGCTCAAGACTTTTTATTAGTGTAAGAAAATGAATGGATGTGAGTAAGATGGCTTTAATCGTATTGCTCGGCGCTCAAGCGGTCGGCAAGATGACCGTTGGGAAAGAACTGGAAAACCGAATCGATGGAAAGTTGTTGTTTAACCATCAGACATTGGATCTTTTCGCGAACTTTCTAGGCTACAGCAAATCCGCCTTCATGCTTTCTGATAAAACACGAAAAGAGCTCTTCAAGGCATTCGTCAATAATACGGAAAACAATACAACTAAAACGATTATCTTCACTGTGGTGATTGATTTTGATCTGGCTTATGACATTGAATTTTTGCACGATATCGCTGACATTTTTTTAGCTGCCAATCAGGAGATCTACTTTATCGAATTAGTTGCAACCTTGAGAGAACGACTAAAGAGAAATGTCCACGAAGAGCGACTAAAAATGAAGCCCTCCAAACGAGACACTAAATTTTCAAGAAAAGAGCTGCTAACATCAGCTAAAAGAAATCGATTAGAAAGTCGCGACCACGAGTTAGAGACTCTTTTCCCAACTGTGCACCATTTGAAAATCAACAATACTAGGCTCTCACCGGAAGAAGTTTGTCATCAGATTATTACTTGCTTCCAGCTTGAGTAGAAGTCTTCCCAGATCAGGTATTTTCTTCGGTTGTTGAGATGAGTGACAACCCAAAGCTCTTTTTATGCTTAAGATTATTGAGGAGGATAGTTCATGATTAAGCTATGTTTCGTTTTTACAGTTAATTCGGGCGCAGGGTATGGCAGGATGCCCCTACCTGTAAACTTTGAGGAATACTCTGATATGAAAGAATATTTCTCTCACTATTATAATGTTTCCTTCAACTATCTTAGAGATAAAGACCAGGTGGATTATTTAGTCCTGCCGAATCCTTTTTTCTCTTTTGACAATGAACACAACCTTCCAATCATCAAAGTCCCTGCAAAATTATTTATGGCTAAAGATTTTGAAGGAATAAAGACATGTATTGATCATTATTTTGCTATTAATCAAGAAAGATAATAAAAGGAGATTTTCTCTTGTATTATCCCTACTATCAGTTGTCTTTCTTCTTTTATAGGCGTGATTACTGAACTTTCCTTTATTTGGCTTTCGTATTAAAAGCTTGTTTTAATATGAATTTTTGGATACTTTTATAGTTAAATAGTAATTTTTTAATGACTAAGAATAAAGTCTTAGGTGCTTCACTTGGAGTATTTACGATCATTCTCATCTTTCTCTACACTTTAAAAAATACTGTGCTCTCAAACGTAAACATAAATTACATTGGGATCATCATGTCTTTGATTCTTATTATGAATGCTTTGCTTGTTTTGATTCTAACTCCAAAAGAACAGAGTAAATTATTTGTATCTAGACCTATAGGCTACGGCTTAACAATAAATCCTAGAAGTCCACTAGGCCTACTCATCTATGCCCTCTTGATTATTCTTGTTTATTTTATTTCTATTTGAGGCACTTCTTTCTCCTTTTATATCTACTATATTCGCAATTTCAGTACGCTAGTTTTGTTCCGCTGCTAATAAAACATTCGTTTACTCTTAAACCAATTTTACTTGCTCGGCTGTATCAGATCTTGCATACTTAAATTAGGGGTGATTAAAATGAAAGCACGACAACTATTACCTATCATAGCTATTTGGTGGATCGCCATAGCCAGCTGTGGAATGATCACAGGAATCGCCATTACGAACAACTTAAAAGACAAAGAGAAAGCCCGTAAAGACTCATGATTATGAGTCTTTTTTTACTTGATATCTTCATTAGCGGAATAAAATTATTCCCTTTACTATACAAAATTAAAGAGATAGAATTAATTCTGAAATACGTATTTAGGAGGGCTTGTAATGATTGAATTAATTCTAGGTATTCTATTGTTAGTTTGGCCACTAGCCAAAATTCCGTATTTACTAAAAAACAAACGAGAATATGGTGTTTTTTTCACTTCTGATAAGAGAATTTTTGTTCCCAAGTACGTGAACTTCGGCAATGGACTAAATACTAACAATAAGCTAGGATTTACTATCAATATCCTAATTAGTATGAGCCTAATTATTGATGGGATTCTTAGACTTCGATAGAAGAATCTACGAAATAGCTCCAATTGTAGTAGCATATATATTATCTGTACTTACTAAAGTATTTTGATCAAACAAAAACGAAGCACAAGATTATTTAGATAAAGTAAAATAAGAGGCTCAAACATCAATTAAATGTGAATAAGTGATCACTTTCTGTATAAATGTACAATAACGATATTTGTTGCTGTTAATTATTCACCTCATCCTTCATAATGATTCTTACAGAAATTTTTATACAAATTATTTTGGAGGTGGGAAGAATGAATAAAGAAAGTTTATTATCCAAATGGTGTGACCGTATTTGGTTGCAGATTCTCTATATGTTGGGCGTAGGGATGGGAGTCGTCCTATTTCTTCACTGGAATGATTGGGATCTTCCACAAAGATTGATGGGACTCCTGACAATAATGGTTCCGCTTCACGTTTTTGAAGAAAACACATACCCTGGTGGGTTCTACTTTATGAATAATATCGGACAGCATTCGGATGCGCCTATGGTTTATCCTCAAAATAGATTAACAAATATGATCACCAATTTAGGTGCAGAAATTTACTTTATCTTTCTATTATTCTTCGCGAAGGATCTAGCTGCTATCTCTGTTTTAGTTGTGGTTCTATTTGGTCTTGGCGAAACATTCATGCACACGAAAGATGGGCTTGCTATATACAAGAAGTATCGGACAAAAGGAAAACGAACCATCTATGCTCCAGGAAATGCAACTGCCTTCACTGTATTATTTAGTATGAGTGTTTACGGGATTGATTGGTTAGTTAAAAATGGCTTGTCCATCAGTCAATTCTTCGCCGGCATTGGTTTGGTAGCTTTTGTTATCGTTGGACTGATTCTTTTACCTTTTTCAATCTCAAGAAAAATAAAAAGTAAAACCTTTGCTTTTACTGATTTAGGCTACTGGGCTAAATATGAACAAAAAAGATAAGTGTATGAACCACAGAAAACAAGATAGCTGTAGCTACTTTGTTTTTATGTGGTTCTCTTAATACCCACCCAATAACCGATCAAATTTTCTTTAACTTCATTTTTGCACGCCATTAATCTTTCTGACAAAACTAATCATCTTCTTTGAAAACCTTCTTAATTGCCCTAATTACAAGAGCATTTCTACTTAAATACTCCTCCCCTCCTAAATGTATGACTTATTCATCAATTTTAAAAATTTTGATGAAAAACATTTTAAATGACTATAGAATGAATGTAGGGAATGATTGGCCAATCTTCCAATAATATATTTGGAGGAACCTATATGAATTATTCAGTTGAATCACTACCATCAAAAAAAGTATTTTACAAACGTCGGGTTGGTGCTTATGGACCCGAAAATTATGCTTTAATGGACTCTATAAAGGCTCTTTTGAAAGAAAAAGACCTCTTCTCAGGAAATACAGTTATCTACGGTATTGCATTAGATGACCCAAATAGAGTCTCTGCAGAACATTGTCGTTATGATGTTGCTGTAGAGTCGGATACTGCCATAACAAACATGGACTCAAGAGAATTGGATTCAGGAAAATACGCAATTTTCCAAATCGACCATACTAGCAACGCTGTTTCAGCTTTTTGGAACACCTTTCCATCTTTATTAAGTCGAGATTCTTATACGATAGATTTTTCAAGACCCATTTTAGAAAGGTATAAAAACAGTTTAATCAACGATGGACGATGCGAAATGCTAGTACCAATAAAATAAAATGACATTCATGTAGAGAATCTTTCATAGGTTCTCTTTCTATTTGACAGCCCCACATTCGTTAGCTAGCTTTATTTACTCTTTAACAGAAGAAATTCTTCATGGTATACTTACTCAAAAAGTGGAGGTTGCCTATATGAAGCTAAGTAATTCATTTGAAACATTTGCCAAAGAAGCGCCTGAACATCAACAAGCTTTTGGACAGCTAGTACAAACTTGGGGTGATATTAGTGCCTTGGATGATAAAACCAATCATTTATCTTATCTAGCTGTTCTCGCCGCGACAGGGAAAACAAGCGGCATTCCCTTTCATGTTATGTTGGCAAAAAAATCTGGAGCAACAAAAGAGGAAGTCATTAGTGCTATTTTAGTTGGCCTACCTGCCGTTGGAAATGAAGTTATTAATGCGTTGCCCGCTGCAATTGAAGCCTATGATATGAATGAATAATTAAATGCCTAACAATTTAAAATAAAAATTGTTAGGCATTTTTATTTGATTAAATATCAACTCAAGCACGTCAATTTTAAAATTCTCTTTATAAATAATATTTTCTCATTCACGAACTATTTGAGCCGTTCACGGTTGACTCAACGACCTTTTTTGCTAAAATCAACCTGTCTAGCCATCTAGCGGAAACTAGTGGTGATCAATGTTGAAGGCGGCCAGTGATTGGCTGCCTTTTGAAATCGAGGTATTTTATGTCTATTGAAGAAGCCATCCTACTTGATACGTTGCGGTGCAGGCTGAACTTCCTGCGAACAAAAAAAGACTACTCTAAAGAGCACGTCGCAAACCAACTAAACCTTTCATTAGAACAATACGAAAATTATGAAGAAGGAGAAGTGTTACCTACTATTTTCGAATTGATTGACCTTTCAATTCTTTATCAAGTCTCTTTGGATTACTTAGTAGGGAGAACAGAGGAATAAACTAGTCCCTACCCTTTTTTTACATTAAATTAACCGTTGCTCAACATTCAGAGACTATACTATAGTTAAAGAAAGGAGGCGGCTACTATGACAGAAACTACCCCAGAGATTCGACAGCTTTGCGTACTCTTTAATACCAAATTAAATCGATTCCTCGTCTACGATAAGAATATCCCCCACGAATTTGCGATTGGCATTACCATTGAGCAAGCCATCAAAAAACTGAACATCGCTTCTTAGGACAACTACTGATTTTCAGTAGCTTTTTTTTTCTTCTTACAACCATCTTCAATCAATATCCTCCCTACTACCTTCATTTAATAAATCTCGCTCAGCCTTACAAAAATGTTCGTTTCATTTCGGACTTTAGTTTGATTTTTAACCCTTCACTATTAGGTATCCTTCTTTTGAAAGGAATGATTGATGTGAGACGCATAATTGGTTTTTTAATCCCCGTATTCGTAGTCTGCGGCGGTGCATGGTTTTGGTACGATCAAAATTATGGGACAACGGATTACTATACAAAAATAGTTCAGGAAGGCAAACGCGTGGATATTGGCAGCGGTGGCGGAATGGAGCAGTATCGATACAGTTATCATCTCCCAAGTTATACCAAAGATAATCATGAGAAAACACTCTCTTTTAACTCCGCCAAGGATAAAGAATTAAAACCAAATTCATATCTAGTTTTACATGTGAATGATAAAAAAGGCGTCATGGGCTGGGAAGAAGTAAAACCTAGTGATGTGCCGGCCTATGTGTTGCATTCGTTGGATAAGTAGCTCTTATTTAGAAATCAATTTCTTATACGATGACAGGGTATTTACTGCGTATAATGGTTGAGCGTAAAGCACAAAATAATTTGGGCTTTGCGCTTTTTTATGTATTACTCGCATAAGGAAAAGCTTTTTTGGGATTGTCATATGAAGTTTCCTTGCAACCGCACTAAATTTGTTTTATATAGCTATTCTATAATGTAGGAAAATTTTCTTGAGCTTACTTCCTATAGTTCTTTTTTAACTCCTCTTTCGTCAGCATCACTTCCTCCTACAGCGTTGTTTTGGACAAGTGGTTCTGCTATACTGCTAGTAATTTCTTGGTTCGACTATTGCCGATAAGGTGAAGCGATTACATAGGATTTTTTTGGAGGATAAAACATGAATTCAACAGTTACTTTCTATGTTACTCGACATGGTGAAACATTACTTAATCAATTACATAAAGCACAAGGTTGGGCGGATTCCCCATTAACTGAAAGAGGAATCCAAACGGCCACACAATTAGGACTGCAACTGAAAAATGTCCAATTTTCGGCAGCATTTTCCAGTGATACATCCAGAGCTTTAGAGACTGGAAAAACCATATTAACTGCACAGGGGCAAAATGAACTGCAAGTTATTATGGATAAAAGGCTCCGTGAGTGGTGTTTGGGCAGTTGGGAAGCAGAAAATAATAATAAGTTTATTTCCAGTATGATGAATGAATTACAGATACAAAACGATTTTTCAGAACTTAATTTCCGTCTGCCAGAAGTTCATGAGATTATTTATAAATCCGACATAACAGGAATGGTTGAACCGTTTCATATGATTACAGATAGATTGGAAAGTTTTCTCAAAGATACAGGTGATCATTTTATTCACTTGAATAATCCAAGCGTCCTGATCGTTACTCATGCTTTTGCTATTAAAACATTACAGTTTTTGTTTTCAAAAGAAATGTTGCGAAAAAAACCTAAAATCAAAAATGTCGATATTATTTGTATTAAATGGGATGGTAAAAGTTTTTCTATCCTTACATGATAAGCCTAGTACGCTTTTGCGGCTCAAGGCGATAATGCGAATTAAGAAAGGATCTGGAAATATGGCGAAAGATGTTTACAACAACCAATATGGACGTGTGAAATATATCGAAAAGGATAATGTCACACTACTTACATAAAAACAGAAATGCAGCTATGATCATTTTTTGAGATCTTTTATAATTATCCTCTCTTATATAAATTGAAATTACCTCCACTACTAGGAGGTCCCATTTGCTTGATAACCATAACTACCTCGGATTTTTTGTAACACCATAATGTTTAGCAGCTTTTTCAATTGTTGTTGACAGATACTTTTCTATAATTGGCTGAGTTAGTTGAAACTCGCTTAAAAATTTCCTTTCTTTCTTGCTTGCATCTTTGATATATTAACTAAAAATAGTCAATAAAAATTTTATAGGAGTCTTTCGTGGAAAAAATTGTCGTTTGGAGTTGGAGTTATGTTTCTTTCCTTTTATTTTTAAGTATTTATCTATTTGCTGCATGGGCTGTTGCCATAGAAGAAGGATTTACAAACATGGATTCTTGGTTGTCTGTCCTGCCTATTTCTTGTCTCTATTTATTCGCTCTTATGATGCAATTCACTATAATAGAAGTTAGAAATGACAAATTGGTTGTAAGGAAAATTGGCAATTTTAGAAAGCAAACTTTTTCTCTCTCTCATATTGAAGTTAGGTATGGGGTTAGAGAAAAATTTACTTATAGAGCACCCGCTATCTATCCAATCTATATTTACGATAAAGACTGGATTAAACAGCGGAAAATTCTTTGTGGCGATATTAGAGGAAGTGACTTTGATAAATTTTGGAAAAAACATGGTCATCCTAAAGAGTAATTTTCAATCATTTTTTTGTATTCTCTTTGATAGGCGTGCATAACATACCTGCTATCAAAACAAAAACGAGCAAAAGGCCTCAGCCTTTTGCTCATTTTCGTATTTCAATTAAACTTCAAACTGTACGCGACGGTAGCGAACGATTGCTGCTGCCATCAAACCAAGACCGATTACGATAAAGGCAATGATACCCATTCCACCAGTTGATGGTAATGTGCCGCCTTTAGACGTATTGGCAATTTGTAGTTCCGTTGCATTGTTATAAGAACCTTTGTCAACAGTGAAGTCTACATCGTCTGTTAATTTTTGGAAACCGTTCGGCGCTTTGATTTCTCGCAATTGATAGTCGCCGTATTCTAATCCTGTTACTTCAAACTGACCATTTGCATCGGAGATGTATTTTGTTGCAGTAGCGTAATCTTCGTTTGCTCCAACTGCTGTCCAAGTCATTGAATCTGGACCAGCTGTCAAGTAATGATCCACGCCATTGATTTGTTTGATAACAACAAATTCTGCGCCTGCTAATCCATTTGATTCACCTTCTTGGTGTTTGAAGAATTTCTTACCACCAGTAATAATTGGATCAATTGGATCGTTTGTCTTCACATCGTCTTGTCCGCCATCATGACTCATTGTTACAGTGAATTCGTTGTTGATGTCTAAATCAACTGGTGTATTTTCAGTGAATGACACCGTGTAGTAGAATTCAATTGTTTGACCAGCATATTGACCTAAGAAAGCAGCTGTTGCAGGACCTGCTGCACCAGTCAAGTTCATTGAAAGATTGAAGCCAGCATAGTCAGCCCAAGGCGCATTCTCATTTAGTGGCGTATAAGTACCATGTGTAACTAAAAAGTCATTCGCATTGACCGTATTGCCATCCACAACGATTCGATCAATTCCTTCAAATTTCACACCTGTTTGATCGACTTCATCGTGGAAATCCAATTTTTCGTAACGTGGTGTACCGTCAGTTTTAATATCACCGATTTGGCTAGGAATTTGGAATGACGCACGGTAGTGGATTTGTTGTCCAACTTCAAAGTCGTAAGCTCCTGCAGGGCGTGGTGGTAATGGATTACCATCTTCATCCACTAATTCTTTCACAGGATTTTCGCCTTCTACTTTGTTCTTCGGATACAAGTGAATATCTGTAAGCTCTCTGCCGCCGTCTTTAAGTGGTAACATCAAGATTAATTTGTATTCTCCGATTTCCACTCCTGGTTGAGCTTCTTCTTCAAAGAAGTATACTTTGTAGGTACCATCAGCATTTTTTGTTGGTAAGTTTGCAAACGTTGTATCTCCATTTGCATCTGTTGTTTGATCCGCACCAACTTGTGTTGCATTTGTTGCTGTAGCTAAATTAAAATCAGCCATCACTTGTCTAGCAATTGTATTGTATTGATCATCTGTTTCATTTCCAGTCAAACGCGAACGTAAGTCTGCATAGAAATCTTCAGAAATATCCCACGCTCTGAAAGTAACACCTTCTAAACCGTCATAGCGATCGAATTCTGGCATTTCTAACCCAGTATTTTCAGTGCTTGCATTCGGAAACTCGTCCATTTTTTTCTTGTGAATCGTTACATTCGCAGAATCAGCTGCGAACGCACTTTCTCCTCCACCTAGCACCCCTGCTAATAGTGGAATCATGCAGAGCAACGTGGTCAATAAAGCAACCCATTTTCTCTTATTTTTCATAATTTTTTTCCCCCTTGTTTTTGTTCAACCCAATTAAACCAACAGACATAAGCAACAACCCTAGAAAACAATAATTACGTATCAACTCATTAGTAGAAGGAAAGCTTTTCGGTCCCTCCCCTCCGCTTGGTGTTCCAATTGTTTTTGGTAAATCTTTCCTTGGTTCTGAGCTATCTGTTATCGGCGGTTCTGTCGATTTAGTTGGCGTAGTAGTAGACGATGATGTCGTCGTTGGTGGTGTTGTCGTAGGCGTCGTCGGAATCTCATCATATTTGCAATTAAAGAGCAAACTTGTGTATTCGATCTCTGTGCCTTCCAGCAATTGTGGTAAATAGACAACGATTGGCAGCATGTGATATTTCCCTGTTTCCCCTGAAGAAAGAATCAGGTAGGCTGCATTTTGTTCATTTTGATAGCGTGGCAGAGTAATCTTCGCACTGCCTGTATCGTCTAATAAAAGCGAGGATTCAGTGATTTTTTTCATCTGCTCGCTTTTGACAAAGTTGTCCAGCTTCTCTTTCGTGGAATACGTGTTTAAAATGTACTCCTTATCCACCTTCTCATTACTTGCCCGTTTGACCCGCCATTCAGTCAGATCATAAACATCTAATACGATGTTTTCAGTGCCTTCATGCACGAAGCCTTTTTCGTCCCGTGTATTAATCTGTACTTCTACCTGACTTTCCTCTGCAAAAGCAGTAACCCCCAAGTTACAAATCCCCAGAATTAGTCCCAAGAGAAGAATCATTTTTTTCATTACGATCCCCTCCTCTTAGTATGAAGCCAGTAGAGGCTGCCTAGCAGTCCACCTGCTGTTGAAATAACGCCAATGGCTACTTTGAAGAACATTGCGGTACCTGAACCACCTGTTGATGGCAAAGGTCCTTGTCCGCGCTTCCTATTGGTGACAGTTAATTGAATAAGGTTCGGATTTCCTACCCCACCTGATCCGCTGACACTTGAATTCGGCTGAATTGTGACATTCCCTGTTTGCGAAATACTGACTCTGACTGTCCCGCTCATTCCTTGATACCCATTCGGAACGACCGTTTCAGATAGACTGTATTCACCCGGTCGCAAACCGGTAAATTCAAAGTTTGGTCCGCCTGCTTTGGTTTCATCGTAATTTGTTCCGATCAACCTAAAGCTGGCACCTCTTAGTTCATTGCCGTCTTGATCTACTTTTTTGATCTTCAATGTGAAATCAGACAATTTATTCGTCACTTTGTATGGCGATGACTTGCCATTCAAAGTAATCGTCAAAGCTGTTCCAGCAGCATTTTCCACCGCTCTTAGTTCGATATCCGCCATTTTTTCATGCCCGGCTGGCACATAGGTTTCCTCTACAATGAAGTCACCCATTGGAATATCCGTGATCGTCACTTGACCATTTGCATCTGGTTCAAGATCGGTCGCTAAGACTTTGCCATCTGACTTACGTGTCACAGAGAATTTCGGTTTATCTTTCGTAAATGGTGTCTTTCCATCATTGCCGTACTTGCAGATCACGGCTTTTCCTGTCAGCAGCTTATTGGTCAACTTAATGCCGCCTGTCGGAATTGTTTTCGCCGTAAAGCTAGTCCCATAATTGTAGGTTGGCTTGGCATAGCCTGTCGTCCGTGATTCTTCCACCACTCGATAGGTCGCATTGCCACCTTCAACGCCTTGGAATACCCCTTTCCAATTGTCGATCGGTGTCAGCGTCAATGTCTCCACATCTTGCCAAGTACTGCCACTTTGTTTCTGCAAGGTGACCCTTACATAGCTGGTTCTCAGCCCCCAATAATTATCTGTTCCTTTGAATTCATCCGACCAGAGTTTCTCCACCGGAATCTCAAAGTCCTTCGATAGCTTATTGGTCACTTTGTAAGGCGATGATTTGCCGTTCAATGTAATGTTCAAGCCTGTTCCCGCACTGTTTTCCACCGCTTTAAGTTCTATGTCTTCCATCTTGCTGTAGCCATCAGGTACATAGGACTCTTCCACGATGAAGTCACCCAGCGGAATATCGGTAATCGTTACTTGACCATTCGCGTCCGGCTCAAGATCAGCGGCTAAGACTTTGCCATCTGACTTGCGTGTTACTGTAAACTTCGGTAAATCTTTGGTAAATGGTGTTTTCCCATCTTCCTTGTACTTACAAATAACTGCTTTCCCCGTCAGCAATTTATTTGTGAGAATAACTCCTTTGCTCGGTACTGTCTTGGCTGTAAATTCATCCACATTAGAAGTCGGCTTCGCGTACCCTGTTGTTCGAGAAGCCTCAACGACCCTGTAAACATGGCTTCCGCCTTCCGCTGTGAACTCGTCCCGCCAATTATTCGCTGCATTCAGCGTCTTCGTTTCAACATCAACCCATGAGTTTCCACTTTTTCTTTGTAAAATAACTTTGACACTGTTTCCTCGAAGTCCCCAATAATCCTCTGTGTTCTTAAACGAATCTGACCATTTCTTCTCAACTGGAACCTTGAACTCTTTCGATTTTCCTTTGACTGAAGGTACCCCAAATTCTAATTTCACATCTGATTGTTCCGGTGTCGGTAGCAACGTCGTCTTCCCATTTGTCTGATACCACTTGCCGCCTTCGTATTCATCTAGTTCGGTCTTCAAGCGAAGTTTATAGTCTATTTGAATCTCTTGATTTCCATATAAGTTGATATTATCAACCGTGATCTTGTTGTTTACGACCTTCGGATCATTTGGTAACTTACTCGTTTCAATCGCTGGCACACCAGACTTTTTGATTTCTTTAACAGTCGGTTTTCCAACTAGCTCAAACATATCTCCGATTGGATCCTCGATGACCCCTTTATCAACTGTTTGAATGACTGATGTAAACCAATCCTCAAAGGAAATATCAAAATCGCCGGTAGTGTTGGCATGATAGAATTGATAATCGTTTTGTGTATCGCCAGTAGCGTTAGATTTCTTCGAAGCAATCTTATACAATCCTCTGATTAATTCCGAATCTGTATGTTGTTCATAAGTGAGATTCTTTTTAATATTGATTGCGATCGAATTAATTTCCATTCCTTGATCCTTGATGTTTTGCGCAGTGGAATTGACTGGTGTTAAGTGACTATATATTCGTTGACCAGTTCCTGTTAATCTGTAACCCGATGGAATTTTCACAGTATATGATGGATATGGATATTGATATGGCTGCAAATCAACTCCTGTATTTATTGAAGAGTATTCTGTAATTCGTAAACCATCATAATAAATATTAGAATCCGCAACCGCTGAAACAGGTCTTGCGCTAAAGTTAGGTGCTCCGTCAGTTAAAAGAAATATCACCTTTCGTCGATTTGTTCCACTTGCATTATTTAGCATTGTCTGTGCATTCATTAACGCTTTTTGTGTATAGGTATTCCCATATGGTGTCATTCTGTTATAAGTATTTACTAAATTTTGCCAATTGGATTCGTTGCTAGACATAGCTACGGTTGCATTAGAGTAAGAAGTGTTTTCAGAAGAAGAATAAATCACTCCCCCAATTCTAAGGCTATCCGTCTCTGGTTCAGCAGCCCTAAATTTATCAATCAACTTTTGGAGCGAGTCTACAGCTAGTTTCTTTCTTGATATTCCTCCAATATACCCCTCTGATTGAATCATAGAAGAAGAATTATCCAACACAAAACAAACATCTACCCCAGGTTTAGCAATCGTACTTCCTCGAACATTTAGGCGAACATCGAACTCATCTTCTTTAGAGGTTTCACTCGCATATTTACGTAGTGAAATATTTGGTTTTGATTTCTCAACACCATATTTGATATAAGAATTCGTATAGTTATCTGGTGTAACACTCCATTGCGTTAGACCATCCCAACCACTTTCTCTCTCATAGCCACCTTGATGATTTCGCACATTTGATTGTCCAGTTGGCGTCCAGTAGCATGTAGGATAAAGGCCGTTATTGTTCGTATAAACAGGTGCCTTGTTGGTATATTTCGGTGGATCCATTCGAAGCAGACCATTATTCGGGACTGCTGTCGCTGGCACTGGTACGATTTCTTCTGGTTCAGGCGGTCCGATAAAATCTTCGGAGCTGGTTTTGACCGCAGCTTTACTATCAGAAGTTTCGATTTCTTCCTTTTCTTCTTTTGCATCGTTCACTTTTAGAACAAAAGGCTCTTTGACATCTAAAATATTTTCTTGCGTCTTAGTGTCCTGCTTGTCAGAAAGAGTCTGCTCGTCCATTTGAACGTCCAAATTGAGTGTTTTTACTGATTTGGGCAGATCAAAAACAAGTTGCCCTTCCATTGAGGATGAATAGTTTTTTTCAATTAACCATTCATCTTTTTCGATCATGTCATCAATAGTTGGATAGGTTATCACCTTTCCTTTCTCATCGGTTACTTTCAATTTGAGGCGTTGCTCTTTATCACTTTCTTCGCTTTGCCTGCTAAACGTGATTCGCCAACGAGTCGATTCTTCTTTTGTTTCATAGTCGTAGGAGACATTCAAAAATTTTTCGTCGATCAATTCTGTTTTGGTCGTCTCAGCATGTGCTGTAACGAATGATGGCAGCGTTTCTGTGATAAAAGAAAACAACAGAACAACTAACATGAGTAAGTGCTTCTTTTTCATTTCATATTTTCCTCCCTTCATTCCTTTTTTCACCCACTCTCCCTTCCACGTAACAATATGATAACTGATATCATTTTCTTCCGCTTATTGTGTTTTTTTACAATATTTTGTTATTCAAATCGGATATTTTGTAGTTGTTTTGTTGTTTTTTATGATTTTTAGTGTTATCCCATCCAATTTTTTAATTTGAAATAAAGAATAATAAAGTTTGAATGTCGCAAAAAAAATTCGTCTTTTGAATTAATCATCAAAAGAACACAAAAAAGACCCCAGAAATAGATTTTTCTGGGGTCTATATGAGAATTATGGGAATAAAATGAGTAATTTCACTTTTAACCATTGATTCATCCAACAATAGTTCCTTATTTGTTCAAGAAAAAGTCAACTATGAATAAGATGGTTTCTTCCATCATCAGTTGATGTATTTAAACAGCGAGCTATTCTTTTCTTACTATAGTAATCACTTCTCTTTAAAAGCACAAAAAAGATGAGGAAAAAGTATCTACCTCATCTTTCTTCTACTTTTGAACTTTTGAATCGTTCGTCAGATTATGCTGTGCGTTGTTGCTTACGGTAGCGATTAACTGCGAAGGCCATCAATGATCCACCAATTACTAAGAAGATCACGATACCAATACCCCCGGTAGATGGTAAGAAGCCGCCTCTTGAAACGTTAGGTACTTTTGTACGTAAATCCTCTGTTACAGAATAAGAATCTTTATTTACCTCAAAGTTAATTGGAACGCCCGTCTTATAGCCATCAGGTGCTTTAGTTTCCACTAGTGTATAAGTGCCATACGCAAGTCCTTTGATTTCAAAAATTCCATCGTCTCCGGATGTGATTTTGTATGCACCCTCATATTCATCATCTACTACTTCTTCCCAAGTGTAGTTATTAGAATCACCTTTTAGATAATAAGTATTGGCGCCAGATGTTCTCGTAATAACGAACTCCGCACCTTTTAATGTTTGGGTAACGTCTGCATTGTCGTGTTTCAAGAATTTCTTACCACCAGTAGTGATTGGAGGAGGCGTTTCGTCAGGTTTTAGTTCCTCATAGTCATCTTTCCCTGATTGTTCTAATCCTACAAAGAATTCATTGTTAATGTCTTCGTCAACTGGAGTATCCTTTGTGAGTTTTACGACATAAACAATTTCTATTTTTTTACCTGCATATTTTTTCAACCAATCAGCAGTTATTTGAGATTGAGACGAGTTCATTCCGTCATCTAATTTAAATGCAATCTGGAAACCAGCATATTTACCTGTTGCTGCATAATCAGTTCCATGATTGAACTTCTCAGTTACAGCAACGGGACTAGCTACCGCATCAATTTCCCCTTTAACATCTTCGGGGGATCCACCGATAACCTTAATGGAATCAAATCTATCGAAACGTACGCCATAGTGGCTCACTTCATCTTTAAAAACTAATTTACTGTAGCGAGTTTGTTTTGTTCCATCAGCATTTGTAATAACGTCTCCAATATGCAAAGGAATTTGATAAGTTACTTTGTATTTGATTTCTTTACCGACGTCATACGAAACACGATCTTTTAAAGCTGGATCTTCTGGTTTTTCCTCTGAATCCAAAAGTTCTTTGACAGGCTTATTCTCTAATTTGTTTTTTGGATATAAGTGGATGTCCTGATTTGGAGTACTAGTACCTGGTTTCATAACTGGCAAAGCCAAAAGCACTAGTTGGCTAAATTGTGTATTGTCTGGATTTTCTGTTTCTTCAAACCAATATACTCTGTAAACCCCATCTGTATTGCGATCAGGTAAGGTAAAGTCAACAGTACCATCGTCTCCAGTAGTTTTTGGTCCAACTCCATTTACTGGTTTTTTCTTATCTTGACCTTCTGTATTTTGACCATCAAAATCTTCTTTTTTGGCTCCCTCCATAACTTCTTTAACTTTTGCTTTATAAGTTGCCTCATCTTCAGATCCAGTTACACCTGCAGCCTTTAACATTTCATAAAATGTATCGGTTACATCCCATGGTGTAAATTCTACGCCTTTTAAGCCTTCATACTTATCAAAGTCTGAATCAATTTCACCTGTGTTTTCTTTTCCAACTGGAAAATCATCCATTTTTTTCTTGTGTAAGGTTACTTTGACATCTTGAGGCGTAGCAGCTGAAGCACTGTCGCCGAAGCCAAGTAAGCCCGCGCCTAAAGGCAGTAAGCAAACAAGTGCCATTAATAAACTAACAAGTTTCCCTCTTGCTTTCATTATTTTTCCCCCTATTTCTTCTTTTGTATTTTTTTGAAACCTAAAAGCCCAATAACTACTAGTAATAACCCCAATACCGTGAAATTCCGAACCAAATCATTGGTCGAAGGATAGTTTTTCCCCGTTCGGTCTGAACCGCTTAATGGGGAAGACCTCGGACTATCGCTGGGAGTATCCTCCTTCGATTCAGTCGTTGATGTCGTGGTGGTGGGTGGCGGTGTACTGATATCTTGGTATTTACCATAGATCAGCAGACGTTTCGCTTCTTCGTCTATCTCTGGATGCTTTTGCGGTAAATATAAAACGATCGGCAGCATATGATAATTTCCTGTTTCCCCGCTTGCCAAAATCAGATACGCCGCGTCCTTTCCATTACTAAATCGTGGAACATCGAATGAAACATTTCCGCTGCCGTCAACACCCAGCTCGGATTGATTCCATTTTTCTAATTGTTCCTCTTTTACAAAATTTTCCATCTCTTCTTTTGTTGCATACGTGTTCAACAAGTGTTCTTTGTCTTCCTTTTCATCCCCTCCGTGTTCATATCTCCAAGCAGTCAAGTCATACACATCAAAAAATAGTTTGTCGGTTCCCTCTACCTTTTTACCATCTTCTCCCCATGTGTGGATCCATAACTCCACTTGCTCCTCTTGCCCATCTGCTGCAAAACCCATCATACCGAAACAACAAATTCCTAGAAGCAGACAAAATATGAAGGAAATTCTTTTTCCCATTCCCAGCCCCCCTTCTGTCACGGAATGAGTAAATTGCTGATAAGTAATGAAGAATTTTCATCCTTCAAAATAGAACATGTAGTAGCAAAATAACCTATCAGCATTGATATGTGTGCATTTCCCAATACATTCACATTTCAGCTACTCCCCCCTCCGACTTTCTCTTCTTATTTCTTCATCCATCACCATAGTACCCGATATTATTTTTTTGCGCTTTTTCGTTTTTGGGTGTTTTTTAGTTATTATATTCGTCTTTTTTATGCCTTATTTTCACGTTTCTATCAGTTAATATGGTTATTCCATTCATTTTTTTTAAATTATTTTGCAAATTGTAGTACTCATTTGTTTTAAATAAAAGAATTCATTTGGATAGAAACTCCTTTTCCGAAATGAATTCTTTAATTATTCGTCGTTAATCAGAAAGGTCGCTGATTAACTGCTGTAATTGAACGATATTTTGACTGGTCAAAAATGGATCAATGATCACTGTTGGGTAATCGTAAGGCACTTCCTCTACACTGCTAGAAGTGATTAACGCATCATACTTTTTCAACTCATGGGTAGTGATCCGTGTATCTCGAGAACGCTCCTCCACAAAATGAATCTTAAAGTTTCCGTAGACCCGTTCTTCAATTTGCTCTGCCAAGAAGGTTTCTTCTGTTGGAGAAAGCTCAGACAGCAGCAATATCTTCAGAGGATGATTCGCGTTAGCCAATAGATTCAAGCTTTGAGGCACCATCGTTATAAGCAAATAGGTATAGTTCCAGGCAAAATCATTTTCTTGATAGATTCGGTTTCGTTTTACGAAGGTTTCCGCGATCTTCAATACCTTTTTCACCGCTTGATAGTGGGTCTCCATCATCTTTTCTAAAAAGATTCCCCGTTGTCGATACAAGATATCAATGTAGCGTCCCTTAGGCGAGTACATCCTTTGGTCGTTCACTAAAACAATGGTCAGCTCACTCATCTCAAGTTCTTCTAACGAGTGGCCCAATAGACGATTGAATTCTTCGACTAATTCATAGTGCTTCTGATAAAGGTCTCGGTAACTTCTACTTTGCTTCATGGCTGATTTCCATTGATCTTCACTGAAAATCAGCATGTCCGCATACGAAAGCCATAGACAATCCTTGATCTCCTCCTCCGTTAGACGAACACGGAAAACTTCTAATGCCATTCGTTCAAAAGCATCTAGTGTCTCTTGATCCGGCAAGCTTAACGGACTGACTAGTTCTTCCTTTGGATACGCACGACCATTTTTGATACGCCACAAACTGATATAGATGTTATAGCTTAGACGTTTCCTAAAGATATGGCGGTTTTCTAAGTGATTAACTTGAATGAATTGATCCACCAAATCGGTAATTGCTTTGATCTGGTAATCCTTTAGATCCGCAAACAAAGAATCCAGCCGATCAGACTTTTCTAAGAAGTAACGATAGTAGAAATGACGAATCACGCTTTCCTTTCCTTCGATCCGTAAAGGGCGATAATCCAGCTTGATCCCAGCCTTCTTAAAGGCCGATTCGATTTTCTTCAAATAACGCTGCGTATTTGAGGCACTGAGATATAATTTATCGGCTAAGTCACTAATACTTGAGCATTTCTCATAGAGCAGCTCTTCAATAATCTGAAACTCTGGTGATTGCTGAAGAACATCCGCATACAATCGATTGATACTAACGTGTGGCTTTACTTGAATTTGATACAGTCCCTTGAATTTTTCAATGTGAAAGTCGTCCTGCTCATCGTTGATCATCTTGACGTCCTTCAACAGGATAGGCAATGAACACTCTAGCTCTTCAAGCAGCTGGTCACTCGGTAGACCGACCTGGCTTGCATAGAGTAGTTCAACAAAACGTAAGCGTCTTAAACTACTTGCTCCTAAAACCTCTCTGAAATCCATTTCCTCATCCCCTTTGTCCTTCCCCTTTTTAAAACGTAGCAAATAACTTTTTCTTCTATATGAAGAGATCGTCCAATTCTTCACATAGATGCAACTCTCTCAATATTTTTCTGCCAACAGTTACTCACCATATTTATGAAATGCGGATCCCCTTATCCGCATAACATACTCATTGAAGATGTCGCTTGTTACTTGCTATCTCTCTCACAATCTCTTATAAAGTAGTTTTTGACTCTTACATTGATGCACCTAAAAATCAAGTAGTCATATTTTAAAAACATATATACTTAATTTTTAATAAAATGATTAAATTTAAACAGTCAATTTTGTCTATTGTTTTTTATTCTTTTAATGTAACGACCCAAATTCTTTACTATTTTCTTTTATATATTCATAATAACCAAACTTATTTCCTTTTGCTTTTTCATTACTTATTTTTTATCAGTTATTAAAAACTCATTATTTCCCTATTATTATCTAATTTATCGATTAGAAATCGTTATTTAAATCTTTTTCTTTAAAATGTGTAAAAATTATTGTTACTCAATTTGAAAATATTAAATAAAATATTTGAATTCTTATTTTTTAAGTTATTAGTAAAAAAAAGATAAGAAATAAAAAGGACTTAAAGCAATTTTCATACTTTAAGTCCATGTTTAACAACCATTCTTATCCTATACATGACCGGATTTTCAGTATTCTATCTTCAGTTCACCTGATTATCTTGGAACAGATAACAATTATTGTTTTCTGTACGGATTAATGATTTTATAACGTTTTGCTCATTTTTTAAGATCAACAGTTATCTAAAGGAGCTCTCTCTTCTGAAATTCTTCCGTTTCTTCTGTTATTTCGCTTGCAGGAAACCCAATAAACATTTACTTCATTAGAAAAAGTGCATTCTTTTGTCATCTTATTCTGCGATTAAGGTAATATAATCCGATAAGAACTGACCCTGATGACCAGAAAGTCATCGCTTTTACGAAAAATTTTGATAGACGTCCAACCCCGACTGGTTCGGGTAATTGACTTTGAGCGCGTTTATTTTTCAGACGACAATAATCCCTAAACTGCCCTTCATTGATCAGCTCAAATACTGGAGGTAACAGATTATCTGATTCTCCTGCAATCCCACCGAATTAGCCAAATCAAAAGAGCCATTTCCATCAAACGTCAATCGCCATTGCCCCTGAGATTTTATATATCCGACTGGTGCCTTTGTTTCTACTAATTGGAAATAGTTCCCATCAGCAGACAGATCATGAATGGCAACAAGACCCGACTTTTGGCTCGTAGTATGGCCGATAAATCCCACCGGCCATCTGTAATGGACGCTTCCGTCACTCGCTCATAACTTTTAAACGTAGTGTAAAAAAACAGCACAAAATCGTAAACGATACGACTTCATGCTGCTTCATGGACTAAGTTGACAATTTTAAATACGGTCGCTACTTCATACTCGCTATTTTCCGTTCATTCTTTCTTTCGTTTCCGCAAGCTCTTTTTTTATCCTATAAAAGTAGAAACTGCCTCCTGTGACACCAGTAATTGTTACCATCGCTGCGACTATAAAGAACCTCTTAACCCCAGAGCTACCCGTTCTCGGCAAGGAACCTGGTTTTACCTTTTGGTTCGTGACTTTTAAACTGATTGTATTACTAGCTTCAGTACCCCCGCTTGAATCACTGACGTTAGGATGATTGTTCACGGTAAAACTACCATCCTGATTGATGACAAATACAATAGGGTCTTGAATTCGTTGATACCCTTCAGGATTATCAATTTCTTCTAGGGTATAGCTTCCTGGGCGTAAGCTAGTAAAGTTGAAGGTTGATCCAGTACTGATTGTTTCCTCATACCCATTTGGCCCTGTTAATTTGAACACCGCTCCAGTAAGCGGGTCCCCAATTGGATCAATTTTCTCTACTTTTACTGAAAAATCTTTCAGTTGATTGATTGCGTGATAATCATCTGTACGACCATTTACTTTGATGTTCAGTGACGTTGGCGGATTATTCTCGCGAACCTCAAGCTGTAAATCATCCATTTTCTGGAAGCCTACTGGTACATATGTTTCCTCAACGATATAATCCCCAATCGGCAAATCGTTCAGCGCAACTTTTCCATCGCCGTTTGGTGAGAGATTCTCCACTACTATTTTTCCATCACTTCGCTTCACGCTAAACTTCGGCAAATCATCCGTAAACTTCGTCGATTCGTCCTCCATGAACTTCCAGAATTGATGATTCCCTCGTAGAAGTTCATTCGTGATTTTTATTCCTCCTGAAATCATGGTTTCAGAAGTGAAACTTGCTTGATTTACGGAAGGCTGCTTATATCCAGCAGTTCGGTTTGGTTCAATGACTCGATACGTATTGGCTTCTCCACCTTCAACCGGTGAAAAATTTCCCTTCCAATTCTTATCTGCCTCAAGATCGATGGATTCAACATCCTGCCAATTCGATCCATTTTGTTTTTGTAGCGTGACGGTAACTTTATCAGACCGCAGTTTCCAATAGTTCGCATTCCCTTTATGAGTATCTGACCATATTTTTTCTACAGGAATGGTAAAATCTGCTTTTTGAAATTTCACAGACGGCCGCCCAAATTCTAACCGGTCATTGGTTCGTTCTGGTGTTGGACGCAAAATGGTTTCGTTATTGGTTGGATACCATTGATTAGATACAAATGTTGGATCGTCGACTTTTAGACGAACCGTATATTCCAATTCAATCTCTTGATTACGTGTTAAGTTGATATTATCCACTTTAATTTGACGATTGCTATTTTCTATTGAGATATTGGGTTTGTCCCCATCCTCAATCAAAGGGGCACCGTTACTTACTTGCGTTACTTTCGGTCCCTTTCCATTATCGGTGACTAGCTCGACCATATCTCCTAATGGATCTGTCACGATCCCTTTATCCACCGTTCGAATGATTGTTTGATACCAATCCTTGAACCGTTCGGTCAACTCAGTAGGATCTGTCGCATGATAATAAAAATAATCTTCTGGCTCATCTCCTGTAGCAGTTGCCTTCTTGGTAGAAAGTCGATACAATCCTTTTCGCAATTCTGCTGCCGAGTGATCAGGACTTCCCGGTGAGGTAATCTGTACAGCGATACTGTGCATTTCGATTCCTTGATCCTTTAACATTTGGGCAGTTGAGTTGGTTGTCGTTAAGTGGCTTCGAATCATTTGTCCGTTAACAGTTAGATAGCGATTGCTTTCAAACTTCGTATTAATCCCAATTGCACCTAAACTTTTTCCTGGTAAATAGTTCGGAGATGTCCCTGAGTTAAAACTGGTAATCAAAACTGGATCATAATACATCGCACTATTGTATTCTGCTGTCAATGGTTCCCAGCTTGCGTTTGGAGCACCATCTGTTAACATAAATAATAATTTGTAGCGTTCCTCACCTATATCTGTTGATGGATCATTCATAATATCCGCTGCTTCTTGTAGCCCACGTTGTGTAAAGGTCCCGCCTTCAGCAAGAATTTTTTTATAAGCTGGCTTTATTTTCTCCCAATCTGTTGGGTCATTAGATAATTGGAAATGTGTATTTTCTCTTTTCCAGCCATATTGTGGTTCTTCAATTACCGGATCATAACTAGCAAACACATGCGCTCCAACACGAATCGCATTTGATGTAGGATCAGCCTCTTTCTTCAACTCTGTAATAATTTTCTCTAACGCACTCAAGCTATTTGTTTTCTTATTATTTGATGCCATCGAGCCTGTATTATCTAATAAGAAAACAATGTCTACCCCTGGTTTGTAGATCGTATTCCCTCGGACATTTAGTTTTATCTTAAATTCATCTGGCTCATCGGTTTGCTGCGCATACTTTCGTAATTGAATATTTGGATTGGAGGAATCATCTCCGTATTTTATATAAGACTGTGTATGGTCGTCATTCGCTACATCCCAACTGTTCACCCCATCCCAGCCAGTTTGGCCTGAATTTCCTCCTTGATGGTTGATCACATTTGATTGACCTGTTGGTTTCCAGGAAAATTCTGGATAAGTTCCCGCATCGTTTTTATACTTTGTTTCTTTATTCGTATATAAAGGACTGTACATTCGACTGCTTACATTTCTAGCTGCTTGTGTCTGGATCAACGAATTTTTTTGTATGTCCTTTTTTGGGCCTATAAATTTCTCTGAACTTACAGTTACTTTCTCTTCCTCTTTTCCTGAAGCATCTGTAGTCGAGAAAGTTGTTTCTTTTTTACTGCTATTTAGAACATAAGGTGTTTTTCGCTCTAAAATATTCTCTTGAATTTCTTCCTTCACTTCATTGGAATCTGATGTTTTTCTTTTTTGATCCATCTGTACATAAAGATTTAGCCGCTTGATTGATTTCGATAAATGCAAAGATAGCTTATCTTCTCTCTTCACAGAAAAATCCTTTTCAACAAGCCAGCCATCTTTCTCGACCATATTTTCAAACTCTGGATAATCGATCACATGGTCCTTTTCATCAGTGATTTTGAACTTTAATAGCTGATGTTCTTCTTCTCGTTCACTTTGGCGATTAAAAATGAGCTGCCAAGCATTCACCTCTGCCTTCTCTTCATATATATAATGGAGGTCTAAATTTTTCTTATCAATTAATTCAATCGCATGTTCCTCAGCATAAACAGGCATGACTTCTAATGCTGCTTTCACTACAAGCGACAAGACTACTACTAGCAGCAGCAATAAATTTACCTTCCTCATCTTATCTCCCCCTTTAACCCTTTACTGATGAAAAAATATATAGCGCTTTAGTTTCGTGTGTCTTTACACTAACTTTTACTCACCGTTTTTTCATCTTTTATTAATAAATACATCATATCAGAAATTATTTTTCTCTTTTATTTAAAAAAATTCCAGATATTTCGTTATTAAAATTTGTAAAAGCAGTTTAAACAAAAAGATCCTCTTGTTAAAACCGTTATTTATTCCTTTTTTTTAAATATTTTCAATTTATTTATTACTCATTTTTGAAATAATAAATTGACAGAATGAGTTTATTACTATACATCTTCAATGGTTGACTAGCCACTATCCTTTGTATTTACAAAAAAACAGCCTGAAAGCAGGGTTTCCGCTTTCAGACTTGCTGTCTCTCTCAATCATTTGACTTAATTATTGTTTCCTTTATTCCTCATTCATTTTCTCTCTTGTTCTTGCGAGTTCTTTTCTCACTTTATAAAAGCAGAACCCACCTACTGTGCCTCCTGTGACCGCCAGCATTCCAGCGATTAAGAAAAATCCCTTGATCCCAGAATTACCGGTTCTCGGTAAGGTACCCGGCTTCACCTTTTTGTTCGTTACTTTCAGAGTGATCGTATTATTGGAGCCAGTCCCACCGCTTGAATCACTAACATTCGGATGACTGCTCACATCGAAGCTTCCATCCTGATTGATGACAAACGCAATAGGTTCTTGAATTCGCTGATACCCTTCTGGATTATCAACTTCTTTCAGAGAATAGATACCCGGACGTAAACCAGTAAAAGTAAAGGTCGATCCGGTGCTGATTGTTTCCTCATATCCATTTGGCCCTGTTAATTTGAACACTGCTCCAGTCAACGCGTTACCATTAGGGTCAATCTTTTCCACTTTTACCGAAAAGTCTTTCAATCGATTGATCGCATGATAATCGTCAGTACGACCATTCACTTTAAATACAAGGGACGTGGGTGGATTATTTTCCGTAACGACTATCTCAAAGTCAGCCATCTTTTGGAAGCCTTCCGGCACATAGGTTTCTTCCACAGTATAAGTGCCGATCGGAAAATCATTGATCGCAACTTTTCCTGTGGCGTCTGGCGTTAGATTCTCTGCTAATACTTTTCCATCGCGGCGTGTTACCTTGAACTTTGGCAGATCACTTGTAAACTTGGTTGTGCCATCCTCCATGAACTTCCAGAACTGATGGTTCCCACGCAAAAGCTCATTGGTGATCGTGATGCCTCCGCTGGCAATATTCTCAGAGGTGAAGTTCTGCTGATTCACGACAGGAGCTTTATAGCCTGCGGTTCGCGATCCTTCAACCACGCGATAGGTTTTATCTTCGCCGCCTTCTACCGCTGAAAAATTTCCTTCCCAGTTATTAGTTGACTTCAAGTCTATTGATTCCACATCTTGCCAAGTCGCCCCGTCCAATCGTTGAAGCGTAGCAGTTACTTTGTTTGGTCTCAACCCCCAATAGTTCTCCTGATTTTGATGCTTATCAGACCAGATCTTTTTGACTGGAATAACGAAATCAGCTGTTTTTAATCGGACAGAAGGAACGCCAAAATCCAATCTGTCTCCCGTCCGTTCTGGTGTAGGCTTCAAGGTCGTTGTCTTATTCGCTGGGTACCAAGTACTAGAAGCAAACGTAGGATCGGACGTCTTCAGGCGAACCGTATACTCGACCTCTATTTCCTGATTCGCCGTCAGATTAATATTATTGACTTCGATTTTCCGCCGATCCGAAGAGACCGAGATTTGCGGCTCAGCATCGGCTTCGATAGCCTTCCCTGTGGAGTCCACTTGTCGCCATGTCGGATCACCAACAAGCTCGACCATATCTCCCAATGGATCGGAGATAATTCCTCTATCAACCGTTCGAATAACCGTGTCATACCAAGCTTTAAAGGTGTCGACTAAATCATCCGCGTTTTCTACATTATAGAAGTGAAAATCTGACGCTACGTCATTCAATGGACCGTTTGTCGCATTGGCTTTCTTAGTCGACATTTTGTATAATCCGCGCAGTTGCTCTGCCCGTTTACTTTCTGGCTCATTGACGTTGAGAGTTAATTCTACAGCAATCGTATGAATTTCAATCCCCGCATTTTTGATATCCATCGCCGTTGAGTTTGTGGTGGTGATATGACTATTGATTACTCCGTTATAAGCCGGAATGATCGTTGTCTTATAACCACTAGTTCCTAAAGGTGTACCAACTTTGTAACTTCCTTTCGTTCCGGTTTTAAAATTTTTAAAATGCAGTAAGTCAACGAACATGTCCAAATTGGGGGTTCCAGTATCATCAGTATCCCAGCTATAGTTTGGTGCTCCATCAGTTAAAACAAATAGCAATTGTTGACGACCAGTTGTGTCTCCGGCATCATCAAAAATATCTTGTGCTTCTTTTAGTCCACGTTGTGTAAATGTCGCTCCTGTTGCAGTTGCACCTGAATATACAGTCACCATGTTACTCCAAGCGGCTGTATTACTCGTTAATGGGAATGTTCTTTGTTGACCAGGTTTGTTGCCCCAAGCACTATATTGATAGTCCGAAAAGATATGAGCACCGATTCGAATGTTCTCCGCTGAAGGTACATAAACCTTTTTCAATTCATCAACAATTTTTGTCATAGCTGCTATTGCATCGGTTTTTCGTCCATTTGGCTTCCCAGGAAGACCATCCGTCATTGACCCAGAGTTATCCAATAAAAAGACAATATCCACTCCTGGTTTATAAGTCGTATTCCCTCGAACATTCAGTTTGACCTTGAACTCATCTTCCTTATCGGTTTGCTGAGCCAGTTTTCTCAAGGCGACGTTACTATTATTTAAATCTTGTCCATAATGAATATAGGAGTTTGTATGATTATCCTGAGTGACATCCCAGCCAGCATTATTATCCCAACCGTTTTGTCCTTCCTGCCCACCTTGATGGTTAATAACATTGGTTTGACCAGTCGGTTGCCAGGAATTTTCAGGATGAGTGCCCCCATTATCTAAGTACGTAGGCGTTTTTGCATCATAGTGATTGGCATACATTCTAGAAATTCCGTTCGTCGCAGTGGCTGCTCTTTGTGCTGCGTTTACCCCTTCTTTTTGAGGACCGATAAAAGCTTCTGAGGTGGTTTTGGTTGCTTGGGTCGCTGTTTTTTCAGACGACTGTGTTGTTTTGGTTTGGCTTTCTGTCGTGCTTTTTGTTTCCAGCACGAACGGTTCTTCCCGTTTCAAAATGTTTTCCTGCAGGCTGCTGGCTTTTTTCCCATCCTCGGTCGCCGTCTTTTCCTGATCTAGCTGAACGTATACATTCAGCTTTTTGACTGACGAAGATAATTCCCAAGACAGCTGATCATTTATGCTCTCGGAAAAATTTTTTTCCTTCAGCCAGCCGTCTTCTTCGATTAGATGATCCATATCCACTGTTGAATAATCGATCGTCTTGTCTTTAGCATCCGTTAGTTTGAATTTCAAGCGTTGTTGATAGCCCTTTTCACTCTGACGATCAAACGTTAATTGCCACTTCGTTGTCTCTTTCTTCTCTTCGTATGTATATGAAAGCTTTAAAGATTCGTCATCAACAAGCTCTATTTCATTGGTTTTCGCTTGAACAGAAATAAGCGGCATCGCCATTTCTATGACAATCGAAAAAAGCAGCAATACCAATACTAGAAATTTCGATTTCCTCATTTCTTTTATCCCCCTTTTTTCATTCGTACTCTACCAATCACAACAAAAATATGGAATTATCATTGTTTGTTTTTTAAAGAATCACCCTTCTCCTTTAAAAGTCGCTTCAAACATAAGAAGATTCCTACCCAATTTTGCTATTTACAATGAGACTTTCTTTATCAAAAATAATATGTGTATTCGCCAATCTAGAGATTTTCCACTTAATTTTCAATTATTAATTTACAGTATTCTCCATACTCTCTTATTCTTGCACTTACATACTACCAGAAAATAATTACTCATTTTTTTGTAATCATTTAATTATTATAGTTATCGAAAATCGAAAAAACGGCGATTTCCTCTTGTTTTCTTTCATTCAAAGTGTTATTGAGTTCATTTCATTTAAACAGTTTTAAAATTTTTGGTATTCATTTTCAAAATTTTGAATAAACCATTCGATTTTTTATATAGTTATTCTATTCAAATCCGCTTATTTAGCTATTAATCTTTCAATAAATACAAAATAATTACCAAATAGAAAATAATTGCTGTTTCATTTCATTCTGCAATTCTAAGATAATTATTGTTGTTTTTTTCAGCTCAGATTTCTATAGCTAATTTCAGCAAAAAAAAGAAGCCTGCACGAATGCAGACTTCGATAATTTTTTATTCGTTGCTTAAATCTTCACCATTTGTTTCGATAACTTTTTTGTACCAATCAAATGATTTCTTCTTGCTGCGCTTCAAGGTCCCATTGCCTTCATTGTCACGGTCTACATAAATGAAACCGTAACGTTTCTTCATTTCACCTGTTCCGGCAGATACTAGATCGATACAGCCCCAAGTCGTGTAGCCTAATAGATCCACGCCGTCTTCATCCACTGCGTCTCTCATGGCTTGGATATGCTGCGCAAGGTAGTCGATGCGGTAATCATCTTCTACATAGCCGTTTTCATCTGGTGTATCTACCGCGCCTAGTCCGTTCTCAACGATGAACAATGGTTTTTGGTAGCGATCATAGAGATCATTCATTGTAATACGCAATCCTAATGGGTCAATTTGCCAGCCCCATTCGCTGGATTCCAAATACGGGTTCTTCACAGAAGCAAAGATATTTCCAGCCGTTTGCTCCAATAATTCTGGATCTGTCGTCGCTACACGAGAAGAGTAATAAGAGAAGGAGATGAAGTCCACGGTATGAGTCTTCAACAGCTCTGCGTCGCCTTCTTCCATTTTCACATCAATCCCTTTACGTGCCATTTCCTTCAAGGCATAGGCTGGATATTCGCCACGAGATTGTACATCGATGAAGAAATAGTTTTGGCGTTCTTCTTGACGGCCTGCCCAGACATCATCTGGTTTTGGTGTGTATGGATAATAAGAGCCTGCCGCTAGCATACAGCCGACTTGGTTTTCTGGGTCGACTTCATGTGCGATCTTGGTGGCGATAGCAGATGCGACCAATTCATGATGTGCCGCTTGATATTTGACTTGTTCTTCGTTTTCGCCTTTTTCAAAGTAAAGACCGGCGCCCATGAATGGTGCGTGCAAGATCATATTGATTTCGTTGAAGGTCAACCAATATTTTACTAAACCTTTGTAACGGTTGAAGATGACGGTACATAAGTTCTCGTAGAAGCCGACTAATTCACGGCTGCGCCATGCGCCATATTTTTCAACCAAGTGCATCGGGCAGTCAAAGTGGGTAATCGTTACTAAAGGTTCGATCCCGAATTTTTTACATTCTTTGAATATGTCTTCGTAGAATTTCAAGCCTTCTTCGTTTGGTTCTTTTTCGTCACCTTTAGGGAAGATCCGGCTCCATGCTAAGGATAGACGATAGGTTTTAAAGCCCATTTCTGCAAATAGCGCGATATCTTCTTTCCAATGATGGTACATGTCGATGGCTTCTTTTGCTGGATAAAAATGTTCATCATCAAAATCGAACATTTTCTTTTTCCCTGCGATCACCGCAAAGCGATCTTCGCCAACTGGCGCTAAATCTACATTTGCCAGGCCGCGTCCGCCTTCGTTATATCCGCCTTCACATTGATTAGCAGCAGTTGCGCCGCCCCATAAGAAGTCTTTTCTAAATCCCATAATTTCCCTGCTTTCTTTGTTCTATACTTTTTCCAAATCTAATTCACGTGCCACTTCATCTTGGACTTCGATGCCTTCTTTTTCTAGACGTTCGATGGTTTCCTTGAAGTTTGGCAAGTGATCTTTGTGAGCAATAAATAATTCATCCATGATTCGTTGCGCTGTTTTCCCAGAGCGAACCATTGGGTTGATGGTAAATGCTTGCAACGCTGTATTGTAATCACCCGTTACCGCTGCTTCGATGGTCAATAATTCCATTGCTTTCATGACTTGCAGCCAGCCACGTTCTGCTGTTGGCAATTCGCCAAATGCGACATTACGAGCCCCTTGTCCGCCGATATAAGCAGAAACTTCAACCACACAATCGGCTGGAAGATCTGGTACAGCACCATCATTTTTAGTAGAAACAACTAATTGCGTATTCTTGTTCGCATAAATAGAAGCGATTGATTCACAAGCCGCATCAGAATAATAAGCGCCGCCACGTTGGCCTAATTGTTCTGGTTTGTAATCCAAGTTTGGATCTTTGTATAATTCAAACAATTCTGTTTCTGTTTGTTTTACTTGCTGCGCACGTGTGCCGATCGTTTTGTACTCTTCTAAGGCATGTGCAAGTGTTTCTTCTTCTTGGTAGTAATAATGATGGTAGCCGCAAGGGATCATTTGCATTTGTTCCAAAATTTCTCTTGGGAATGGAATGTCATGGATATTTTTCGGCATCCCTGTTTCGTCGCCTTCGTACATTTTCTTAATGATTTCCATAGTGACATCTTTGCCATGATTGTCTGTGACTTTATGCCAGTGGAAATGGTTCAAGCCTGCGAATTTATAGATCAATTCATCTGGTTGTTTGCCTAACATCTCTGGTTCGATCATTTGTGCCATGACAGGTACATTACATAAGCCGATCACTTTGTCCCATTTACCATAACGAACGACTGCTTCCGTCACCATCCCGCTTGGATTAGCAAAGTTGATCAGCCATGCATCTGGACATAAACGTTTCATATCTTCTACGATGTCTAAAATGATTGGCACTGTTCGGAACGCCTTGAACATCCCACCAGCACCATTGGTTTCTTGTCCTAGCATGCCGTAATACGCTGGAATACGCTCGTCTTTGATCCGCGCTTCCAATAGACCCACACGAAACTGAGTAGTAACAAAGTCTGCGTCCTTCAAAGCTTCTTCACGATCTAACGTGATATGAACTTTTACATCATATGGCGAAGCATCCCACATCCGTTGAGCCATTGCGCCTACGATCTCAACCTTTTCACGACCTGCCTCAATATCGACTAACCAGATCTCGCGAACTGGTAACTCATCATAGCGTTTGATAAATCCTTCCATTAATTCCGGTGTATAGCTGCTTCCTCCACCAATTGTGGCGATTTTTACTCCTGCTGACATTCAATCGACTCCTTCTGTTTTATTTACAACCTTATTATCTGTTACGTAAAATTTTAATTCAATGCATTTACAAGTAATTCCATTCCAATTCACAAATAAGCAGTTGAAAACGGTTTATTTTGTAAATATCGGTGGAATTATTTTCCTTTTTTCCTCATTCGAGTACATTCATGTTTACAAATAATTTATAATGGATGTAAATCAAAGGAGGAATCGCTATGCTATTGTCAGAAAAAATGAAGCAAACAGATTTTTCCAACGCAGAAAGCGCCTTGGTAGAATACATTTTAGCCAAAGGAACGGCCATTGAACCGTTGACGATCAAAGAAATCGCAGAAGCAAATTATGTGCATCCGTCCACTTTGATCCGTGTCGCTAAAAAGCTTGGCTATAAAGGCTGGTTAGAGCTGCGGGAAGAATTTTTAGCTGAACAAACATATCTGCAAACCTATTTTGAAGATGTGGATGCCAACTTCCCTTTTCAAACAAATGACGGCTTGATGACGATCGCTAACAAGATTGCTTCATTAGAACGAACGACGATCGATGATACCTTGAGTCTGTTGAATCACGACGAACTGCAAAAGGCGAAGCAGCTTCTATTAAATGCAAAGCAAATAAAAATCTTTGGTAGTAACGCGAATTTATTGATTTCTCAAGATTTTGCCTTAAAAATGCGCCGTATTCAAAAGAATGTCGTTATGAGTCAAACCATGGGGGAAGATGCCTACGAAGCCTTCAATAGTCAAGAAGATACATGTGCCATTTTGATTTCTTATACCGGTGAAAATGGTTTTATTATGCAGATTGCAAAAATCCTGCAAAAACAAAATATTCCAATTATCGCTCTAACAAGCATCGGTGAAAATACCTTGGCTTCCTTTAGTCAGGCCGTTTTACGTATGACTACCCGCGAGCGATTGTATTCCAAGATCGGCAACTTCACGATCAATTCTTCGATCTGCTATCTTTTGGACGTTCTTTACAGCTGCATTTTTGCAGAGGATTACCAAAAGAATCTGAATCACTTGATCGAGGTCAGTGAGCTAGTCGATAAACGAAAAACCAGTTCTGCTATCATGGCCGAATCACCAGAATCCTTAATTCAGTTTACTGAGTCTTTTCGACCAAATTAAAGTTCGGAGCAATTGCTCCGAACTTCTTTTTTCCTTTTAAGAAACTAAACTAAAACAGTCAGTAGTTCATCATCATTACACACATTTTCTTGTTTGTCGGATTCAATGATGTCTAGATAATCTGCTGAATTCGTGATGATCACTGGGGTTTCTACACTATAACCTGCTGCTTCGATTGCTTGAATATCAAAAGTCACAAGTTTGTCGCCGCGTTTGACTTTTGCGCCTTGCTCCACATGGGATTCGAAGTATTTACCATCTAATTGTACTGTGTCTAAACCAATATGGATCAATAGCTCTAACCCATTATCTGAAACTAAGCCGATCGCGTGTTTTGTTGGGAACATCGTCATGACTGTGCCATCAAACGGTGCAACTACTTCTCCGACTGTCGGATGGATCACAACCCCTTTTCCTAGAACACCTTGTGCAAAGGCTTGATCTTTCGCTGTTGACAATGGCATCATTGTGCCAGTTACTGGAGCAGTGACGATTTCTTTGCGAACTTCCATCGCTTTTTGTCCTTCTTCAACTTCTACTGCTTCTTCATCTTTCCAGAAGAAGAATGTTAGTGCAAATCCGATAACTGAAGCAATCACGATCGCAATAACTGAATAGATCGCTCCTGATGAATCTCCTGTTTGTTGATTGATATAACTTGGAATACCGAAGACACCTAGACCGCCCATTACATATGAACGTACACCCATCGCTGTCATGAAGGCCCCTGATATTGCACCACCAACCATTGAGAAAATGAACGGTTTTTTCTTAGGAAGAGACAAGCCATAGATTGCTGGTTCTGTTACCCCACAGATACCAGAAATAACTGCCGGTACAACCAATGCTTTTTCTTTTGGATTCTTCAGACGGAAATACATTGCCGCTACTGCTGCTGTTTGAGCAAAGCTGGCACCAAACATCCCTGTTAAAGCTGTTGAGTAGCCCATAGTTCCCAGCTGCAGAATCGCGATTGGAATAAGACTCCAATGCAGGCCGAACATTACTAATACTTGCCAGAAGAAACCTACGATCAAACCGAATAGGATAGGAGAGAATTTCAACAATCCGTCGAAACCAGTTGCTAACATATTAGTCAAGATGGTAATAACTGGACCAATAACTAGGAAACCGATAGGTAATGCGATTAGCAATAAGAAAAATGGCACGAAAAAGTTTTGAATAACTTCTGGAATGATCTTACGTAACGGACGTTGCAATTTACTTGCCATCCAGACAATTAAGATCGAAGGAATAACACTACTCGTATAATCATTGGCAACGAACGGTAGGCCCATGAATGTCATGTATACTGGGCTTTCGAACATGCTGCCAGAGAATAAAGTGTAAAGCGGCTGGACATCTCCGCCGGCAGTCAGCGTGGATAATTGGATAGCTGGATAACATAGAGCTCCCCCGATGACTAACCCAACATACTGATTCACACCGAATTTCTTAGCCGCAGCTACCGCTACCGCAATCGGCAGGAACATAAAGATAGCGTCACCAATGGCATTCAATACAATATAGGTCCCGCTCTCAGCTGTTAAAACACCTGCTGCTACAAGCAATGCGTTTAACCCCTTGATCATCCCACCGGCACTTAAAGCACCTAGGAAAGGTTGGAATATCCCACTGATTACATCGATTAATCGGTTAAAAATATTCCCAGAAGCTTCTTCTGGTGCGCTGCTTTCACCGCCAAGCCCCGTCATATCTACCACGTCTTCATAAACTTGTCCGACATGATTGCCGATAACCACTTGATATTGTCCTGCACTGTGCATGATGGTCACGACACCATCCATGTTTTTCAGCACGTCATCATTCGCTTTGCTTTCATCTTTTAATTTAAAACGCAAACGTGTGATACAATGCGTTAAGCTGTTGATATTTTCTTTGCCGCCTACATTTGCGACAATTTTTTCTGCTAATTCCCGATATTTACCCACTATTTTTCCTCCTTGTTTGCACTAAATTCATTGATTTCTTTGATCCATTGATCCATTTTTTAACAGCGTTTAAATGTATGCCCTTTCACTCTTCGGTAACCCGGGATGACACGAGAAGTCATTGGGCGCCACATTTATTCACTTACCTTTTGAACCAATCGAGCGATATGAATCGTTAAATACAATTTCTCATCATTTGACATTTCATAAGCATACTTTTTACTAATAAAATCAGCGATTTTCTCTACACATTGATACGCGTTCTGATATTTCTTTTGAATGATCAACAGTAGTTCGTTGTCTGTTTCATCCGTTAGCTGCCGCTTGTTCATGATGCGAGAAGCAAAGAAACGTAAATGCGTTGTAAAACGATAAAAGTAGACAGATTCTTCATCCAATTGAACTTTAAAATAATAGCTGGTTATTTGTATAATCTCCTGCATCAACTCCGCCATCATATAGGCGTCTTCATTGTCACTTTCTGTTTGTGCATTTACTAGATGCAAGGCAATGTTTCCTGCCTCATCTTCTCCTAGATCAATGTTGAACTTCTCTTTGATCTTCTTCACAGCACTCACACCGACGGAAAACTCATCTGGAAATAAACGTTTGACATCCCACAATAATAAATTCCGAACACGAACCCCTTCTTTGACTCGTTGGATTGCCGCATATAAATGATCCGTGATGGAGATATAGAGCGAGTCATTTAACGGATTCTTCAATGTGACCTTCGCCTCATCAATGATGTCATTGGCGATTTCTACATAGGTGATTGGAACATCTACTAGTAACTCCTGAAACTTATTGAATAAATCACTATTCGCAAGGTGATAGGTTTTGTCGATCGCCGACTCGGTGATCTCATCCCCTATTTTTTTCTGAAAGGCTAGACCACGCCCCATCGCGACGATCTCGTTATTTTTTTGATCGGTCGTGATGACTACATTGTTATTCAAAATCTTCTGAATCTGCATCCAATGCTCCTCCGTTCTGTGACATTCGCTACTTAAAATCATTTCCACTGACTTCGTTCACTTAAAATGATAGATACCTTCGTAATCGTTGTCAAACCCAAGATTGTTGTTTTTTATAAAGTCACCTCCTAATTTTGAGCAACAAAAAAACCCAATGAGGGCACGACAAATAAATCGTACACATCATCAGGTTTAGCTTGTATTTAAACAATCACTATCCATCATTTGGTCTATTTAATTCAAAGTTAGCTTAACAAATCCAGAAAGCGCTGTCAACAAGTTTTACAAAAAAACTTTTCTTCACAAGAAATTTTGTGAACAGACGCCTTCTACCTCTTAGCAATAGACAATGCAGCCTTTTCGCCCTAAATCAGCGATCCAGCTAGGTATGACTAGTTCGTGATTCCAGCGTAAATCAAGTCTTTGTAAATTTTCTAATTCCAACAATGATTTTGGCAATGTACGTAATTGATTGCTGCGCAAATCAAGTTCAATCAATGAAGTGGCCTCCCCTATTTCCATCGGAAGCGAGGTTAATTGATTGTGACGCAAATTGATTCTTTGAAGATTTTTTGTAATAGAAAAATTTATTTTAAACGTAGTGAGAGCATTTTTTTCTAGGTCTAAAACCCGCAGCTTCTCCCAATGACTCGCTGGAAAAACAAAGCTAGTGAGTTGATTATCTCTTAAGTGAAGCTCACGAAGCTGCTTGAGTTCGCCGATTGATTGTGGCAGATTTCGTAATTCATTCTCCATCGCCCGCAGTTCAATCAAGTTATTTAAACTACCGATACTTGCTGGTAGTTCAGCTAACTCATTTCCACTTACATTTAGATATTCAATCGCTGGCAGTTGCGTGAATAGGTCAGGCAATTGCTTCAATTTATTGTTATGTAAGTAGACATACTCTTTTAAATTTACAAGATCAAAAAAGGATTCAGGTATTTCCTTTATCTTATTATGTCCAAAATCGATGTTTTTTAATTGAGACAGCTTGCTAATTTCATCAGGAATCTCGGTGATTTTATTGGCAGAAATATTGAATATTTCTACCCTCTCCATCTGAAAAATTTCTGCTGGAAAAGCCTTAAATTGGTTATTAAAAAGATTGATCTCTGTATAGGTTTTAGCAGAAGTTGTTAAAGCTGGAAGCTTTGTTAATCCTTGATTCATGGCTATTAGTTTCATTAAAAACCTCCTATTTGAGTCCGACAGCTTGACCCTAATCACGAAGCTGCAAACAGATTAATTGAATTCTCATTGATTATCCTTTAGGGTTAAAGAGTAGTTAAAATAAGAAAGGATGGACAGTCAATGACCAAGAAAATTGCAGCAATCGTCACAGATTTAGTAGAGGATGTTGAACTATCCTCTCCAAAAGAAGCATTAGAAAAAGACGGCAATGAAGTGACAATTATCAGCTTTGAAGCCGATCAAGAAATTACTGGTAAAAAAGGAACCAAGTTCAAAAGTGATAAAGGAATCGATGAAGTGAAGCCTGAAGACTTCGATGCTTTATTGATTCCAGGTGGATTTTCACCCGATCAATTGCGGAGTGATTCACGTTTTGTCGCGTTCGTTACGTATTTCTTAGATAAGAATGAACCATTATTCGCTATTTGCCATGGGCCTCAATTATTTATCCAAACAGGACTAACAAAAGGCCGCACAATGACTGCCTATGACACAGTACGTCCCGATGTTGGCTATGCGGGGGCAATCGTTAAGGATGAACCGGTGGTAGTCGATAACAAACTTGTTACTAGCCGAACACCCGACGATCTTCCTGATTTTAATGAGAAAATTGTCGAAGTATTGCATGCGTAATCTCTAACGATAAAAGGACTAGATTTTTTTCTAGTCCTTTTTGCTTTTTCTAAGCCAATGTATTTGGATTAGGGCCTCTGCCAAAACCTAGCAAACACTATAGATAAAGTATACAACAAATAAAGAGACGGCCATTCTAACGACCCAGCTGACTAAAAAAAGGACGAGAGAAATTAACTCTATGGTAAGTTACATTTTTCTATGATAGCGATTGGAAAACGTGAGGTATTCTTTCCGATCTTTCCGAAAGAAATAGGTCAAATCATTCCAAAGCAAATGAGGCGTTACTAGCGAAAGACTACCAAAAAGACCTAACACACAAAAGCCAAGGGACAAAAACTGTAACGACGTCATTCTTTCTCATCTCTTTCTATAAAATAAGATAGGACAGGAGCAAAATCAACAGAAAACCGATAAAAAAGGGTGGTACATACTTAAAAATGAACTGACTATACATTTTTCCGATCCTTCGCTCTGTCTCGAATCT
Organism: Enterococcus raffinosus; assembly: GCF_001886185.1. Lineage (GTDB taxonomy): Bacteria > Bacillota > Bacilli > Lactobacillales > Enterococcaceae > Enterococcus_A > Enterococcus_A raffinosus. The sequence goes on along the minus strand of NZ_JXLA01000020.1, from coordinate 15,574 downwards.
CGGATCTTCTCTATCTTTCCTGAACTCCCAAGGAAACCTCGCGATAAAAAGCCCCTTCGTCCACTTTGGCAGTACCGCAATCAGCAGCAAAAGTCCTGTAACTATGATGCCTCCAAAACCAATTTGCTCCAGCATATAACGATCCATACCAATCACCTGCTTTCAAGAAAAACGACAACAAACAACAGCATTGACACACGTGTTTGATTCATCCGCAACTTTTTATAACTATTTCTTCCTGCACCCTTAGTTTACCACCAGAAATCGCGTTATTGAAGTTCAAAACAAAAACAGCCCTTAATGGACTGTTTTTAGTTTAGACTACATATCCAACTGCAAGACAGTTCAGTCCATTCGAACCAACGAAGGCATTGATAACTGTTCCATTTTGCGGCAGATAGCCGTCCTTTTCTTTGTTTTTATTGAACTCCTTGACTGTAAAGACTAACACTCTTTTAAACTTCATACGCGCTATCCCTCCATTTTTTATCTACCAGTTATTTTAGCAGATGTTGAGAGCGATGTTAACGCTATCATTTGGAGTACTAGCTTCTTTTCCGTCCCTTCAAGGATTTAATTCGTTTGAAAACAATGCTACCTATCCCAATCATTAGTAACAGACTGAAAATCAGAATGGCAAGAGAACGATTTCGATGAACTCGATCCGCTTTGGCAAGCGTCTTTTTCATCCCTTCACTAAAAGGAATCCGCGTTCCTCGGACTAAAAGACGATGACTGTTAACTCCATAAGGCGTGCAGGTCATTAACGTCGCGTAGTTTTTGTCTTCAACAATATTCAGTGTTTCGACTTCTGTCGGTTCAATGGTTTGGATTTTGTCCACCTTATAGGCAAAAGTCTGATTCTTGTACTCCAAATAAAAGTGATTGCCCTTCTTTAATTTTGGTAGATCACTAAATAATCGGGCTTCTTTTAATCCTCGATGAGAAGTGATCACTGTATGGATACCCTTCCCACCATCAGGATAGGAGGTGCCCTCCAGTAAGGCAGCCCCTCGTTTCAAAAACAAATTGTCGGTCTGGTCGAACACTGGTAATGTGACGTTGATTTTCGGAATACGAATGACGGCAATCGTATGCTTTTGATAATAATCCTTTTCCAGTGTTGTGTTTTCTGGTTTCTTTTTTGTAAAAGGATCGTTTCCTGGTACCCCCATCTTAGCAATTTTTTTGTTTTCTTCTTTGATTCGCTTCTCTTCTTGCTGGATCGCTTCCCGATTTTCTGCATTCGATTTTTCCTGGTAATAATTGATGACCTGCTGATTCCAAAAATTATTCAACGCATCGCCTACTAAAGGGTACAGTAACGCCCCCGCCCCGCCAAGCATGATTATAAGCATCAGAATATCTATAAACAAATATCTGCGTTTTTTCTTCATCGAACCACCAATTTCTTTACTTTTCAGCTAATTGCGTACGCTTTTTGAAGTATAGGATTCCACTTGCTAACCCGATGATTCCGATGGCAATCAGACCAGCGAGCCCCATGCCTCCAGTCATTGGCAAGATCCCTTTGGCTTTGTTTTCAACACGTAAAATTTGATTATCTTCTGCCCCATCAGCTGTAAACGACATATCTTTTAACTTCACATAGCCATCCGGAGTTTTTGTTTCAATCAGAGTATAGTAATCAGCTTCATTTGTTCCAAGACCGTAAATACCAAAGTTTCCATTCTCGTCCGAAATGAGTTTTGTGGCAACTTTTTCATCAGCGACCCAATTAACAACATAGTTTTTGGCACAACCTGTCACTGATTCAACGGATTCACCAGTAGTTTCATTCGTTAGTTGCATAAATTCACCGGCATTATTTTTTATCGCAAACTCAGCATCCTTTAGCTTTTTATCTGTACCACTATCCACTTTGACGAAACGTTTGCCATAGGTTTGTATACGTTGTTTGTCTTTTGAATCACGGAATGAGTTTTCGAAGACAACATCGTTATCGATTTCTTTCAGATCTGTTCCTGCTTTAACCTTCATTGTGGCTTCAAAAGACAATGTTTTCGTCGCATGCTGCGCTAAATTTGCCGGCGTGAACGTTATAGAGAATTCATTTGAATTCGGAGTCATAGAAAATTGAGGAGACAAGCCGGTTGGTTCACCACCATCGACTTTAATGCTATTTAAGATTTTCTCCTTGCTGCAACAAAGCTCTAATCGATTATCAAAGGTATCAATCAGTTTATACGTTTGATAATTTCCGACATCTTCAGGAATCTTTTTCGAGATGGTATAGGTAAGCTCTTGACCATTCCGCACCTCTGTATCATCCACGTCTTTTTCTACATTCGGGACCTTGAAGTTATATGCTTCTGCTAGATTACCTCCAAATGGTTCATTAAGTTCTTTCGGTTGAAGCTTTTGATCATAGTAGTTGTATTTAGCCACTTTCCATTCATCTGAAACTGTGACTGAAACCTTTGGGTTGATTTTAAAGTGATATTTATAGTTATTCTCTGAGTTCTCACTTTGTTTTTCAGCGGTCGCTACATCACTTTCGATTTCATGAAACTCATAGACTCCTGGTGACAGTATCAGTCCTTCCACTTTCACAATACCTTCTTTATCGGAGGTGAAGACTTCGGCCGTATCTTTTTCAGCTTCCGATATGTCGAACTGATTCGTTGCGGAATTATAGTAATTGCCTTCGTTTTTCTTCAAAATGAATTTCGCGCCTTGTAAAACCTCTTTCTTTCCAGCAGAGTCAATGCCGTATTTGATAAATTTCACATCGTTTGTCGGCAATTCATTTTTAGGATAAACATGCACCTTTTCTCTTAATACTCCAGCCTCATCACGTGAAGGCAGACCAATCACGAATGGTTCAGATTTGGCTGGAACGACCCCAGCTGGGATAGTGGTTTGTTTGATCAAATAGATGGCATTTTCCGTTCCCGATGTTATTGATAGCGCCCGCTCTGCCAGTCCATCAGCTCCTGTCTTGGGAAATACTTTTCCAGTTATACTGGATGTATCTGCTTTTTTTGCTGCTTCGATTGCGGCCGTTTCCTTCGCTGCATGATCGCCACTCTCAGCTTCATATGCTTGCCAATAGACGTTCGTCACATCATAAGCGGTGAAGATGGAGCCCTCTAGTGGTTCACCAGTGAAATCATTCATCTTATCCCCAGTGTTTTGAATCTCATTTGGTAGTTTCTCATATTTAAGATTATGGATCACAACTGTTTGTTCACTCGGCTCTTTCGCCTCTGCTGTCCTAGCCGAACCAAACAAACCTTGAGTTAACACCGCTGCTAATAAACCGATCATCAGAATCAAACTTTTTTTGATTTTCATTGGATCATTCACTCCTTTTTGTTTTACGTAAAACTACTGTCACTAGGACAATTCCGACTAGGCATCCGCCAAAGAGAACAAACCAGACGTTTTTCCTATCATTCATTTTGGGATACTGCGCAAGCGCTCCAGCTGCCGCTTGTTTCTTCGTTTGAGCTGAACCTGGTTTGTCTGGCTGTTTACTTGTTGAAGAAGTTTTTTGATTGACCACCTGCAGAATGCCTTTGGAGAAGCTATAACTGTTTGCCGAAATATCAAAAGGAACATTCTTTTCACTCAAAAGGTAATCAGCAGGCGCCTTCACTTCTTCTAATGAATAGCTGCCGTAGCGTAGTCCTTTGATTTCGAAGAAGCCTTCTTTATTTGAGGTCAATTTGACTACTCCAGCATCTTCCTTTTTGTCTGTCCAACGGTACGCCTTTTCATCACGCTGCAAATATTGCCCTTTCTCATTTTTAACGACAAACACTGCCCCTGCCAATGTCTGGTCTTTCTTTAGTGCATCGACCTTAATGAATTTTTTCCCGCCTGTTTTTATCTGCCTTTCACGAATGATCTTGTCAAAATCTGTCTCAAGCTCCGCACGATTAATGATTTCATGATCAATCTTCGCTGTGTCCTGCAAAGTCATAGTGTAGGAGACGGATACAGCTTTTCCAGTATGCTCCTTCAATTTTGCTAGATCAAAAACCAAGCTAAAGCCATGGTCCGAGCTTTCTAACTGATACCCCTCGTAAGCTTTATCCGCTACTTGGACTTTGATAGATTTAGCCTCTAATAATAGGCTTGCGTCTGCTTGATCGGAGATGAGGTACTTGCTGTACATTGATAGATTAGAAGGCAGTTGAGTCGTTAGTCTGTACTGGATTGGATCGCCTAGCTGATAACTCGTTTGCTGGTCAAGAATCTTTTTTTCAAAGTGAGGCTGAGTTATCTCATTTTTAGGGTATAAATGGATTGGTCCTTCAAGAATTTCTCCAGCAGCATCTAATACAGGTAATGCCACGATCATATCTGCTCCTTTACTTTTTACGTCGCTGGGTGCCGCACTTTCCCGAAAGAGATACACGGCCTCACTCTCCTCAGAAAGCTTTGGCAAGATGAATGTGGCTATACCATCTTTATCTCCCAACGTCGCTGTTACTTGACGTGCGATGAATTTTCGATCGGAAACATCCATGTTCTGCATTTTCGCTTGAACCTTTTTCACGTCTTTGTCCTCAGAGTCATCTAATAAACGATAGAAATCTGCCGTGACATCATACACATCAAAAGTTACACCATTTAAGCCATCGTACTCCTTCAAACGTTCGTCGCCATCATTCTGAATAGCATCCGGCATTCCATTCTCTGGAAATACGAGTTTGTGTAACGTAAAGGTTATCGTGTCTATCTCTGCTGCAGAGACACGCTCGCTTATTCCCACGACAGTTGAAAGGAGAACCACAAGCAGCATCATCAGCCTAACTAGCTTTTTCATGACCATCCCTCCTCTTTTTTTAGCGAAAAGTGATACCATAATCCAACCAGCAAACCGACAAGACCTAGCGTTATCAGCAATGCCCCACCAGCTCCCCCAGTCTTCGGCAAAGGGGTGCGCGGATTATTTCTAGCTGTAAACTGAATTTGAGCATTCTCTCCTTCTTCACCTTTTTTGACGCTTATATCCTGTTTATCTAGCTCATCGCCATCGTACCTCACGGTGACATCTCCTTGCTTGGAGATCGAAACTGTAAACGCTCCTTTCAATTTGACAAAGCCGTCTGGCGCTTTTGTCTCCTTAACGATGTAGTCTTTTCCTAATAGCAGTGGATACGGATTTTTTTCGGCATCTTGGAACTTTCCGATCCCGCTTTTATCAGTGGTTGCTGTTGCCAGTGTCTGTTCATTTCCAGCCTCACTTAACGCGAATTCTCCCCCCTGCAATTCGCGTTCGTCCATCATACTTTTCTTCAAGATTGCCAATTCAAATGGTTTGAGTTTATTGTTCTTGTGTTCATGAAGATATTCGTGCTCAGGTAGATTACCATCGATGATAAATTTATGAACGGTGTCATCTAATTCGTACCCATCAGGGGCTTTTATTTCTTGTATTGCATATTTTCCATAACGGAGATTTGATATTTTTTCAAGGTCAATACTTTCGCCCTCTCCTATTTGGACGATCCGGTCCTTCTTCACCTTAATACTCGGCAGAAATTCCTGTAATTTACCATCTTTATCAACACGGAAAAGGGCAAATTCAGCAATAGCGTCAATCAATTCTCCTTTTTCATCAATTTTTCTAATTCTTAACGCCCCATCAACTCCGCTAGAAGTGCCTGAACCTTGAGTCGACTTCACTTCCACTTGCTTCACCGTTTCAGTGATTAGATGCCCCTTTCCAAAAAGCGATGCTTTATTTGATATCTGTGTACCATTTTTGAGGGCCGGATCTATGTTCGTGGAATATTCGATGATATAAGGCTCTGATATAGATTCACCTAAAGAGATCGTCAGTGTTTGTGTACCCTTTTCGATGTCGTTAGAAAGTTGTACAGAACGACCTTCTTTACTCAAATCAACACCCTCACCTTTCACGTACAGATTCCCCTTCTTGATTGCTTTATAAGCTTTCACTTTTACTGAGCCATTTTCCTGCTGAAAAGTTTGCTCATTGATCGTAATGGTATCAGTGATGATTGGGTCATTGATTGTTCGACTGTCTTTATTTAATATGATTTCATAGTTTGCCTGCAGCTTGGCTTCTGAATCCTCCATTTCCTGACTGCCATTTTTAGTCAGCCAATCTGTCTTGTAGCTCTTTTCAACAAAGGCTTCCACTTCGAGTTTTTCACCCTCAAAATCCATCTCGGCTTTATTCTTGTATTTGAAGGTATCTTCATCAGCCTTCACTTTAATGAAAAGAGCAAAAGGTTCAGTGATCTCTTTTAAAAGTTTGATGCCAAAATTTTCAGAGTTGGTTCCATTTGAGATAATCTCGTAATCGATATCTTCCTCAAGCTGATCACCGTATCCTGTTAATCCATACTCTGGTCGGTCATAAATCACTTTGTGGATTTTGACCTCTGGATTCGATTGTCCTTCATGAATATCTTCCCAAATGATTGTTCCAGCGTTTAATTTAACTCCCCAAGAATTTATTGGAACGGTCCAATAAACGGAATCCTCTGCTGGCTTCTCTCCTGCAAAGGGACTGACCTGATTTTTATATTCTTCCCCCTTTGCCACAAAAGTCCCGTATTTCCAGCCATTCTGCCCCATCCGAGAATCGATCCATACTTCCGTTTCATCTGAATCGTATCCTTGTCTTTCTTCGCCTTCATATTGATAAGTTACGATTGCTGAATTCACAAAGTAATTACTTTTCTTTGACCCAGAGGGGCTTTGATATTCCATCATAAAATGCGTGTTGTAGCGAATCTGCAGCGTCTCATCGGTACTTGCATAGTCTCCAATCAGCCTAATCACGAACCCGTCTTTGTAATTCTCACCTTTAGACTCTAAGATAAAATCTTTTCCTTTTCTAAGTTCACGAGATTCATCAATATCATTATCATTCGCAGCTTCCTTTTTTAACGGATAAATGTGTAGCGTGTCCTCATTTAAGCGTAAAGCGGATTTATTATTGCCGTTAACGCTGCTATATTTGTCTTCAATTTTGGCATTTTTCATCACGATTTTGTTCTTGTTGATGGTGGTCCACCAAGTTAATTCGCGTTTCATATAATCGGTTCCCTGATGAGATTTAGTTACTCCTAACGTATCCTCATCATCGATACCGCTGCTCCCATTATATTTTTTCCCTTCGACCCAAAGATAATTTACGAATTCCTCGTTTAAAGGTGGGGGAATCTCAAAAGCCTTTGTTTTGTAGCTAAGATAATAGATTCCCGCTTTAGCAAATTTGATGCCGAATCGAACGATTTGGTCGGCATCATTTTTATCTTTCTTCGTTACTTCCTCCGCCCTGATGAACGACCATTGATCCTCCTGCAACGTACGCCCTTTCTCATCTGTAATTGCAAGCGTTGAAGGATCAAAATAATGCAGTGCCCCCTCTGACCAATGATCATTTTTATACATCTGATCAATGATTTCTCCACCATCATTTTTGATCGTCGCCTTCATACGCCAATCAAAAATACCATTTTCAAATTCGGAATCGATCAAGAATTTATAGCTGGGGATATCAACCAAAGAAACTGTTGCTTCTACACCATTCTCAATGAAATTTGATCCTGTGATCGCAGCGGTATTCTGATAAGCATTCGCACTGCCGGAATCTGTGATTCTTGAGCGAACAATGAATTTCACCGGGTGAGTCAGTTTCTGCTTTTGCTTATCTAAATTAGGAAAGGATAGTTCAAAATAGGAACGATCATTTGGTGGTTCAAAGTGCAAACAATGATAAAATTCTGATCCTACCTCCTTCCAATCGCCTGCTTCATCAGGAACCTCGCATTTAATACTTACAAATTTATGGTTTGCTTGCAAATAATCCGTCACTTTGACATTTGCTAGCTTTCGACTGTTTTCATTGATGTTGATTTCCCATGTGATGATGTTGTCATTACCGATCGATCCGGTTTTTTTAATCGCCGCTTTAGCAATCTTGATTTTCACTTCACCACTGGTACTACCATCCTCATTAATTTGCTCTTCAGTAACTATCTCTTCAATATGCTGTTTCACATCTAATTGTGTAGAAAGATGAATCGTTCCCTTACGATTACTTACTTCAGCGGCCTCGTCATTAAACTTGATTGTTAATAAACCGTTGATGTCCAAATCAAAGCTGCCTAAAGGTTCACCACCTGACGTTTCATTTTTTAAAGGTTCATTCTGTATTACCTGATGGACAGCAAAATAATCTGGCAACTGATAAGTATAATAATCTCCTGATTGGATCTCTACCTCATTTTCCAACTGCCACTCAAAATCGACTTGGATATTATTGTCTCTGGTTGGTGGCTTCTCCTCCGAAAAGTTCTCACCATTTTCATCCGTTACTTTCATACTGCGGAGCACCCAAGTTCCTAAAGCATTTAAGTCTCGCCCTGCCTCTCGAAGAGCTTCATTCTTATTCTCAACTTCTGTTTCAATAAATAGTGATTCCATAACCTGATTACCAAAATCAAGGGTTACGTCGGAATTTCCCTTCTTAGGTACTTCTGCTTGAATAGTCACACTTCCTTGGTAATGTTTGACAGATTGATAGTCCGGCAACCTTTCATCAGGAGTCATTTGGTAATTTTGAGCAAAGGTAAATTGAAGGATGCCATTGCTGACTTGAAAGCTTCCCATCCCGTCCGAAAGAATCCCATTTTGCTCGATGTAACTCAGTTCCTCCGGTAATGTCAATTCTCGCGTTTCTCCTTCTTCAATCAGATCCACACTAATCATTTGCCACGCAAGTTCAATCGTTACTGTTTCTAATTCTTTGATACGATTGTCCGGCGAGTTCAATTCACCCATTGCGTCCAAAATAGTTGTATCTACTACCTCGATGTCACTATGGGCTTCTACATTTTCAGCACGACTGCTCGTATTTATTGGGATCAAACTAAAAAGTAAACTGATTACTAGTATCAAACTGGGCATCCACCTTGCTTTTCGCATATTCTCCATCTCCCCCTCCAAAAATTTAAAAAACTATAAAAAAATCGCTAAAAATTAATTATAATTATTCCAAATCGCCCAAATATAACAAAATACATCTTATCTAAATCCTAACAATAAACTTTATATTCATCAAATTAGCACAATAATAACAAACCGCACTACTAAAGAGAGGACTCGTGTAATTTAAAAAGCCTATTCCCCTATACAATGTAAGAATAATTTTTGTTTAACGTTATAGATAAAAAATTTTTAATAGCTGAAATCAATTTCTGTAAAAAAATTTCACTGAATTGATTTCTATCAATAATGAAGAAGAAAGCAAGGCTTATAAATCAAGCTTTCTTCCAATTTTTGATTGTCTTTTCTAGCAAGAAGAGTTTTCCCAAATTTTTTCAAATCCATAATTTAATTGGTCAAAAAAGGTCCTAACCCCTTATTACTTAAGTAGTAAGGGGTTAGGACCTCTAAAATGAACGATAGCCCGCTCAATCAAGAGCGGGCTATCTAACTAATCAATATTTATTATTCTAAAGTTGAGGGTGTTGACTATTACTAAAAATTAACTATTTCTCGTTTAAACGATGTATTCCCAAATCCTTCTAATACATCCTTGTAACCCTATAGTTACGCCAGTTTGATTAAATTTCATTAAAATGAGTTAAAGTGTCGCATAAAAATATTTTTCGTATTAAGTTACTATAACACACTTTTTTACGAATGAAAAATAGCCAAAGGGGATACTAACTAATTCTTTTCAATTATTTAATAATCTTATCGGTATAAAATTTTCCATTTGAGCTCAACCCTGTTCGGAAAAATCAACATTCGCATCTACACCAGAAAATGCTGCTTGTAACGGTGGCAGCTCCACCATTCGAAACTCCATGGCTATCGGTATCCCTCCATTTTGACACTCAGCAGTTTCTTTATTCAATCGCCAAAGGATAGCTCTTCTAAAAATTAGAGAAAACGACATCATTGATACCAAAATAATTTAATCCGTATAGAAACAGCACGATAGCATTTATTAGAAAAGAAAGAAGAATGACGGCATAACGAATCGTTAGATAGGGATATCCTGCTGGACGAAAGCTCGTCAGCTTTTTCCCGTGATAACCAATCGTAATGAAAAGTAGAAGAACCGTCACTATTCCCTGAAAGATCAACCCTAACAAATAAAATATGGAACCTCCATTGTTCAATTGTAGAAAATAGCCTCCTAGGGTCAGTGTATCTATTAAAATTGCGATAAATGGCATAAAATCACCTCTTCTTAATCTTCATATTTTTATTCTACTATCAAAAGCTTAGCACAAAGAATTTTTACAACAGAATAACTTGCTTGCTCCAATACTTATTGACAGATGATACAGGACAAGCTATATTTATATGACCATATATTTTTTTTAGTCATATAAATAGATAGGAGAACTGTATGCCAAAATTTAGCTCTCAAGAAAAGCAAACGATCACCGAGAGATTGCTTCATGTTGCTGAGAAACTTTTTTGTGAGTATGGACTTAAGAAAGTAACCATTGAAGAGATTGCCAAAGCTTCCCTAATCGCAAAAGGCTCTTTTTATACCTTTTATCCCAGCAAAGAAGAACTCTATTTCGAGCTTTTGGTTAATTGTCAAAAGGACATGTGGAGACAATTAGATGCTTATCTATCAGAAAATCGCTCCTTATCGCCAAAAGAGTTGGTTAAAAAGACAGTGATGTTTCTGTTTGAACTGATGAATCAATACCCTTTGATTCAAAAAACGGATAGCGAGACTATGGCGATATTGTTCCGAAAACTCCCTCCAGAAGTCATAGAACATCATTCCAATGAAGATGCTGAAGTATTACAGCTTTTGAGTAATTATGGTGTACGTTTCACTCAACCAATCGAGGTTGTTACAAAGGCGTTTCAAGCCCTTTATGGCGTGATCGTTCTGTTAGAAGAGGAAAAAGAAGCGCTGCGAATGCAAGTATTGTCTGTTATGATAAACGGTCTGGTGAATGAACTAGTGGAGGAATAGTTATGATCCGAGTTAAAAATCTTTTTTATCAGTATCCAAAGAATAATCAAGATACCTTGAAGCAAATCAATTTCGATGTCAAAAAAGGGGAAATTTTTGGATTTTTGGGTCCTTCCGGTGCTGGGAAAAGTACTTTGCAGAAAATTTTGACCGGCACCTTGACTGATTATCGAGGGGAAGTGACTGTCATGGATAGCTCACTGAAGCGGCTTTCCGAAGATTACTATAACAAAATCGGTGTGGACTTCGAGTTCCCCAATTTTTATGGTAAATTCACTGCTTTAGAAAATCTAACCTATTTTTCTTCTTTATATCAACAAGAATCATTAGATCCTCAACCGCTGCTAAGTCGAATGAATTTATGGGAGGATGCTCGAAAGCCCGTCGCACGTTTTTCCAAAGGAATGAAAACGCGTCTCGGATTTATTCGCTGTTTGCTGCACAAGCCTGATCTACTCTTCTTAGATGAACCGACCAGTGGTTTAGACCCGTCAAATGCTCGAATCCTAAAAGACATGATCAAAGAGCTACAGGAAGCAGGAAAGACGATCATCCTTACCACACATAATATGCACGACGCTGAAGAACTCTGCGACCGCGTTGCTTTCATCGTTGATGGCGAAATTCGGGCCTTAGATTCACCAAAAGCTTTTCGACACTCCGTTCAGGAAAATAAGGTCCGTTATACGTTCCTTAATCAGCAAAATAATGAAGAACAACGGACGCTACCTGTAAATGAGCTATATTCCGACCCTCATTTTCAAGCAATGTCCAAAGCAAAAAAAGTGATCCGCGTTCATTCCATCGAACAAAGTTTGGAGGATGTTTTTATTTCTTTGACAGGAAGGCGGCTGCAATGAGATTCCTTTTGACTACTAAACAAGATATGCAGTATCAAATGCGGTATGGTTTTTATTTTATCTACGGTATTCTTACGCTTTTTTATGTTCTTATACTCAGTCAAATCAATGATCCTGTACTGAGAAGTTTGACTGGCTCATTGATTATTCTCGGTGATCCAGCTGTCTTAGGGTACTTCTTTATTGGTGGAATATGGCTGCTTGAACAAGAAGAAGACCTGCACAGTTATATGGCAATCTCTCCTTTAAAGGGCTATGAATATGTATTAGGAAAGATGCTCTCTTTAGGACTTGTTTCTACTTGTTCTGCAACAATCATTGCTGCAATCACTATGTCCTGGATCAATCCCTTTGCTTTAGCAGGAATTGTGTTTATTTCCTCCGGCTTTTTCACATTGGTGGGATTGCTACTGGCTACCTTCGCCAAAACCGTCAACAGTTATTTGATGCTTAGCGTTCCACCAGCCTTGTTGCTTTTGACTCCAGGAATAGCCTCATTGTTCGGAATTGCTCTTCCTTTTGCGGAATTTTTACCGGGAACAATGGTCTTAAAATTAATTCAGTACCTATTTGGTAAGTTCCATGAGCCGTTTCTTTTCAAGATTTTTGGGCTCTCAATTTGGACAGGTGTCTTATTTGTACTAGTAGTTCATCGTGTCCCCTCAAAGATCAATCCTTCAAGGAGGAATAGCTATGCGCGCCACTCTTAAAGTTTTTTTTATTGGTTTTCGAGTGATGTTACGTGACCCGATTATGCTGGTATTGATTCCGGCTCCTTTTCTAGTGGGAGCTACCTTTCACTTTTTCTTGCCAATAGTGAATCAGTTTCTAGTTCAACAGTTCTCTATAGCCATTAACAACTATTATGCTCTAACTGATGGGCTGATGTTACTACTAGCACCTACGCTATTAACTATATCCAGTGCCTTCCTGCTGCTAGAAGAATGCGATGAGGGGATTAGTGGCTATTATCAAGTCACTCCTTCTGGTCGGCTGCATTATTTGATGGCGAGAATTGGGATACCGGCTCTTTGGGGGTTCATTAACAGTATTCTTTTAGGAATAGTGTTTACTCTCTCCTCCCTTACTTTTCTCTCACTCTTTGCCATTTCCTTTATTGCTTCATTGTTTAGTTGCGCCGTTGCTATGATGGTTGTCGCTTTTGCAGCGAACCGAGTAGAAGGTTTGGCGATTTCCAAGCTCACCGGAATAACTATGATTGGGCTGCTAATTCCATGGTTTATTTTTGATTCATGGCGTTGGTTCCTTGGGGTTCTTCCAACTTATTGGTTAGGGCAACTAACACGAGAAGACCTTTTTGGCGTTTCCTTCTTAGCAGGAGTGTTTACCAGCTTCCTTTGGATTGCATTATTCACTAGAAAATTTCTGACAAAATTGAGCGCATAAAAAGGTCGAAACTCATCCTTCTGAGTTTCGACCTTCTTCTATTTTCTATCCAACAACCGCGCCATTCGGCATATCTGCGGGTGCTTCTACCACTTTCAAGGTACCATCTGGGGCTTCAGCAGAAAGGATCATCCCTTGGCTGATTTCTCCACGCATTTTACGTGGTTTTAAATTGGCTACAATGATCAGTTTCTTGCCGACCAAGCTCTCTGGATCTGCGTAATATTCAGCAATTCCCGATAAAATTTGGCGGTCTTGTTTGTCTCCTGCGTCCAAACGGAACTGTAACAGCTTGTCGGCGCCTTCGACTTTTTTACATTCCATGACTTCTGCCACTTTTAGCTCGACTTTATCAAATACATCAAATTTAATTTCTTTATCCTTCACAGAAACCAACTCTGTTTCTTCTGGATTCCATTTGATTTTTTCTTCTTCAGGTTTGCTGCCTTCAGACATTTTCTCTTTGATATAAGCCACTTCTTCCTCCATGTCTAAACGAGGGAAGATTGGTTTACCTTTTGGTGTAACCTTTGTATTTTCTGGGAATTCGCCAAAATGAATGTTTTCTAAATTCATCATGTCCACATTCAAGCCTAATTGTTCAAAAATACGTTTTGGTGTTTGAGTCATGATTGGCTGCAATAGAATAGCTACGATTCGCAGACTTTCCGCTAAGTGAACCATGACACTGTCTAGTTCTGCTTTGCGTTCTTCGTCTTTTGCTAAGACCCAAGGCTCCGTCTCATCGATGTATTTATTCGCACGAGAAACCAACGTCCAAACCTCTGCCAACGCGTTGTTGAACTCCATTTTGTCCATTGATTCACGGTAACGGCTAACAACATTCGCTGCTGTCGTTGACAGCTCGCTGTCAAAATCAGTTACTAGCGATTTATACGCGGGTACAACGCCATCACAATACTTGTTGATCATGGCAACTGTCCGGTTCAACAGATTTCCTAAATCATTGGCTAGATCATAATTCACTCGCGCAACAAAATCCTCCGGTGTGAATACGCCATCGGAACCGAATGGGATCGCTCTTAATAGATAATAACGAACCGCATCCAAGCCATAACGTTCGACTAACATTTCAGGGTACACGACGTTCCCTTTTGATTTAGACATTTTTCCGTCTTTCATCATCAACCAGCCATGCCCATAGATTTTTTTTGGTAATGGCAATTCTAACGCCATCAGCATGATTGGCCAATAAATCGTATGGAAACGGACGATTTCTTTACCGACCATTTGAACATCTGCTGGCCAGTATTTTTGGAATAGGCTGTCATCATCAGAACCATAACCTAAGGCGGTGATGTAGTTTGATAAGGCATCAATCCATACATAAACCACGTGTTCAGGATTCGCGTTGACTGGGATTCCCCATTTGAAGGTTGTCCGTGATACCGCTAAATCTTCCAAACCTGGCTTGATGAAGTTATTGATCATTTCATTTTTACGAGATTCCGGTTGAATAAATTCAGGATGCTCTTCGTAGTATTCCAATAGACGATCTGCGTATTTGCTCATGCGGAAGAAATAAGATTCCTCGCGAACCAATTCAACTTCATGCCCGCTTGGCGCTTTCCCGCCAATTACATTGCCTTCTTCGTCGCGATACACTTCTTCCAGCTGAGTTTCAGTGAAATACTCTTCATCAGATACTGAATACCAGCCCTCGTATTCGCCAAGATAGATATCGCCTTGCTCCAACAATTGATCAAAGATTTTTTTGACCGCCGCTTGATGGTAGTCATCTGTCGTCCGAATAAATTTGTCGTAGCTGATATCCAACGTCTTCCATAATTTCTTGATGTCCGTCGCCATCTTGTCCACATATTCCTGTGGATTTACGCCAAGTTCATCGGCTTTCTTTTCAATTTTTTGTCCGTGCTCATCGACCCCAGTCAAATAAAACACATCAAAGCCCATCATGCGTTTGTAGCGAGCAATCGCATCACAGGCAATCGTTGTATAAGAATTCCCAATGTGCAGTTTGCCACTTGGATAATAAATAGGCGTAGTAATATAAAATGTTTCTTTCTCTGCCATGAGGCTCCTCCTTTAAAAATAGATTCCTACGTAGTATACCACAAAAGCTAATAGCTTTTAATAAATGGATTGCTACTTGTTGGTCAATTATTTATCTATCAAAACTTCAGAAAAGTATCCGCTAACCGTTTGACATCAATTTTTTATAAAAAAATATGGAAACAGCCTTCATCTCGAACACAAACCAGTTTAATGATAAGTAAAACGCAAAATATCCACTGTTACACATATCCTAAATATCGTTCTTTTATCATTTCTATACGCAAAAAATCTCCTTTTTCTTTAC
>NZ_JXLA01000002.1 GCF_001886185.1 Enterococcus raffinosus | reverse complement strand
TTCTATCAGTCCTAGAAATTATAGAGCCGGGATTATTTAAACCTAAGACCTCTCCAAAAAAATGGAGAGGTCTTATTTTGCCAGTTGGACTTTTTGCAGTTTGAACAAATAGAAATGAAGTTAAAGCTCAAAGAAAGTCCATAATTAAGCAGTTTAGTCCAATGGTATGCGATCGAGAATAAGAAATTTTTCGTATTCTACGAAAAATTAAATTCCAAATCAGGAGATAGCTGCCAGTAGGACTTTTTGCAGCTAAATGCTGACAGCCAAAGTTTATACAAAAAAAACAATTTCTGCTTGACTCCAACGTTACGTGTTGGTTCATACTGAGGATAAAGAAAGATATAAGGAGGAAATTGTTATGGCAAGACCAACGACAAAAAATGATTTGATTAAGGCAGGAAATGATGGGTATAAGAAACTGATGGATCTGTTAGCTTCAATACCGCCTGAAAAAGTGAATAGTCCGTTTAGTTTTAACGTAGAAAAAGAAAAGCAGGCTCATTGGTCAAGGGATAAAAATGTTCGTGATATCTTGATCCATTTGTATGAATGGCATCAACTGCTGTTAAATTGGGTGCAGGCGAATCAAGCCGGAGAGGCTAAGCAATTTTTAAAGGAAGGATATAATTGGAAAACCTACGGGGCGATGAATATTGAATTTTGGGAAAAGCATCAAACGACCAGCTACGAAGAAGCGCGCCGTCTCTTAGTGGAGAGTCACCAACAGGTGATGCAAATGGCGGAGGCTTTTTCCAATGAGGAATTGTTTTCAAAAGGAATTTTTTCTTGGGTGGGAGGAAGTACACTAGGCAGTTACTTTGTTTCGGCAACTTCAAGCCATTATGATTGGGCAACGAAGAAAATCCGAAAATTTAAAAAATCTTTGTAGCTGATCCTTTATTCCTTCAATTCACAAATTAGAGGTATTAATATCGCAAATGAAATTATAGTGTAATCCTAATCATCGGCCACTAGCGGAATGTCTGTCTGCTTGTTTTTCTGGTACAATTGAGAAAAACAGGTTGGAGGCAGAAAATGAAAAAAAGTAAGGTTGTTTTAGCCGCAGGAATTCTTGGGTCAGCGGCCTATTTAATAAAGAAAAAGCTTGAAAATGAAACGGTTACCAAGCAGCTAATCCCGCGTCATTGGGATCAGGAGGAGATCAATCAGCGAATGGCAGATTTTACTCAACAGCTAGCTGAAGGAAACATTGATGCACTTGTGACTTTCGCTTTGGGGAACGAGGCGCGCCATTTCAAATCATTCATCGGCCAAGAACTTACTTTTTTAGAAGCACATGTAGTTTCTTTGTTTAAAGTAAAAGGAGATAGCTACAATAATCTACGGGGAATTATTTCATATCGTGTCGCAACCCCCAAAAAAGAGTACACCTATTTGATGAAAATGGCACGGCTAGGAAATGCTGAACAGTTAGAGTGGTATATTCAAACTATCCTAGAGAAAGATCGAGGGATAAAATACTCGAATCAATACTTGCTGCAGCTGACGCCGGTTCGCCCACATGAGGAGCTTTGTCAGATTGAAACGGATGCAGGAACGATTACCCTTAGAGTTTTTCAGCAGGATGCACCAAAAGCCGTTAAAAATTGGCGAGGGCTTGCCAGACAAAGCTTTTACGATAATACGCCCTTCGCACGAGTAATTAAGGATTTTGTAATCCAGGGCGGTGCGCTAGATGGCTCTGGTGCTGAAGCTCAGTCCATTTACAGCGGTTATTTTGAAGACGAAGTAGATGAGGGTTTGTATCATTTCGATGGTGCTGTCTGTTTAGGGAATCACGGGCCAAATACTAATGGTAATCAGTTTTACATCGTGGAGCATAGTCAAGTAGACAAGGAGCAACTGTACCGAATGAATCTACCGTTAAAGGTTCGTTCCCATTATGAGGCAGTCGGCGGCCTCCCTGAATTAGATGGACGTTATACGGTATTTGGTCAAGTAATAGACGGAATGTCCGTGGTGCGTAAAATCGCCAATCAAGCTACGGATAGCGAAGATGCTCCGTTAGAACCAATAATGATCCGAAAAATTACCTTTAAAAGAGCCAGTCAGAAATAATCTGACTGGCTCTTGCTTTTACGATCAAAATTTCCTGTACCTTGTTGGTAAATTGGAGGAAACTATAACCCTCACTATTTTTTCTTCGCTAACCGGCTAGAAGTCCATGAGTACAGTAAAATCAATACAATTAAAACAAGCATTCGCAAAATGGCTGGTGGGCTCCAAACCCAAATAACGAAGGCGGCTAATAGAAGGTAAAGAAAGGTAGCATAAATCATAAGAACGCTCCTTTAGTTATTTATTAATCAGAAAAGAAGTACTATTTTACGGGAGATATACTGAAAAAAGTTAAGGAAGGCTTAAATCGCCTTCCTTAACTCTCTTTATAATACCATAAATTTAGTTGTATTTCAAGATTGTCTTTTTAACGACACTGTGCTATTTAGTCTCTGAAGAGGGAGGAGAAGACAATGGGAGAATTTGATATGACGTTATTTAATCAGTTTCTATCTCAGCAGACAGAAGAACCGCGAACAATGATTAATCGCCAGTTGCAGAAACATCACAAGAATTATCAACTGACAGTAGCGGATTTTTCTGATCTCACGGAGGAACGCAATCAGCTATTCAAAGAACACCGTTTACTTGATTTTAGCTGGCAAAATTCACAACAGCTAGCATTATTCTTAATGGATGAGCCTCTATTTTACAAATGCGACTACCTAGAACACTTGTCAGTTTGCCAAGCGATCTTTTACTACCTGCGGGCATATCATCCTGGTCAAACTACAGATCAAGAAATAATAGAGGAAATCGCCAGACGTTACCAGCAGTTTCAAGGAGATTTGGAGCAGCTTCAGGGCTCGTTTGAGGATTTTCCAGGATTGGAGGAAGAAGCATGAAAAATGATTTGTTTGATCCAGCGTTCTATCCCTTTTTTATGAAGAAATTGCAGGAGCGGCTAAGTGGTTCAAGCGTTATGGCGATTGATCAAGCGGAAAAAATCCAACAGTCCATCGAATTTGTCTTAGCTAACGGTGGAGAGGGAACATTGCCTGAACGCTTCGAACAAGGGAAGCAGCAGTTGAAACAGCGTCTAAATACTCTTCAGACGCTCTATCAATGGATTCAAGACAATTATCAAAGTTTTGGTATCGAATCATTAGAAGAAAGCTTAAATGAAATCGGAAATTTTTTCTCTGAGTATGATTTTGATTATGGGGCTGCGGAGGTGGATCAGGCTTTTTTAGACTATCAGCTTGCGGAACCAGTACCAGCTAACTTTGTGGGAATTGATTTTTATGAACGCTATCTGAACAATTTAGCCGCTGAGGTCCTCTTTGTCAAAGCCCTTCCCAAAGAGCAAATTTATGAACTATTGACCAATTATGAAGAGATGTTAGGCTTTGATTACCGTACTGACGTCAACAACTTATTTGAAATCGTCTTTAAACAAATGATCGGCAAATTACTCCTTGGAAAGAAGGAGATCCACACGTTGCTGTTAAATGAGATTGAAGCACAATATGTTTTACGGCGCATCCAGCAGCAAGATTATTTTCCAGAATTAGAAGTTATTTTCCAACAAAACGATTATTATCGACGATTCTTTTCCCAATTAAAAGTAAGAGTTTCTTCATTCACGGAGCCTGAGAAGGCCATTCAGTTTTTCATTCTGACAAGTATGACTAAGGAGCTGCTAGAACTTCCGTTAGCGATGCCTGATAGTGATTTTAATCAAATGATGGAAGCCTATCAGATAGCAGACGAAGAGGAGAAAATTCGACTAATTACGACTAGAATTTCAGCACCACAAGATTTCAAGGAATATCTAAAAAGTGTGGAAGAAAGCAGTGAGTTTTATAAAAATCTTTTAAAAGATATAAATAAAGACTTTTTAAAAATTTTATTGTTAGGCGTACTATCTGATTATGATTGTAGAAATTGTGAGGAATTCATTGATATACCAACGATAGATAATGAATCAGGACTTTTAAAAGATTATATAAAAACATTGGATGAAAATGACCGTAAAGCTCTTTTTCAATCAATTGAAGGGTATTATCTGCCACCAAAAGATTTTTTCTAAATTAGGCATAAAGGATAAAATACCCTTCAAATTAATGTTTTACCTAATAATGTGCTCGTGCTTTTTTGTCTATGAAAAAGAAAGTTATGAAAATATTAAATGAAAAGCCATTAAAGTAACATTCTTTCTTTCGAAATATAATATCATTTGTTATTTGACGAGCAGTATTCAACAGAAAAGTCCGTTTTTCCCTTAGTTTGTAGGTAGATAGCAGACAACCTTTGCTAAGGAGGAACGGAAAAAATGAGTACCTATTTAAAATTTATCGTAATCGCTGCGCTTTTTATTACGACAGGCGCTGCATCTGTGCTGGGAGATTCCAGCGCAAGTTCACCAAGTACGACGGATCAAACATCTGTTAAACAGTCATCAGCAAAAGAAGAGAAGAATTCTAATGTTTCAAACGAAAAAGTAGTGGAGCCTCACACTGAATCAAGTACATCAGTGAATCCATCTACGAATAGTACTTCAACGAGTTCAGAAGAAGCTTCGGCAACTTCAAGTAATGAAGGCCAGGAAGCTGCTAGTTCAGCTGCAGAGAACACTACTACTTCTTTAAAGGAAGCCGCTGAAGCAAGCAATCGACCAGCGCCAACTGTAAATGAAGCCGAGCCAACCAACGAAACGACAGCAACAGAAGAAAGTCAAAATACTGCAACTCCGGCACCTGCCACGATTGGAGCAGATCAATTAATGATCAATGGACAAGCTATTTCTTATACGAATGCAGGACAAGGAAGCGGACAAGCAATCATTGATGCCAATCCCAATCAAGTGGCTACTTGGGGTGGAGCCGTCGTTCAATCAGGAAATGACGGAGCGAACACGCATTTCATCGGTCACAATCCTGGAATTTTTAATGTCCTATTCTCATTAGGAACAGGTGCAACGATAGAAGTTTCAGATAGCGCGAACAATGTAACGACCTATACAGTTTCGCAAATCGTTACTGTAGATGATTCAGGGTTTGCTGCAGATGGTACTGACTATTGGGATCAAATTACGGGTTCTGGTGGTGGTGAACGAATTACCCTGCAAACCTGTATCAATGACGATTACAATCTGATTGTTTTTGCCAATAAATAATAAAAACGAGCAATCCTGCTAAAGCCATCAGCTTTATCTAGGACTGCTCGTTTTTTTATTGGTTTAATATCCGTTGGGAAAAATAGATTTCCTTAGCGGTTTTCATTTTGATATTGCCAAGTTCTTTTAAATGTCTTCGAGCCTCTTTTTTTTGAATCGCAACAATCAGGTTCAAAAGGTTTTCACGGTCAGAAGCGGAGAAGAAATTGTTCACGATCAATACGTTGCTGTTGTCGTAGCCTTTGATGGGATTGTTACTGATAATGATATCGTATGTCGCAAAATTTTCAAAATCCTCTGGGCCAGTGGAGATCACCGGTTCATTGAAGGTATCCACCGCAATACGCTTATTGTAATTGGCGATTAAAAAGTCTTGAAGCATTTCGGCATGCTTGCGTCCCAAGTCGCTTACGACTAGGATCGTCACCTTTTGCCTTAACTTCTCTAAGTGCAGCGGCAGGTGGGACCATTCCTTCATCAATAAGAAAAAGACATTGTTTAGGCGTATATCCGTCCATAATTCAGGAGATTTCTTTTCAATATCCTGTAAGTGAATCTTCACGATGGTAGAGAAGATCGGGTAGACAAGTTGGATTTCGCGAGCGAATTTCTGATGCTTATCAAACAGCATTACTTGACGATAAGGATAGAAATTGTATTCCACATACCATGACATCATCTCTTGCATGATCTTTCGTTTATCATCGCGATCTAAGGGATACTCGATCGCCTGAGAGATATTCTTCAAAAAGGTATCGATTTTACTATTGATTCGCACGATTTGTTCAGGATTGTCCCAATTATAAAATTCATGGAAAACCGTGCGGCTAATTTCTCTATGCCATTTTTCTGGAAGTGTAAAGTCTGTGTCTGCTAGCAGGTGCTCGGCGAAGGGGCGGCTATACTCCAAGACCTTATCGATCGTGTCCTCTTCTTCGGCATAGATACTTTCTGGCAAATAAAAGCCTTGATGCATTCGATTCAGCGTCACCATGAACAAATAGGCCGCCTCTTGAATCTCGCGATCATCTAAGGAGACATCAAAATCAGTAGAGGTCCGCATAATGAAACAGGTGGTTTCTTCGTGATCTAAAGTAAAGGGCCACTGATTCACCCCATAGGCCTCTGTAAAATACTGCTGATAAAAGAAACGCACCCAGCGTTCATCCGGCCCAGTGATTCGGAATGGGGAGCGCTCTAGCTGCAGCCCACGTCGCTTCAAGAAATCTTCCAGAGCATTGACCATTCGATAAAAGGACGCTTCACTCATGAATAATTCATTGATCCAATAATCCGCGTCTTGATTTGATTCATACAGCATTTTTTCAACAAATTGAAATTCGTTCGATTCATGATAGATCAGTCCATAGACATTTCCAAGCTTATTTGAGGTAATATTGTTCAGACGAACCCCTTGAAATTTTGAGTACTCGATATAAATATAGTCTCCCCAAAACTCATTGATAAAATCAATGTCAGATAAAAGCGTCTTGACAGAACAATCGACTGTCTGAGCGGCTTCTTTAATATCGCACCAAGAGGGCAGCTGATCCAAAAACTCGACGAATTGAATTCGACGATACGTAGAGGAGTTAAGTAATTGTTTCATATTGACTCCTTTCGAAAATAATTTTTTATCATTATAATTTTACCGATTTTCTTCAAAAAAAGCGAGCTATTTAGCTAGATAATAGGGAAAAAGGTCAATAATAAAGAATTAATTCGAGTATTTTCTCCTTCTGGGCTATGTTATGATAGAAAAAAACGAAGGAGCGAAAAAAACTTGATCACATTAAAAAATATAGCGGCACCTAAATTAGATGAGAACGTTTTGCCAGTTTTGTTAACAGATGAGACGCTGGCCGCACGTAAAACCAATTTATTGAAAAAGATGCAGCAGGAAAATTATGATGCTGTTGTGATATACGCAGACTTAGAGCATGGAGGAAATTTTGAATATTTTACTGGCTTTGTCCCCCGCTTCGAAGAGGCCTTGCTCGTTATTCATCAAAACGGTGAAGCCTACTTAGTTTTAGGCAATGAAAATCTAAATAAGGTCTCATTTGCTCGGATCGAAGCGTCAGCCGTTCATATGCCTCATTTCTCACTGCCAAATCAACCAATGGAAACCACTCTTAGCGTGCCAGAAATTTTGAAACAAACCAGGCTTGAACAGGCGACATCAATCGGTTTGATCGGCTGGAAAAACTTCACTAGCCAGCAAGAAGAGAATACGGTACTTTATGATATGCCGTACTTTTTAGTGGATGGATTGAAGAAAGTCGCGCCTGACGCGGCATTAAAAAATGCAACGTACTTGATGATCGGAGAAAACGGTCTGCGTACTACGAATAACGCTAACGAAATCGCTCATTACGAATTTGGCGCGATGCTTGCTGGAAATTGTATTCTCACTGGTATGGATCAATTGGCCCTTGGAAAAAGTGAAATGGAAGTGGGCGCCTACTTAAATAACTATGGGCAAACACCAAGTGTAGTGACGATCATGGCTACAGGCGCTCGGTTTGAGAAGGCGAATCTCTATCCCACTGGGAAAAAAATCCAGCTAGGTGATCGGATTTCAATGACTACCGGATATAAAGGCGGCTTGCAAAGTCGTGGAGGCTATGCGGTAAATACAAAAGAAGAGTTGCCCGAAGTTGAAAAGGACTATTTGGATCGTGTCGCAAAGCCGTACTTTAATGCCGTGAAGACTTGGCTTGAAACCATCACCACCGATCTATCAGGTGAAGTACTATACAACAAAATTGAAGAAGTCTTGCCAAAGGATCAATACGGCTGGCATCTGAATCCGGGACATCTATGCGCGGATGAGGAATGGCTGTCTTCTCCTGTCTATCCTGCATCAACTGAGAAAATCAAAAGTGGCATGCTCTTCCAATTTGATATCATCCCTTCTGTCCCTGGTTATTCTGGCGCTAGCTGTGAGGGAGGGATTGTGTTGGCGGATGAGTGCTTGCGCAGTGCCATTCAAAAAGAGTATCCAGAGATGTGGTCACGGATGCAGGCACGTCGCCGCTATTTAATAGAAGAACTCGGGATCGAAGTGAGTGAAGAGGTCTTACCGACGAGTAACGCAACGGCATATTATCGCCCGTTTTTCTTAAACAAAGAAGCTGCCTTTACGGCAAAATAATAGGATATCTACCCTCAAGGACGAGAAGTCCTTGAGGGATTTTTCATTTTCACAAAAATATTTGAAAATTTCGAACTAATACTTAAGACTGATTTTTTAGGTATGGCATGGAAAATTTGTGATGAAAACGCTATACTTTTATTAGACAGGCAGTCGGTCACAAAAGAAAAGGGATGAGAATCATGCGTATTTCAAAGGACCCAATTATTCGAAAAAATGAAATTTTGGATGTCGCTAGTAAATTGTTTGCTGAAAAGGGCTTTGATCATACCAGTACCAGAGAGATTATTGATCAAGCCGGAATTGCCAGAGGGACGTTGTATTATCACTTCAAATCAAAGGAAGAAATTATGGATGCTTTAGTCGAGCGAACGACGGCTGAATTGTTTGCTGCGGCAAAAAAAGTCGCTGCTGATCAGACGATCCCTGTTTATCAGCGCTTTGTTCAGACGGTTCTTGCTTTGCGTCTAGATACTTCTGATGGGGAGGATATGATGGATTTTGTTCACAAGCCGCAAAATGCGTTAATGCATCAGAAAATGCAGACAGCAGTGGTCACAGAAATCACCCCCGTACTAGCAAGTATCGTAGAAGATGGGATTCAGCAGGGCATTTTTCAGACGGATTATCCATATGAAACGATGGAGATGGCAATTGTTTATGCAACTGCCGCTTTTGACGATCAGGAACTAGTTCCACAAAGTGAAGAAATACAGCTACAGCGCGTGTCAGGGTTCTTTTATCTTTTGGAACGAATGTTAGGTGTTGAAGAAGGGAAGCTAGCAAAAGAAATGGAGGGAATGTTCGAGTAATTCGTGAAAAAAAATGAAGGAGGAACGGGTTTTATGTATGGTAGGTTAATCACAAATGACATTAAGAAAAGCAAGCTGGTGACGGCTGCGACGACGATCTTTATCGCCATTACAGCAATGCTGGTCTCGTTGGCGGCAATTTTAGTCATCAATCTGGCGGGTTCCATTGACGGGATGATGGAACGGGCGAAGATACCGCATTTTATGCAGATGCATTCAGGGGCGATCAATCAAGGAAAACTAGAGACTTTTGCCCAATCTCAGCCAAACATAGACGAATGGCAAGTGTTGGATTTCTTGAATGTCGAGAATAGTGAGCTGTTCATTGCAGGAAAAGCGATGACGGACAGCGTTCAGGACAATGGCTTCTCGGTACAAAGTGAAAAATTTGATTTTCTGGTTGATACAAAGGATCGGATTGTTCAGCCAGCAGTTGGAGAGGTCTATTTACCGATTCTTTATGAGCGAGAAGGAATGGCTAAAAAAGGCGATTCAGTAGAAGTCAACGGGCACAAGCTGAAGGTCGCAGGTTTTATCCGTGATTCACAGATGAATGCCTCTCTTTCATCATCCAAACGCTTTATTGTAAATCAAAAGGACTATCAAGCACTTGAGAAACACGGCAGCGTCGAATACTTGATTGAGTATCGTGTCAAGGATACGGAGAAAATTAGTGCGCTGGAAACAGCGTATCTAAAAGCCGAACTTCCAGCAAATGGACCGGCGTTGACAGATACACTCTTTCGTATGATGAACGCGTTATCTGATGGTGTGATGATTGCGGTTATTTTACTTGTCAGCTTATTGATGTTGGCAGTCGCCTTTCTATGTATTCGTTTTACGCTGCTATCAAAAATTGAAGACGATTACCCAGAGATAGGTGTCTTAAAAGCGATTGGGCTGCGAAATTCTGATGTGAAACGCTTGTATTTAGTAAAATACGCGGCGATTGGGTTGGTCGGCTGTTTCTTGGGCTATCTGCTTTCCTTTGCTTTTCGAGGGATGCTATTACAAAACATCCAGCTTTATATGGGAAAAAGCGGCAATCAAGGCTTATCGCTTTTGGTAGGACTTTTAGGAACGGGACTGATTTTCGCGGGTGTCATGCTTTATGTCAATCTAGTATTGCGACGTTTCCGAAAAATTTCTGCGGCATCGGCTATTCGCTTCGGCGCGTCACAAGACCGCGTTCGAGGGGGAAAAGGCTTCAAGCTTGCGGGCTGCACCTTTCCTAAGGTGAATGCTTTATTAGGGATCAAGGATGTTTTATCACGGAAGCGGCTTTATTTAACCCTGTTTATGGTGTTGTTACTGTCTTCCTTCATCTTGATTTTGCCGCAAAATTTATATAGTACGGTGTCATCTGACAGCTTTTCTCGCTACATGGGCATCGGGCAATCTGATTTGCGTTTGGATATCCAGCAAACCGAGAATATTCCGGAAAAAACTGCGGAGGTTATGGATACCTTGGAAAAAGACAACCAAATAACCAAGTCGGTGGCATTGACGACGAAGGCTTTCTCGTTAATGAAAAAGGACAAGGCAGAGGATCGATTAAAAATTAAACTAGGAAACCATCGCGTCTTTCCAGTCGAATATACTGAAGGAAAAGCACCTACAAAGTCTAATGAAATCGCGTTATCAAGCGCCTTATCAGATGACATAGAAAAAACGCTGAATAGTACTTTAACGATTCAGACTTCACAGGGAAATAAAAAACTAAAGGTATGCGGCATTTATTCTGATGTGACCAATGGTGGGAAAACAGCGAAAGCGGCCTTTACTGATCGAAACGCCGCAACCATGTGGTGTACGATCAGCGCCAATGTGAAAAGTGACGTGACACCGAGACAAATCGCAAAAAAATATAGTACAAAATTCAGCTATGCCAAGGTTTCAGATATCAAGCATTATATGCAACAGACCTATGGATCGACTATCCAAACAGTTGCTGCCGCCGCAAAAGTAGCGGCGATTGTCGCGTTAGTCATTACCGCTTTGATCGTATTATTGTTCATTAAGATGCTGCTGGCAAAAGATCGTCATGAACTGGCGGTTTTAAAAGCACTAGGCTTTACAAACCAAGATATTCGCCAACAATACTTCATGCGTTCCTTACTGATTGTTATTTTGGGAACCGTTGTTGGAACACTTCTAGCAAGTACGTTAGGTGGACAAGTGGCGGGGGTAGCGATGTCTATGATGGGGGTCAGCACCTTCCGCTTTTCAATCAATCCGCTAGTCAGTTTTGTTCTCTGTCCAGTGGGCATGCTGCTAGTCACACTACTTGCTACAACGCTAGCGACAGCTTCATTACAAAAAATAAAAATCAGCGATAATATAAAGGAATGATGACGATGAAAAAAATGATAGTTGGTACAAATATCGAAAAGTCTTTTGGACAAGAAAAGATTCTGCGAAATGTTTCAGTGGAAATTGAAGCGGGAGAATTTGTCTCGATCATGGGACCTTCAGGCTCAGGGAAAACTACTTTGATGTTTGCCCTAAGCGGTATGGACGAAATAGATGAGGGCAGTGTCCAGTTTGATGGCAAGGAATTAGCAACGCTCTCAGAAAATGCCTTAGCGGATCTGCGAAGAAAGCAAATGGGCTTTGTTTTTCAACAGCCTACCTTATTAAAGAATTTGAATGTATTGGATAATATCGTGCTGCCTGCTCAAAAAGGCAATGAAAAACAAGCCGGTAATTTAATGAAAAAAGGGCAAACATTGATGGAAAAGATGGGAATCGCTGGTCTTGAGCAGCGGGACATTACACAAGTTTCTGGCGGACAGCTGCAGCGAGCAGGAATTTGTCGGGCGCTTATGGGTGATCCGCAAATTATTTTCGGAGACGAACCTACAGGGGCGTTGAATTCTAAGTCCGCCCAAGAAATCATGACTCTCCTGTCGGAAATCAACCAGCAGGGAACCGCGATTTGTTTGGTAACCCATGACGCCAAGGTCGCTGCTCAAACGCAGCGTGTGCTCTTTATGAGTGACGGTCAGATCGTCAGCGAAATGCAATTTTTCCCAGAAGATGACTTGAATTTAGAGGAGAAAATGGTTCAAGTGACAGAGAAAATGCGGGAAATTGAGATTTAATTAGTGATAAACAGAAGTGAGCTGGGAAGTGTTGTCATATCCCAGTTCGCTTTTTACTTGTTTTTCGTGCTAAGCTAGAGGAGAAGAGGAGAGCGGAAAATGATTGAAAGTCGATTATTACAGATTCTTTTTATCTTATTAGAAAAGGGCTCCATCACTGCACCAGAGCTGGCGGAAATGTTTGAAGTCTCCCCTCGAACAATTTATCGCGACATCGATGCGTTGAGTGCGGCTGGTGTCCCCATATATGCGGTTAGAGGAAAAGGCGGTGGCATCTTCATTCAGGAAAATTATGTTCTGGATAAGCAGCTAGTTTCTGACGATGAACAAAGAGAAATTTTACTTGCCCTCCAAAATCTCATGCTCACTAACGGAACAACGACGAGTCCGTTAGCTTCGAAGCTCAGCAGACTTTTCAAAAAAGACCCGATAGATTGGCTGGAAATTGATTTTACAGATTGGAGCGGTCAACGTACGCACCTTTTCGAAGAGCTTCAGCGGGCCATTCTTACGAAACAAGTTATCCAAATCAGCTACCTCAGCAGCAAAAGCCAGTACACCCAACGAGAACTTGAACCCTTAAAACTCGTTTTTCGCGAGAAAGCTTGGTATCTTTACGCTTTTTGCCGCTTAAGAGGAGAATGCCGATTATTTAAAATTACTAGAATTCGGGAGTTAAGACGATTATCTGATACTTTTGTACGTGAGGTCCCTAAAAAGGTCTTCTCAGAAAAGCAGACACCGCCAGAAAATGTCGTTGAACTGACGTTGTCCTTTGATGAAGCCATGGCGTATCGCGTCCAAGAAGAATTTGAAAACATAATTCAAAGGGAAGATGGTACGACGATAGTGACCATTCGTTTTTCCGATGATGAGTCAACGATGAACTATCTTTTCTCATTTGGTGATCATTTAGAGATCCTAGACCCGCCAGAATATCGTAAAAAAATGGCGGATCGCATTGAAAAACTGCTAAACAAATACAGAACTTGACACTGGCTTACAAGTTTTACTTGATACACTAAAATAAAAAGGAGGCGGTATCAATGAAACCCATACTAAAGGACAAAGAAGAATTTCCCACCATTGAAAATTTAGCGAACCATCTATCTGAAAAAGATTTGCTGCTGTATCAACAGTTATTAGAGTCGATTCATGAGTATTCTTTTCAAGAGGACTGGAACTATTACAACGACGGCCACAATTGGCTGAGTAAAATCCTATTCAAAAAGAAAAACCTCGGCTGGATCTCCATTTGGGAAACCGGTGTAAAGGTGACCGTCTATTTTGGTGAAAGGGTTTGGCCGCAGCTTGTCGCTAACGAATTATTCAGCAAGCTTGAAGCCAACGATGCATCAATTCAGAAATCAGGCAAATTAAACGCTGTGCTGATTCCGATTCAAGACGAAGAAAGCTTGCAAGTAGCCGTTGCACTGATTAACTTGAAAAAGACGATAAAGTAGGATAGTGGAAGATTTGTGTGAGGGAATAAAAACATTTCGCATGGAAAGAAATTTTCAAACGCAAATGAATGTTACTATGCATTTGAATAGACCGACTTGCTTTTGAAAGCTTGTCGGTCTATTAGTGTTTTTTCAGGAGAGCCTTCATTCGAATCGGACATCCTCTTTCTCTACATAAAGCATTGTTTTCATCATAAATACTAAAACGAGTTTTCTTAGTTCAAAACAGATATAAAAGGTTACAACTTGTACCTGCTTAATAGTTTTTCGATCAACTTCGTATATTCTTGTCTTAGTATTTCTGGTTCTAGTATTTCCGCATGTTCACCAAACCCGAGAAAATAATTGGTAAAAAAGGGAAGCTCATTATTATTAAACTCTCCCACAAGAAGAATGTCATTTTCTTTAGCTTCGAGTCTCATATTTGGAAATGAATTTCTTAAGAAGTATTCTTTTCCCTTACCAGATAAGCGCACCCTAAAGGGGATATCTCGGTATTCCTTTTCCTGTGTAGTTAAGATTTTTTCCGTTTCTTCTTCAGAGAGAGGGGACGGATAATCCAATTCTATTTCAATATCCTCTATATAGTCGCAGCGATAGGTTCTCTTTTCTTTTTTTTCTATATCTATGGCGATGCAATACCAATAGCCATCCATTAAAGTTAGGCGAATAGGCAAAATTCGCTTAACTTTTTTTGTATAGCGAGTATATAAAATTTTGAGGGGTTCCTTTTTTAAAATGCTGGCAAACAATGCTTCTAAATTTTTCGTGGTTTCAATTTGATGTATGCCCATATAATGCACAGAATCAGTTGCCTGGGCTATCCGCTTTTGTTTCTCAGCACTGAAAGTGTTAAATAGTTTTCTTTGGATAGTGGAATACTCGCTGCCAAACGGTGATCC
This sequence comes from Enterococcus raffinosus, assembly GCF_001886185.1. Taxonomy (GTDB): domain Bacteria; phylum Bacillota; class Bacilli; order Lactobacillales; family Enterococcaceae; genus Enterococcus_A; species Enterococcus_A raffinosus. The sequence continues at coordinate 165,451 of NZ_JXLA01000002.1, read as the reverse complement.
AGATAACAGGCTTAAAAGCTGCATTGAAAAAAACACACTAAAAATTTCTGCCTCTGTAAAATAAATTGGCGGTAATAGTGAAGAGGGAAGGACTTTGTATCCACCGTATCTTCCATTTTTAACATACATCGGTACACCTAAACGCTCCAGTTCAGCTAAATCTCTTAATGCTGTACTTCTAGAAATCTGAAATTCGCGCATTATATCAGTTAGGTTGAATTCTTTATGACTATTTACGAAAAAAAGTTCTTGCTGAATACGTTCTGATTTTTTCATATAGACTCCTTTATAAGTGTCATAAACTGACACCTTTGAATCGTATACTTAGTCTATCATATTGAGAGGGAGTTTTATTATGGCACAGAGTAAATTATTTTTAGTATCGTCATTTGCGGATGTTTCAGATGAATTGATATCTTTTGAGACCGTATTACAGGGAAAAACAGTTACTTTCATTCCTACAGCAAGTAAGGTTGAAAAAGTAAAGTTTTATGTGAATGCAGGGAAGAAGGCTTTGGAAAAAAAGGGGTTAATCGTTGATGAATTGGATATTTCTGTTGAGCAAAGAGATATTGTGGAGCAAAAATTAAGAGGAAATGATTTTATTTATGTTTCTGGTGGAAATAGCTTCTATTTGATGCAGGAGCTAAAAAAAAGCGGAGCTGACATCATTATTAAAAGGGAGATAGCAAATGGCAAGCTCTATATTGGAGAATCTGCTGGCGCAATTATTTTGTCTAAAACAATTCAGTATATCCAAAATATGGATTCTCCAGAGAAAGCGCCAGAGTTGGTTTCTTATGATGGATTAGGTGTTGTAGATTTTTATACGTTGCCACACGACAATGAGATTCCTTTTAAAGAGATCAGCAAAGAGATTAAAGATAACTATAGAAACGAATTAACTATCTGTCCGATACGTAACAATGAAGCAATTCTAGTAGAAGGAAATAGCAAAAAAGTCGTAAAAGTAAAGAAGTAGTTTTTTTCACCGTAAAAGGTCTAGTTTATTATGAGTATATCCTAACGCTGACGTATTCCAACTAATTTCTGATCCGTTAGTTTTTATTCAAGTAAGTTTAAATGAAAATCCTTTTTTGAATGCCGAACATAATTAATAAATTAATCACTTCAAAAATGAATGTAAGAATTATGTAGAGCCTAGCAATCGGACGTCATCCAATGTCCGATTGCTTTTTTATGTTCAATCAAGTGGTGAGAAGACATTTTATGGTTTGAGAATAATGTTAGTTTTTCTCAAACCATAAAAGAGGAAAAACGAAAGAGCTGATTAAGCTAGGATTTTGATAAGAATTAACTGATGAGATATTTTTTGTTTTTAATTAGCAGCAATGAAATTTTTTGTAGAAAAATTTGACTTTAATTTTTAGAGCACGAATCATTTTTTATTTAATAGAAGAAATGATTTTTAACATTAAGCAGCAATTAAATGAATAATGAATGATCAGTTGAAGCAATCTGAAACGAGTTCAGATGATTCGTTGTACGATCATGTGCACCAGTTGATCACAGAACGACGATTGACAATGAATTAGCCCCAAACTAGGTTAATAAGACATGAGAATTGAATCTAGTAACAACTGGCGCATAACTACATGTTCATTTAATTGATTTTGTATGAGATGAAGTTAGTTTGGAAGATCGACACAAGAATGGCGGATCTGATGGCTGAAGACGTCGAACAAGAAGAAATTATGTTTTCGTAACAATATCTATTTTCCCGAAAGCATAAAAATTATTGTACCAGGATTAGTAAAATATGGCTGATTTGAGCTTTTTTAGCCTGATTTTAATGTGTAGCACATTTTTATTATGATTCGAGTTTAAGCACGTTCATACTAAATTACGCCCAAATGAAACCTCGAATAATTAATAAAACATCTCTGATGTGTCGATATTTCCTTTAAAATCAATCCGTTCAAGCCTAAATCAATTTAGAAAATGATCTAATTTAAATAAGATAAAGTTTCGAATTGTATTTGGTTTGCTGAAATAAAATTTGAAAGCTCCTCTCCTATCATTTTATTATCGTTATTTTATGATTGCTCTCTATATCTTATGCTTTACAAAAAGAACCATTTTTCAGTAATATATAAACTTTATTCTATAGCTATCCCCTCGTATCATTGTCATATATTGGTTATTTTATATTTGACAAATTGGTATATACCAATTATAGTATAGTTAGAGGTTGAGTTCCCTCTCCTACTAAAAAATGAAAGGACTGAATCGAATGAGTCGAGAATTATTGAGAGAACGCTACGAAAAAGAATTCGAAAAGCTGCCGGACTTTATCCAAAGGTACCTCTTATATTTGGAAGCTATTCCCCGCTCAACGAATACGTTGTACGAATATTCAAAGGAATATCGTAGATTTCTTAGCTGGCTCTCTTCCGAGCAAATCATTCGTGTAAATGATATTTCTGAGATTCGCTTGGAAGATTTTGAACGATTAAACAAAGATAAAATTGTGTTGTACAAGTCCTTTTTAAATCAATCCCCTAAACGGACATTTGAAGGAAAATCAGAGACGGACGTTTCTCAAGCCCCCTTGAGTGAAAGAAATACCCATCGATTGAAGGTTACGGTGCAACGAAGTATTACCGCCCTTCGTTCCCTCTTTAAATATTTATCAAATGAAGAAATTGAGGAGTTTGATGAGCAAACCGGTCAATATGTCATCCGTCCCATGCTGCGAAGAAATATTATGATTAATATCGAAAATGGCGGCGTTGATGCCTCTGATGCGGTGCGAAAGGATAAAATTGAGAAAATGCTCTACCTTGATTCCGACGCGATTGATTTTGTCGAGTATGTCTATGCTGGATATGGGAATACGCTGACTTCACGCCAAGCCAAGACCGCTTATGAAAAAAATCGTATCCGAGATACGGCGATTTTGGCTTTGTTTCTTGGATCAGGCATACGTTTATCTGAGCTGGTGAATACAAATGTTAACGACTTGAACTATGATGGCTTGTATATTCAAGTTCAACGCAAAGGTGACACAATGGACCATGCGATGATCTCTCCTATCTTTATTGATTACATTCAGGAATATGTCGATCAAAGAAAGAGTTTGTATAATGCGGATGATTCCATCCCCGCTCTTTTTCTAACCAAGCATAAAAATGTGGCGAAACGAATGGAAGGCGGCTCGATTGAAAAGATGATCGACAAATATTCCACCGCTTTCGGGAAGCGAACGACCCCTCACAAGCTGCGCCACAGCGTCGGCACCATGGCCTTCAGAAAGACGAAAAACCTAAAAACCGTCAGTGAAATCTTAGGCCAGCGAGGCACCTCAGCCACAGAAATCTATACCCATATCGTAAAAAAAGAGAAACGATCAGTTATCGATGATTTGTGGACGTAATGAGAATTTGAAGATATGAAAAGCCGATGAAATGACAACGAGAGTCATTTCATCGGCTTTTTTGAATTTTTACTGTTGATTCAATGGATGCTTAAGTTGCTTTTATCATTGTGCTTACAAGGATTTTAAGTTACGAATCAATGTGGAGTATTCCTCTTCTTTGTTAAATAAAGCAGATGTTCCTAAAACGAAACCATCTACACCACTTTTACTCAAAATAGGAATCTTTTCAGATGAAACAGCGCCATCAACAATTAATTTGAAACTAAATTTTTTCTTATATTCAGTAAGTCCTTCGATTTTGGTCAAAACAAAATCCAAAAATTTCTGACCAGAAAAACCTGCCGGCACTGTCATTACTAGTAAATAATCAATCAAGGGAAACAGTTCTTTAACCATTTCTATTGATGTTTCAGGATTTATTGCTAATCCAGGCAATTTTCCTTTACTCTTGATCTTTTCAATCGTTTGAATTGGAAATTTATCTGTTTCTGGGTGTATATAGATAATATCGGCTCCCATGTCAGCGAACATTTCTACGTAGTCATTGGGGTTTGTAATCATTAAGTGAGCATCGACCAGCTTTTTAGTATTTTTACGAACCACTTTGAAGTCTTCAAGTCCAAGCGCGAAGTTTGGAACAAATAAACCATCCATGATGTCCATGTGGAAAATATCTACTTCAGCATCGTCCAGCTTTCTAACCTCGTCTTTCAGATTTTCATAATTGGCACACATCATTGAGGGGCATAGCAGTTTAGTCATTTCATTATTCCTCCAAAAAAAGTACTATACTTCTTTTTAATAATCGAATTGCATGAGTTCTTTTCTTGTTGGAATGGCATCCTGTCCACCCTCTCTTGAGACTTTTAGCGCTGAGGCTTGAGTCGCAACTTTCATTGCATAATGAAGGCTCTCTGGATTTTCGGATAATACTGAGGCTAATACACCAGCAAATGTATCTCCAGCCCCAACTGTATCTATCGTTTTTACTTTTTTGGCCTCTACAAAGGTGTAGTGATCTTTTTTACTCTCAAACAGTAAGCTACCTTTGCTCCCCATTTTTACAATGACGTTTGGCACACCCTTGTCAGCTATAATCTTTGCAGCTTTTTTTGCATCTTCAATTGATTCAACCTTGATTCCCGTAATTTTTTCAGTTTCATGACTGTTTGGAGTGACCAAGTCTGCATAACCCAAAGCTTCTTCAAAGAAACAGCCTTCTGGAGCTGGATCTAAAATTATATACATGTTTTTATTTTTCGCTGCCTCTAAAGCAGTCAAAATGGACTCTTTGCTTGTTTCCATTTGTAATAAAAAAATGTTTCCTTCAATGCTTTCGAAGCTATTTTTAATTTCAACAGAGGTTATTGCCATATTTGCAGCTAATGAGCCCAAAAATGTATTCTCTCCTGTGTGATCAACGATCCCAACAGCAGCACCAGTGGGCACATCTTTCTTAATAATTAAGTGACTGATGTCTACTCCCTTATCAGACAAAATTCTTTTCATTTGAGTGCCAAAATCATCGTTTCCAATAGCACCCAGAAAAGCGTGTGTTACTCCCTGTTTCGCCACAGCAACTGCTTGATTAGCGCCTTTTCCTCCAGCTTGTGTGACCATTCCTTTTGCAACAACGTTTTCACTGAAATTTGGAAAATCGTTGACAAAAACTAGAATGTCCATATTGATACTACCCATTACTACAACATCATATTTCATTGTATTCCCTCGCTTTATTCGTTTATGTGGTTTTACGAATTACCAAGGTAGGTTCAAGCATTTGTTTTTTTGGCTTGGCATTATCATTTCTTAGAGCTAATAGTTCTTTAATAACTAGTTCGCTAACAACTTCATTCTTTTGTGATATGCTTGTTAGTTTGGGTTCAATGTAGTCATCGATCATCAGATTATCGTTTCCAATGATTTTTATCTCTTCAGGAACTGAAATATTGAGATCCAAGCATGCACGTAGAGCTCCGATGGCCATTAAATCATTCGCAGCATAAACACCGTCGATTTTTGCAAATTCTCGAATCGCTTTTTTCATTAGTTTAAAGCCAGATTCTAAAGAATAATCTCCGTATAGGATATGATTCTCGGCTAACTTTTTTGATTTTAGAGCCATTCGATAACCTTTCTCTCTTTCAATCGATAGGACGTCGTCATCAGGCCCTGTGACAAAAAGAATATCTCTAGCCCCTGCGTCAATTAAATGATTTGTCGCCAAGAAGGCACCATTTAGTTGGTTGATATTGACGGAGGAATACGCATGATTAAAATAGGAACGATCAACAGTTACTGTATGAACACCGCGATTTTGTAATTTTTCTAGATCCTTTTCAGTTACCTGTAATGTACAGATAACTGCCCCAAAGGCGTAATTGTCCGCAATTGCGTCTAAAAAATACTCCACCTTTTCTCGACTATCGTTGGTATCACACAAAAGAATTTGTAAACCATATTTAGTTGCAGTTTCTTCAATACAAGTTACTAGCTCTCCGAAAAACGGATTTTTCAAGTTAGGAACCATAATGCCAATTAAGTCAGATTTTCCCTGTGACAATGATTTAGCTAATCGATTTGGTTGATAATCCAATTCATCTACTAATTTCATTACACGTTCAATCGTTTCTTTTTTTGCTTCACCCTTACCATTAATAATTCTAGAAACTGTAGCAGTTGAAACACCTGCCATTTTTGCAATATCTTTTATTGTTGCCATTTCAACCTCCGTAAACGATTACGTAATTATGATAACGCTATTTTAAAATTTGTCAACGTGCTAAAACTCAGATAAATATTTTTTGAATTTTTTTTCAGCATTCAGCACATGAGATAAATCCCTATATATCACTATTCTTTCTAGAGATTACCTTCCTCGTATTATAGCATAAATTTTTTTTCTTTTGAAAACGCTCTTGTCAATTTTGACGGATGATGATACACTCAGGCCACAACCAACGTAACCGATTACGTAAACAATTACAAATTTGATTTTGGAGGTAAATTTAAATGATTGATACCTTAGATATGTTGTTCAACTCTTTTATTGGTCTAGGTGGCGCAGCAATGATGTTTATTGTTTTAACCATTTTGGCAATCGCTTTCAAAGCTCCGATTCCTAAAGCAATTGAAGGTGGATTGCGAATGGCCGTCGCGTTAACGGGGATGAGCGCCATTATTTCTTTGCTAACTGAAGCTTTTGGACCAGCACTGAATAATTTTGTATCTTCCACTGGCATCGCATTGTCTATCACTGATTTAGGTTGGGCTCCTCTTGCGGTAATCACGTGGGGCTCCATCTATACTCTCTATTTTGCCTTTATTTGTATCGTTTTGAATATTCTCATGCTCATAATGAAGGCAACTGAAACATTAAATGTCGATTTATTCAATATTTGGAATATTTCCATCATTGGGCTTTTAATCAATTACTATTCTAAAAATATTGTACTTACATCATTTTTCGTTCTTTTCATTTATGTCATGATGCTATTGAATGCTGATGCAATGAAGCCGGCGATTAATAAATTATTGGACTACGATGATGTGAATATCACAACAACCGCACATCCGAGTTTTCTGATCGCTCCTTTTGCTATGATTATTAACCGATTAATTGACATCTTCTTACCTTTCATCGATAAGTATGATTTTGATGCTGAAACACTGAACAAAAAAATTGGATTTTGGGGAAGTAAATTCGCTATCGGCTCTTATTTAGGTGTCTTTATCGGTATCCTTGGAAAACAATCTGTCGCAGAGATATTCTCCCTTGCTTTTACTGGAGGTGTGGCATTGGAGTTATTTGGACTCGTTGGAGGATGGTTTGGGCCTGCTATTGAACCCTTGTCGAATGGTGTTCAAAAAATGATGGGTAAACGACTTCGTGGTAGAAAACTTCTAATTGCAATAGACTGGCCGATTGTGGCTTCAAGAGCTGAGGTTTGGGCAGTAGTAAATATTTTGGCACCTATCTTGTTGATCGTTGCGATGGTTTTACCTGGAAACAAGGTTATGCCCTTGGGTGGTATATTAATGACCGTTTTAACTCCCGCCTTACTTATTGTTACTGGAGGACGCGTGATTCGAATGACATTGATTGGTACCATTCTTATTCCTATTTACCTCTGGTCAGCCACGATGGTTGCAAGCTTTATTACCTCGGCTTCTATTGCAATGAATAATTTTCCAGCAGGATTAGATAAAGGACAATTATTTACATCAATTGATTCGAATCCAATTGAAAAAATGATTGCTGTATTTCTTGGTCAAGGTTTCAAGACTTTTGATCTGTCAAAACTAGGAATAGCAATTATCGGTATTGCCGCATATATCGTAGTCTTTATCTGGTATCGCAATCAGCTGAAAAAAGAACACTCTTCAGCGTCAGTCGACGTAGAAAGTAAACGACTTTTAAAAAATTAATCTATAAGGAGCTTGTCCATATGTTTACTGTTTATGAAAAAAAAATAATACATGAATTATCAAATGTTTTAGATCAGGTGGATTCTTCACAAGTTCAAGAGTTAATGGATAGTATTGATCAGGCAGAACGAATTTTTTTTGTTGGTGTAGGTCGAGTTTTATTATCTTTACAAGCGATCGCGAAAAGGTTGAACCATCTAGGTTATGATACAGTTGTTGTTGGACAAATCACCGAGCCGGCAATTACTGATAAAGACTTACTCATTGTTGGATCGGGAAGTGGAGAAACAGGATTTCCATTGTTTATTGCTTCAAAGGCGAAAAAATTCCACGCAAAAGTCGCACATCTAGGAATAAATCCAGCTAGTTCTATGGCACAATACACAGACGTATTTGTGAGAATTCCGGCTTCTGGGAAGAGAGAATCGCAAGAGAAACTTTCAATACAACCAATGACTAGCCTGTTTGAACAATCCTTGCTGTTAGTTGGTGATACTATAGCTTTAATGATTGTTGATGAGAAAAAAATTGATTTGCCTTCCTTATGGCAGTTTCATGCGAATCTAGAATAAGAGTTTTAAGCATAAAAATTAGGCTGAAAGTATTGTAGACTTCCAGCCTAATTTATTTTTATGGAAGATGCCTCAACCTATTACTGCATATGTAGGTTCTTATCATGAAAAATATTCAGTTTTCTGTAGAGCTAGCAAATCTTCATAAAGCATCGTTGTATTTACCTTGTACAAGTAATTTCTGGTCCTCTGTTTGATCTCCTGTGGCAGCAGCGTACGTATCTCCTCTTCGTTAAAGCCGATTTGTATTTTCTTATCGTCATAAATAATCGGACGCTTGACCAACTTTGGATACTGATTTAGGAGCACAAGCAATTGGTTAAAGGAAAGCTCCTCAAAATCAATGTTCAGCTTCTGATATATTTTTGATTTTCTGGAAATGATCTTATCAACACCGTTGGGACAAAGTGTGATTAATTGTTTTAGCTCTTCCTTTGTTAAAGGCTCATGATCGATATTTCTTTCTGAAAATGGGATATCGTATGCCTGAAACCACGCCTTCGTTTTTCGACATGAGGTGCATGAGTTTCCAAGTAAAATAGTTACCATCAGTTTTCTCCTCCTTTGTTTTTTTCTATAATAAAGAAGAAGTTGGCAGATGGATTCTGCTATTTTAATAGAAAAAAAGAGTAAATAGTAGAAAACCTACAAGCTACTCTTGGTGTAAATCAAAAAGATGATCAGATAGCTGACGAAACATATGTTTGATTTTTTTTGAAGTAATGTCACCATCGATCAGGTAGATAATTTTTGTTTTTTCAGGTAGATCACTGATTAGACAGTCGCTAATAATAATGTCACAGCTTTTCATGACCTTTTTCTTTAAAAAAACGTTCTCTGTTCCGAAATGCTGCTCTATTTGAGAACAGAGATCATCATTAATATAGTAATCTCGAGTAAAATTCACACCGATGATGATTCTTTTCTTTTTACTGTACCGATCATAAATGTGGATTAGATCCTCCAACAGCCATTGTTGTTTTTGATACAGGATGAACGGATAATCGGTCTTTTTTTGGTGCTTGAATGTTTGATAGAACTGTTTAATTTTATTTTTTACATCGTTTTGCGCTTTTTCGTCATAGATACTATAGCTCGCCATCATGGTATTAGGCTGATTCTCGGTTAATACCTCGAAGTAAATTTGATTTCTAAAAAAGTTAAGTGTATAAATAATTTTATCGTTTTCAGGAATTACTAAGTCAAATTGCTGAACAAAGCTTTCAAGTAAATCTTTTGCATAATTAAAATGAGGAATGTTCATTTTTAACAGCAGCTCGTATTGAATAAGATTGATCTCACTCGTCTCCGTCTTTGAGATGAGCAATCGGGAGAGTGTATTGATGATCGTATGTAGCTCACTACTTACAGGAGCTTCAGGTTTTAGAATGTCAAAATATGCGTGAGAAAACAACTCAGAAATTGGCAGAGCTTGAAGCTGTGTTCGAATAACATCTAATGAGTTGATTGGGAAATTTTTCAAGCATAGATCAATCAATATATACAACTTATCCAACATGCCCTTTTCCAGGTTTTGGATGGCTTCCTCTTTAACGTAAAGGTTTAAAGTCGGCAGGACGCGTTGACAAACAGCAGCATTGAAATGAATGTCAATATTGGAATGGATATTCCAATAAATATCAATGATGCAGTAATGTAGCTGCAGCTCATTGCCTTCGATGGTTTTCTTCCCCGGCTTTGAAAAATCGACCTTGATCCCATAGTAAAAAAGAAACGCATTGATGGCTTTCATTCGCGAATAAATATAGGAAACACTGAAATTTGTATTCTCACTGATACTCAAGACAGAGTTTGTGTCTTTTCGTAATAAAGAAATGAGAATATTATAGTTCGTTGATTGTTCACAGTAGTCAACAAGCAAACGATAGTAATACTCCGCTAAATCCTTATAAGGAAGATTGGTTCGGATGAAGTGGTTTCTTTTTAAAAGTGGCTGGGTGCTTAATTCCAGCGACAAAAGGTCCTTCTCCAACTCTTTGAGGTACAGGGAAAAATTAAGTGAGGACATTTCGAAATGTTCTGCTAAGTACTCACGGGTTATATAAAAAGGATTGTCTGCTAAAAATTGAAGAATTGATAATTTTACTCGGCTCTTTTTATCTAGGAGATATTCTTCTATTAGATCCTGAGTATTCATAAGCGTCCTTCTTTCTGTTGATAAAACCATTCTAACGTACTCCAGCTTTTTAAATCTATGAATATGCCCGGCGTTGATTTTATAAAAAAAGATAGATCCATCCGAATCTATCTTTGACGAGCTATTCAATTGGCTTAACTACCTCACACGGCGTACCAAAAGCAACAACATTTTTGGGAAGATCTTTTGTGACGAGACTGCCGGCGCCAATGACTGTATTTGCACCGATCGTGACACCTGGTAAAAGGATCACTCCCGCACCGAGCCAGACGTTTTTTTCAATCGTTATAGGCAAATTGTATTGGGCTTTTTTTAGGCGAAGTTCTGGTGATAGCGGATGAGTCCCGGCACAAAGTGTGACGTTGGGACCGATCATGACATCGTCGTGGATCTCGATTTTTGTATCGTCTACGAGCGATAAACCGAAATTCGCATAGACATTCTTTCCAATATACGTATTCTTTCCCCAGTTAGCGTGAAATGGTTGTTCAATATAGGAACCTTCACCGAAGCTGCCTAAAAGTTTGTCTAAAAGTGTCCCCTTTTTTTGTGTTTTGCTTGGTAAAGTATGATTGAATTGGAAAAGCAAGTCACGGTAAAAAGCCTGTTCCTTCTTCAATTCGCTGGTTTCATAGTAAGTCTCACCTGAATCCATTTGGTTCCGCAAAAGTTTATCAGTCAAGATTTTTTCCTCCATGCATAACTTTATGTTGCAAGGGATACTTTTTTTTGAGAAAAATACCTGCTAGGATAATGACGATTAGGATACTTAATAGTTTGAATGGCGCGAAAAGATCCGATGAACCAGAGAGAAATTGCAAGGTACTTAAGCCGAATGGTGCAATAAAATTTCCTAGATTGCAGCCGATTAAAATAATGGAGGTCGCGGCGGTCATTCTTGCTGGTGATGCATATAGATTTAACGAATTGTAAATGAATGGAAAGATCAAACTACCGGGAATCCCACTGATAAAGTAGCCAATTAGCAATAACGCAAAATTTGTTTCGGAAATAGCGATCAGAAAAGTAGCCAAAGCTAATAAAACCAAGCCAAGATATAAACACTTCTCTCCTAACAGCCGATTGAAAAAGCCAAATAATGAACCAGTGACGATTCCAATGATAGGCATTACTGCTAAGAAGGTTGAGGCATTGTAAGTGGCTCCTTTGATATTCGTGACCATTGTAGGAAAACGAACACCGATCGCCACAAAGGTCATTACTAAAAACAAGGCAAAAAGCGCTAACAAATAGACAGAAAGTTTAAGCTCGCCTTTTTTACTGGTGCTTGTTTTTTTTGTCTCCTTAATTTCTGGAACAAAAAGAGTAAATAGCAGCAAGATCGGGAAAGCAATAAGATACACGCTGAAGGAAAATCTCCAGCCGAAGGATAATAATGCTCCTGCTAATAGTGTCAGCCCGGCATTGCCGATGTTTTCTGCTGCGCCGCGATATCCTAGTAAGGCTGCGCGCTCTTCTGGCTCTTCTTGAAAAAGCAGATTAATAATGGAAACAGCAAGTGAATTGAATAGACCGAATCCCGCCCCTAAGACAAATCGACTGATTAGGATAGGAACATAGCTGTTTAGAAACAAGGGAGCGACTCCCCCACCGACCCCAACTAGGATCAACCCTAGCTGGACGGTTCGTTTGGTTCCGATTTTTTCGGCGATGAAGCTGGAAAGAACGACAAATACTACGACTGCCAATGCAGGTAAGGTCGCGACCAGTTCGACTTGAGTGGTTGTCATGGAAAGAGCTGCTCGCATCTGCGGCAATGCCCCGTTGATGGACAAAGCACTTGTTAATAAAAGTGAGATTGACAATATGGACAAACGAGTCATAAAACTATTTTTGTTAATCATGTTTTTTTCCTCCTACACTTTCTTTAAATGGAGCAGTGTTGTTTGGAAGTCTCCATAAAAATCTGGAACGTTTACACCAAGGGTCATTAGTTCATCCCCAAAATAAAATTGACCTGTTTTCTGTTCTTGATAGCGAGCCGTTGTCTCTAAACCAGTTAAAAAGACTTCATGGAAAACGGGTTGGGCAGAGGCTAAAGTGCGAGCCATCATGACCAATGCCTCTGTTTTGTCTGGTGAAACAAACATCCAAGCGGTTAAATTTCCCTCAAAAGGACTATTCAAGCGATAAAACTCTCCGAACTGGACCAGTGGCCGAATGGCTTGGTATTGTTGAACTTGTTCCTTCACAATCACTTTTTCCTTTTCAGTCATTTCCGTCAGGTCTAATTCGTAGCCAAAGACGCCACTCATAGCGACATCTCCCCTTGTTTTCAAGGAGGTGATTCGTCCCGTTTGGTGATTTGGTACAGCAGAAACATGAGCGGTCATGGATGAGATTGGATAAGCTAAGCTCGTCCCATACTGAATTTTCAAACGCTCGACGGCATCGGTATTATCTGTTGGCCAAGACTGGGGCATGTAATAAAGGAACCCAGCATCGAATCGCCCGCCGCCGCCAGAGCAGCCTTCCCATAAAATTTTTGGATAGCGATTTACTAGATGCTCCAATAATTCATAGACGCCTAAAATGTGGCGATGCGCGGTTTCTCCTTGATTTTCCGCTGAACATTGGATTGAGTAGACATCTGATAAACTACGATTCATATCCCATTTTACGTAATCAATGGGGATCTCATCTAAAATTGCGCAAAGTTGTTTTTCGATTGCTTGCCGAACTTCCTGGCGTCCCATATCTAAGAGATGCTGATCACGAGAAGCAGATGGTGTACGATTTGGCTCTTGCATCAAGTAATCTGGATGCTCTTTATAAAGCTGGGAATCAATAGAAATCATTTCCGGTTCAAACCAAAGACCGAACTGCATCCCCTTCTGATGAACATAGTCTGCGATGCCTTTGATCCCATTTTTTAGCTTGCCCTCATATTCAAACCAGTCTCCCAATGAGGAATTATCTGAGTCACGATGTCCGAACCAACCATCATCCAACACAAACATTTCAATGCCTAATTCCGCTGCTTCGTCAACAATCTGTTCAATTTTTTGACTGTCAAAATCGAAATAGGTTGCTTCCCAATTGTTTACTAAAATGGGGCGTTCTTTGAACTGATGCATCCCTCGGGCGACTCTTTCACGCAATAAATGATGAAGACTGCCGCTCATACCGTTTAACCCTTGATCAGAATAAGCCATAATGACTTCTGGTGTTTGAAAAACCTCGCCTGGAGAAAGCGACCATGAAAAATTGTAATCATTGATTCCGGCCAGGACTCTCACTTGATCAATCTGATCTTTTTCCAATTGAAAGGCATGATTACCGGAATAAACGAGATGTATTCCAATCGCTGGACCGCTGATTTCATTTGTATCATGGTTCACTAAAGCGATGAAGCTGTTCATGTGATGACTAGATGCGCCGCGGCGGCTTTCGAAGCTCTGGATACCAGAATGGATGGGTTCGCGATGGATCTGGCGTTCTCTTAAATGGGCACCAGGCAACGAGATGACTTCATCGTAAATACCGCTGTTCGTCAGATCCGTCTGCATCGAAGCGATTTTCTCTAGAACGATCGATTCTCTGGTTCTATTTAGAACTTTGACCGAGCGAGTAATCACTGGTCGCTCATGATAAATCGTATAGGCCAACTCTAGATAGATTTCTTGATCCCGATCTTTTAAAATCACGATTAGAGTAGTAGACTCCTCTTCATTTCGTACATAAGAGTGTGGCAGTCCTTCGAGTTCTGGTTTGCCGGCTTCGATCCGATAATCAGAAAAGCGGAAATCATGCAAGTTCGATCCGTTTTCTCGGCGAATGATGGTAGCTGGTAAACGATAATCCATGGAACCGTGACTGGAGTATTCTTGCGGCAATGTGTCTTTCGAGTAAGCCCTTTCAGCATTGCCCGGTACATTGCCAGAAAAACCTCGATCTCTGCGTAAGTAGGTTTTGTTGCCGCTGTAATGTTGAATAGCCTTCCCGAAGTATAAGTGATTTAAGACGCCGTCCTCTTCAACCTTCAGAATGTAAGAGATTTCATTGTTGCGTAAATGAAAAACTTCTGTATCTTTATCAAATTCTACATAACTTTGTTTCATAGTAGTTCCTCCCTTGACTTGTTGTTTACCTTATAATGTTTACTAAACAATTATGTCAAGAGAAATTTCAAAAAAAAGAGAACTTTTTTCAAAGCTCTCTCGTTTACTATTATTTTGGGATAAAACTTTCACGCACGACCAATTTTGAAGGAAAAGTCATAATGACCGGTTCCTGTCTTTCCCCATCAATTCGCTCTTTTGCTAACCGAACTGCGGCTTTCGCGATTTCCTGTGCGCTGATATGAACAGTGGTCAAACTTGGGGTTAAAAACTCCGCAATCTCGATATCGTCAAAGCTAGCTATCTCAATCTCAGTTCCCACTGAGATAGTTGCTGACTGCAATGAACGATAGACACCTACAGATAAAGGATCGCTGCCGACCAGAAGTGCTGTTGGCAATTCTTCCTCTGATTCTAGCCATTCATCCATCATTCTCTTTCCTTCAAGTGGTTCCCAAAGCCCTAATTTCGCCTGCTTTTTTAAGCCGTTGGCAGTCATAAATTCTTGATATGCCCGATAGCGTTTTTCATTATCACTATAGATTTTTTCACCCTTTTCATCAATATCAATGTTAAACCCTCCGATATAGCCGATTCGGCGATGCCCCTTCTCATAAAAAAGCTGGAGCACTCGTTTAGTCATTCGCTCAAAGTCAGCATACACCATATCTACCTCTTGGTTGATCTCAGGATTGTCCACCACAATGATATTTTTATTTTGCTCACTCAGGCGTCGAACAGCCGTCTCTGAAACAGTTCCTACAATAATGATTGCTCCGAGCTTGTCGAAATCCTGCCAAGTTTTTGGATTGTCCTCTAGATTATATACACGATTCATCCCTAAATGTAGTCGTCGTGCTTCCTGCTCTAAACCGATGCGTAGAGCATTGAAATAAGGATCGTCTAACTCCTTTTGCCGACTGGTCGTAGTGATGACACCGATCGATGGCAGGCGTCGTTTGACGTATTTTCTTTTGTCAATATCATAGTTCAGCTCTTTAATCGCCTGATAGATTCGCTCTTTGGTCGATTCGGCAACAGAGAGCGTAGGATCATTGTTCAATACTCTTGAAACCGCCCCAGGACTAACTCCAGCACGTCTAGCCACATCTCGAATTCCTACCATTATTGTTCACCTCGATTGTTTACTAAACAATAACTGGGAATGAGTTCTTCGTCAACTATTTTCTGAAATAAATTTTCGGATTGTCTCTGCCACTTCTTCCGCATTGGTTCCAATGGCTGGGTGTCCAGGATTTTCAAATAGCTTGAATTGAGCATTGGGTACTTCACTCACAATCGCCTGGTACTCCTCCGCGATATTCTTACGAATCAAGCCATCTTTCTCGGTTCCGGTTAGCAGTAACGGGCAATCTAGAGAACTTAAAGATTTAAAAAATAAAGGTTTCTTTGATTCGATCAAACGCAGCAGCGAATCCGTGTCTTTTTCTACAACGGTCCGCCAATCCTCTCCGATAAACCATTCATAGACTTGAGAAGTTTCAGGATCATTTGCTACGGTGGAATGCTCAGCGACAAGTTTTTCGCCAAAACCTTCATGCAAGCTTCGTCCATCAAAACTATCAGCAGTTACTGTGGCAACTAGATCAGGTCGAAGTAATGCGACATTGACCGCCACCCATGCGCCACCGCTGGTTCCTACCAGGTGAACTTTTCCGAGCTTTAAGTGTTCCAATAAGGCTACTGTCTGGTGTGCTTCATCTTTCCAAAGTTCTGTCGGAAAAACTTCTCTTCGATCCGATTGACCATAGCCTACTAAAAAGTCGATCAAAATGACTTGAAAACTCGCGTATAAAGGTAACAGCTGTGTGAATAATTTTGAAGACGAGGTATTTCCGTGGATTAACAAAAGCGGTGTTCCCTCCCCAACGATTTCGTAATACACTTTTTTATCCTCATAATTGAAAAAGCTCATGTAAATTCCTCCTATCCATTTTCATATAAGTATAGCAAAAAAAGAACCGCTTTCATTTCCCTGATAGAGCTGCAGCCGAATAAATGAGTTCATTCGACGTTTCTTATCATGGAGAAAACGATTCACATGGCTGTTCTTTGTGGCTGTGAAGAAACCTTAACTATACTGAGCAATAAATTGATCAATGGTCTCAGCAACCTCCTCAGCACTAGTTTCAATCGCAGGGTGTCCAGGCTTTTCGAACAGTTTGAATTGTCCGTGGCTGACTTCTCCGACGATCGCCTGGTACTCTCTTTCGATATTTGGACGAATAGTTTCGTCTTTTTTGGTTGCGGTCATGAGTAAGGGTGCCTGCAAAATTTTTAATGAATCGAAAAATAATTCTCTTCTAGAAATAATGAATCGCCACATACAGTCGATATCTCGTTTTACAACATCCTTCCAATCCTCCCCAATACACCAGTGATAAAATTGTGAGGATTCAGGATCCTCGATGGTCGATGAATGTTCAGCCAATAGGGCTTCGTCAAAATCTTCAGGGAAGCTGCGACCGTGAAAGCTATCAGCAGTCACTGTAGCGACAAGGTCTGGTCTGAGAAATGCCGCGTTGATCGCCACCCAAGCACCTCCGCATGTACCGACTAAATTCGCGTCTTTAATGTCTAGATGTTCCAAAAGAGCAATGGTTTGACGTGCCTCATCCTTCCAGAGTTCAGCAGGAAATTTGTTCAGACGATCCGAGCGCCCATAGCCTAAAAAATCAATCAAAATAACCTTAAAATTTTTATAGAGGGGTAGCATGGGAGTAAATGATTTGGATGATGAGGTGTTTCCGTGCAAAAAAACAAGTGGTTTTCCTTCTCCGATTGTCTCATAAAAAACGTTCTTTCCCTTGTAGTTAAAGAAACTCACGACAATCCCTCCTTAGAATTTCATCATACACATTTAGTATATCAGCAAAAAAACATTTTTTATTAACTTTGTTAATAAAAATTTTAAAAAATATAAAATAATTGGGTTTGACTTTTTATAAAGTGTATGATTTATTCTAATATTTTTTTTATTCCCATTTGTCTAAAGATCTTGATTGAAAAGAAGGCAATCACCACAGTGACAAGTGAAGTGGCTATAATCAGAAGCAGCAGCATTTCTCCAGAAGCCATCGCGGCAAAACCGCCGTACATCACCTGACCTAACGGAACGGCTAAAGTCGTCACAATCATAACCAATGACATGATGCGACCAAGTAAAGCTTTATCAGAAACCAATTGAATATAAACAATCAGTTGAACAGAAATGACCGTAACTACCCCCATTGCACTTGCTACAAGTAACGTCATCACCCAAAAAGCCATTGTTGGTTCTTGGATCAAGCCGAAAGGAATAATCAGCAATCCAAAGAGGATGGCAACTAAAATCAAATTTTTGGTAATGCTCGTTTCATTTAAACGATTCGCCAACACACCGTAAATGATGGTCCCTAGTAAGCTGCCGATGGCAAATAGAGTATTCATTAACCCAAATTGCGCATCACTAACTCCCAGCTGGATTCGTGAAACGTAAGGTACGATGACTTGAATAAAGGAAGCTAGGAAAAAGTTCAGCATGAAGGCAACTACAGCTACCCGCACAATGACCTTTTGAACCTTTAAGTAATGGGTCACTTCCTTTAAGTCACCTGTCACAACCTTGACTAAAGAGCCCTCTATAGCGGTCTGAGCTTGAACCGGAATTTTTAGTAATACTTCGCAGAAGATCGCAACTAGAAAAAGTACGCCTGTAATTAAAAAAATCTGGTACACTGCCTCGAAACGGTAAATCATCCCAGCAAGGATAGGCCCTAAAACCGTTCCTAAAGTTCCAATCGAACTGATAATCCCGTTCGCTCGTGGAACCTCCCCTTCTGAACAGATTACGGGAATGGCGGATTGGACAACAGGTGTTTCAAAGGCAGAAACCATCCCGATAATAACCGTCAACAGCCCGATCGCTGTCACTGGATTTGCTAGACGAGTAACTAAAAAGAGACCGATTGATAAGACAAGATAGAGAAAATCCATAAACAGCATTAAGTTTCTTTTTGGCAATCGATCCGCCAATACCCCACAAAATGGCAAACAGACTAACCGACCTACGACAGATAAGGAGGTGATCACGCTGAAGGTAAATGCTGATTTTGTAATATCCAATACATATAGAGAAATTACGAACTGAACAATGGTTGTGCCTAAAACTGAAAATAATTGACTCCCGATTAGCAAATGAAGATTTTTGTTTTGTCTCATAGTTAACTCCCTGCTTTCTTTATTAATCTTTTCCTTTCAAAACAATACATACCTACCGTTGGTATCTATTCGTCTAAAAAAATAGCTTTTTATTCTTTCCTTTTCTTGAACACCTCTTGATCTACCTCCATCATAATTTCCCGATTAAAATGTGCGTGATTGATGCCATCAAAATGGATTACGCAAATGCAATTTGCAGCTTTCATGAGTTCTCTTCAGTGGAATCTTTCGGATTTCAAAACTTTAATGAAAGCACGGACAAATCACCATTCAAGACCTACTATTAGGATTTCTTAACCTCAAGCAGCCTCTTAGTCCTTTTCAAAAAAATAGAAGAAAGTGTTTCTAATCTGTTCGGTTCTAAAACGGTTCACAATAACATACCTACCGTCGGTATCTATCTGGAATATACTCTGATTCCTTTTTAATGTCAACTTTTTTTTAGTTGAAAACTTGTGTGCTTTCCAACTTTTACTAGTTATCTCCACTCACTAATCATTGATTTATCAGTACGTAAAAGCTTTTTTACTTAACTTTTTCTCGCAGGTAAAGGAATTTTGATTTATTCTTAAAGAAAGATCGGTGAAAATTGAGGTGTAGAAAATGGAAGTTGGACAACGCTTAAAGGCACGGAGAAATGAATTAAATTTCACACAGGATCATGTAGCTGAGGAGTTAGGGATTACTCGTCAAACCATGTCTAATTGGGAAAATGGTCGCAGTTATCCTGATATTGAACGAATCATTCGCTTATCAGAAATCTATCAGCTATCTTTAGATGAATTATTGAAAGGAGATCGAGAAATGGTCAAGCATTTGCAGGAGAATACCGTTGTGAACCACTTTTTGAAAATTTTTATTGCGATGCTTTTCGTAAATGTTCTACTAATGGTGGTTCTTTTAGTCAATCAAACAATGAATGAAGTGTTTCTACTGATTATCTTTGCCTTGATCGGCGCGAATAGTCTCTCCCTTTTCTACTTGATTATCAAAAAAATTTAGGAGCCGATTGCAATGAGTTTAACACTGATTATGATTCTTTTAATGACCTTGCTGGTAATTGCTGCTGGCTGTATGTGTTACTATATCTACTCCCTTGTTATGATGGATGCGAAAAGTCGCGGGATCAAGAATCCGAAATTTTGGTCGATCGTGGCGGCTGGTGGACAACATGGTGAGGGTCTGCTGCTATATCTCTTTACCCGTCGGAAAACAACCAGTCGAATGAATACAACGGAAACGGCTCAGTTTTTGAAGCTGAAACGGAAAGTCTTTTGTCTGTTGGCCGTAGTATTTGTTCTGTTCCTACTCTTTGTGGTGGTAATTTTTCGGTTTGATTAATCCGAAAAAAAGAACTAGTTAAAGATTATTTCTTTTACTAGTTCTTTTTTAGTTAACATAATATTATTATTTATTCAATAAGTCTTTCGTCTTAACCAAAAATTTTTAATCGTTTGGATGCGTCTTGTCTTGTTTTGAGGTTCTTTTTTCCAAATTCAGTAAATACTGCTTTCGTTCCAAGCCGCCAGCATAGCCAGTGAGGCTTCCATCGCTGCCGATTACTCGATGGCAAGGAATTATGATGGCGATTTTATTTAACCCGTTGGCCCGACCTACCGCGCGTACCTTGTGTTTATCCCCTAGCTGGAGAGCAATATCTCGATAGCTTAGGGTTTGTCCGCTAGGTATAGTTTCTAAAATTTTCCAGACCTGTTTCTGGAAAGGGGAACCATCGTAGAACAATGGTAGTGAAAAGTTGGTACGCTCACCTTTGAAGTATTCTGCTAATTGTGTTTCCACCTGCTGATGGATGATCGTTTGACCATAAATGATCCGAAATTGATGCTTCATGCGCAATTGTTCAATTTCCCGTTCCAGCCCGCGGCGATCTTCAAACTCTAGTAAATACAAGTACTCCTCATCACTCAAACAGAGCATTCGACCGATTGGTGTGGAAATAAAGGAGGCGTTCAAGATTCGAGTTGACGCATTTGTTGCGGGATTTCCCATGATTTTCGTAAAAGCATCATTAAACCCGCTGGAAGATTCATAGCCTGTTTCCAGCTGCTGATCGATGACTTTGCTTCCATTACGAATTTCCTTAAAAGCTAAGCCCATTCGGCGAGCTCTGGCATATTGAACAAAGGTCATCTGGTAGATCTCTTTGAATTTTCTTCTCGCAGTGGCAGAATTTAGCCCAATAGCAGAGAAATCTGCTTCCGTCCAGCGTTTTTCTGGATGCTCCTCCACGGCATTCACTAACAATTGAACCTCTTCTGGAATGGCTTGCGGAAAGGACAGCGGCTGGCAGATTTTACAGGGTCGATATCCCGCCAATAAAGCCTCCTCCGCAGTTAGATAAAACTCACAATTTTCGAATTTGGGTTTACGAGCGCGACATGTTGGATGACAAAAAATCCCGGTCGTTTTGATTCCGGCGAAAAAGATACCATCGTAGTTTCGGTCGCGTTCCTTTAGTGCATGATAATACTCTTCTCGTTTTTTCTTTGAAGTAATCATTCTTACTCCCTCCCCTTGCTTTACGATTAAAGTATAGCTTCTATTACAAGAAAAATCTTTCGAAAAATGAACAACTATTTTTTCTTTCTTAATTTATTAAATAACCGATATGAGACGATAAAATCTATTTAGATGATGAGTATGCATTATAAAATAACCATTGTTTGACAACGTTTGCTCTCTGTTTTATACTTTTAGTTATAAAGGAGTTGGCACAGATGAATCAACAGGAAGCCAATCGACGAATGGAGGAGGAAATCCAATTTTTCCCTTGGTTCGTCCAAAATTATTTCCGAAAAAAAAGTGGGGATCAGTATTCCTCCATCACCCTATATGAATATGCCAAGGAATATCGACGCTTTTTAAATTGGTTGATTCAAGAAGGCTTTTCCTCAGCCGAAGAGCTCTCGGAGATTACCCTGGCAGAATTTGCGGCACTTTGGCCAGAAGACTTAGAATTCTATAAAGCACATCTCGTCAAAGCACCGAAAATTTTAAAAGAGTCCACTAAAAAGCGTTTAGAAGAAAGCGAGCAAGCCCTTCCCCTGCGGCAAAATGCGACAGTTCAACGAGGGGTCACCGCCTTGCGTTCCCTCTTCAATTATTTAAGTGAAGCGATAGATCGCACTACCGGAAAACCCTATCTTGAACACAATATGATGGGAAAAGTCGCAAATGTCAAGGATAATAAGACGATGGCCGAGCGAGGCGCCGCCATCGAGAAGAAATTATTTTTGGATGAAGAAGCATTAGATTTTTTAGAGTTTGTTGAGAATCGCTACATTGATACCCTAGCAACCCGGCAAGCAATCACCGCCTTCAAGAAAAACCAAGTTCGGGATCTTGCGATTATTGGTCTATTTCTTGGCACAGGTATGCGGTTATCAGAGCTCGTGAACATGAACGTACAGGATCTCGATTTAACTGCCGGTGAAGCTCGGGTTTATCGAAAAGGCGGGAAATGGGATATGGTAGTCATTTCGTCTATCGCCATTGAATATTTGACTGTTTATCTCGCTCAGCGGCAGCAGTTATATCAGCCAGACGAAAACGAATCCGCCCTTTTTTTAACACGTTATCGCGGCAAAGCCAAACGCATCGCCAGCGGTGCTGTTGAAGCCATGGTGGGAAAATATTCCGAAGCCTTCAAAATCAAAATCTCCCCCCACAAGCTCCGGCACTCTGTAGCAACTCAGCTATACAGTAAAACCAATTCCCTTGTTCAAGTTGCGGAGCAGCTGGGACAATCTGGAACATCCGCAACAACCGTCTATACTCATATCGCCGGGAAGAAAAAACGCGATGCTATGAATGATCTGTGGACGTGATTTTGACGTAAGCATTTCTATCCAAATCTATTCATAAAAATAGATATTAAAAACGATTAGTTAAGTAAATAAACCAGGTTTTCAATTCAGTGCGAACGGTCGACTCACTACACTAGAAAAAACATCAAATAAAGTTGTTTCATTTAATGATTTAGTAAACCCTCAAGAGTGTATTTTCTCTTGAGGGTTTTATCTAAGTCATTTTTTGTTTGTAATCACTTAACTCAGTGTTAGAACCAAATTTAATCATAAAAAATTATCATGTTTCATCCAACTTGAATTAATAAGCAATATTTAAGACTAAGCTCTCACTTAACGACGAAAAATCACATATCTATTTTCATTTAGTCAAATGGTCTGCAGCTCGTAGTGCTAACTGATAGGTCTCAAATCCAAAGCCACACATCACACCAGCAGCTTTTTCTGAAAAAACTGAATGATGACGAAATTCTTCGCGGGCATGGACATTGGACATGTGCATCTCAATAAAGGGAACTTCTAAGATTTCCAATGCATCGCGAATCGCATAACTATAATGTGTCCAGGCACCTGCATTGATGATCACGGCATCAACTTTGTCTCTGTAACCTTGGTGAATTCGATCGACCATTTTCCCTTCATCATTAGTTTGATAGTGTTCAACTTCAACGTTTAGTTCTTTAGCAAGACTCTCCATGTTTTGATTAATCTCGTTGAGCCTTACTGTTCCATAGTGTTTTGGATTACGATGCCCAAACATATTGTGGTTCACTCCATGAAGCATTAATATTTTTTTCATTCTTTTTCCTCCTTTTAATTCCACGGTGTAACATCTAAGATATCTTTAACAGTGCCTAGCTTGGCTTGTAGGATTTCAATACAAAGCCCGTCTGGCAATTGCCACCAATTATTTCCTTGTGGCATTGGTTCAACATCGTATTGTTTGATTTTTTTTAGCGCTTCTTGCTGATTCTCCGCCATAATTCCGAGATGTCCTAATTTCCCAGTGAGGTGATTTTTTTCAACTTCGATCAATTGAATCCCTCCATATAACCAGACCTGTCTTGGCTGTCCGTTCTCTACTTTACGCATACGTTCCGTAAAGTTTAAGGTGTTTTCAAAAAAATCAATATACCAATCAATATCTGTCACATAGATTGCAACATGTTCGATATATGCTCTATTCAATAGATGTCACCTCATTTCGCATTTCGATTCCTTTGACACAGGCAGTCAAAGCGTGATTAACAGGCGTTTCGACATTCAATTTCTTTCCCCAACGAACCACTGCCCCGTTAATAAAATCCACTTCTGAACGTTGCTTTTTCTCGAGACTTTGTAAAATCGATGTTTTGAATCCATAGGGCAAACCTGCCGCCGCTTTTTCCCAAATCTCTTTCGGCTTTTCAGTCATCAATATGACCTTGTTTGCTTTTGCCACATTGATCCCTTCTTCGATCGCCGCAAAGGCCGTTTCTTCGATATCCTTGATTTTGTAGAGATCGCCATATCCTAAACCTGTGATTCCGGCTAATGCGCCAGTCGCGACATTTATGAGCAATTTATCCCAGATCATCCCTTTTATATTGTCACTTATTTTTGTGATGATCCCCCCCTCATTGAATTCTTGAGCGATTTTCTGGATGCGCTCCGTTGTTTTACCGGTCATTTCACCAATACAAATTTCTTTGCCGACAACGCCAGGAATAATTTTTCCCGGGGCTTTCAATACACCACCGACATAGGCTTTTCCACCGATAATTTTTTCTGAACCAATTTCCTCTTCGATAATCTTCTCGTTACCAAGACCATTTTGTAAGGACATAACAACAGTCTCAGGTCCAATCAACGGTGCCGCTTGTTTGATCGCGGCTTCTGTCGCAAATGATTTTACTAAGACAACGATCACATCCATCGGCCCAAGTAATGAAGGGTCTGTCACCGCTTTGATCGGGATACGGATATCTTTTTCCCCTTCAATAAAAATCAAACCCTCTTGATTGATTCGATCTACGTGTTCCTGCCATTGATCCACTAAATAGACTTCTTTCCCATTACGAGCTAAGGTACCGCCAATGGCACTGCCTAACGCTCCAGCACCTAAAAAACAAAATTTCATCGATCCATCTCCTCTTCTGGAATGAATTTCAAAATGTGTTGTGCGTACACACAGATATCACCGTGCTGGTTAAATATTTCAACATCGGAATAGGTTTTCATAGCTTCAACATCGACTTTTTTTACGGTGTATTTTGCAGTCACAGTATCCCCAAAAAAGACTGGTTTGATAAAACGTAATTTATCATAGCCATAAGAAACACTTGGAATTTCTGCTTTCAATTGTTGTTGAATCAGTGTTGATGCGGTACAGCCAAATGAAAACGTCAATACGCCATGAACGATTCGCTCTTTATACGGCGTTGTTTTCATAAATTCCGCGTTCATGTGCATTTGGCTGAAATCTCCTGTGATTCCCGCGTAGAGATACACATCAGATTCGCTGATTGTCTTAGTGTAAGAACAGGTGTCATTTACTTTCAATGGTAATTCTGTCATTTTTATTTTCCTCCTAATTGTTTTTCTAACCATTCATTTTTGATGCCCATGATGTCTTCATTAAATAAGCGTGCATCCATCTTACTCAAAGATTCTGAAACTGTTGGGCGAAACGCCATTTGCTGGATTATATCGCGTTCAAAGTCTACACCTGGAGCGATTTCAATCAACTCTAGTCCGTTTACTTTTAGCTTAAAAACAGCTCGCTCTGTCACATAGTAAACTTCCTGACCTCTTTGAATGGCGTCTTTCCCGTTGAATGTGATTTCCGGAACCTT
This sequence comes from Enterococcus raffinosus, assembly GCF_001886185.1. GTDB lineage: Bacteria > Bacillota > Bacilli > Lactobacillales > Enterococcaceae > Enterococcus_A > Enterococcus_A raffinosus. The sequence continues at coordinate 139,929 of NZ_JXLA01000002.1, read as the reverse complement.
GTCGATAAATTTTTTGAAGCAACCTTCCTGCTCGATTTCGATTTGCTGATTACCAATTGCGGTCTTTAATCCTCCAGCTGTTAACGTACCGCAGAACACGACTTTTTGTGTATTTTGGCAAATATCCACGAAGCCGCCTGTACCAACAATTTTTCCATTAAAACGGTGAACATTGACATTTCCGTCTCTGTCTACTTCTGCGAAACTTAAGTAACAAACATCCAAACCACCACCGTCATAAAAATCAAACTGTGCAGGCATTTCCATTAACGCTCGACTATTTAATGTCGCTCCGAAAAAGATTCCTTGAGCAGATTCACCCCCGACCGCTCCTGTTTCAACAGTCAAAGTGAAGGCATCTTGTACTCCTTCTTCTCTAGCAATAATCCCGATACCATCCGCGATCCCGACACCAACATTTCCAACATCGCCAGGAGAAACTTCAAAGAGCGCTCGACGACCAATTACTTTCCGTTGATTTAGCGGAATCAGCTCACTTGAGTCTGAACAAAAAATGTAATCTCCTGAGATGAAGCGATTGACACCACCAACATACATCTGTGATTGCTCCTCATCCACCACGATGGCATCCACCAAGAAACCTGGAATCTTGACTTGCCTTGGATGAATGGTTCCGGCTTTGACCACTCTTTTCACTTGGACGATGACCTTTCCTCCATTGTTATGGGCAGCTTGGGCCATGACCAATGCATCGGCGTAAATGATCTCATCCTCCATTGATATATAGCCGTCGGTATCTGCTGTCGTCCCTCTGATGACAGCAACATCCAGTGGTGTAGTTTTATAAAAAAGATAATCTTTATCATCGATTGTTTGCTTCTTCACTAATGGCTCCGTGGTTTTTTTATTTAGGCGACCACCTGTTTGTTCAGGATCAACAAAGGTTCCTAATCCAACATGAGTTAGAATGCCCGGCTGTTTCGAAGCCGCCGCTCGAATCAAATGGCATACGATCCCTTGTGGAAAATTATATGCCTCGATTTCATTGCGTTCTGCCATTTCCGCCAATCGAGGGGACTGCGCCCAATGACCTCCGATCACTCGTTTGACCATACCTTGTTGTGCTAGTGGGGACATCCCACGATCATTTCTATCGCCAAGCCCTGTCGTATGAATCAGCGTCAGATTTTTTGGTAGCTGCTCCCCTTTAAATCGTTGCGCTAAAGCCTCAATCACCTTTGTAGGTTCAGTGATACCACCACCTGCTCCGCAGAAACCAACAACCTCATCATTGGAAATTAATCGAACTGCTTCACTGGCTTTCATTAACTTTGATTTCTTCGTACCCAAAACGTCGCCTCCTTTCCTCTATATTAAGGTAGCGTTTCCATAAAATCTAATATCATTTTTTCTTATATCAATAACTAATAGTTATCAAAATAAGCTATACTATCTCTAAAGGAGTGATTAAAATGAACATCCAACAGATTCGTTACTTTCTCCATTTAGCTAATACTGAAAATATGAAACAATCCGCAGATGAATTATTTATCAGCCAACCTGCCTTAAGTAAATCTATCAGTAAACTTGAAGAAGGTTTAGCTGCCAAACTCTTTGATCGTGTTGGTCGTGGCATTCAATTGAACAAATATGGCAAACTCTTCCAGCAGCGAGCGTATCGCGCAATGAACGAACTTGAGATTGTACAGAAAGAATTGTATGCATTGACGAATGCTGAAAGTGGCCGAATCGATCTGGGGTTCGTCTATTCCTTAGGACCTGTATTCATTCCGAACTTATTAGCAAATTATGCCAAAAAAAGTCACGCTAAAATTCGAGTTAGTCAAAACAATACAATCAATTTATTAACCCAACTTCAAGATGGCGCTTATGATGTGGCTTTTTTTACAGGCAACGAACAGTTTTCAACTTTTGCGCAGTTTCCAGATTTAGAAATTATACCGATCCACATACAACCTGTTATTTTTATCGCAAGTTTAAACTCGCCTCTCTCAAGCAATAAATATTACACACTTGAAGAACTAATAACTTATGATTTTATTACTTTTCATGAACCGAGCACGCTCCGTCCGTTAATTAATCGCTACTTTGCAAAAAAGAAGATGATACCTAATATTTCTTATGAAGTACTGGATGATTTGACTCTTCTTAGCCTAACCAGCAAAAATCTTGGTATTGGAATCTTTCCGCAATCAAGTATTATGGAAAATTTCAGTGTGAAGGAGATTCGTCTTAAGGAGCCTTTCCTTACTCAGACAATTTACCTAGCGCAAAATTCATTACGATATAAATCTCCTGCTGTACAAAGATTTATTGATTATATTAAATTTGAAAAAGAGGATTTACTGAAACATATTTAGTAGTTTCGTTGGTATCTTATTATTTTCTAAGAGACCTCATTTTTTGGAATTTAAAAATTACACGATTCCCTATGAATGACCAAAATGCGGGTGAAATACACCACAAAACTTCAGTTGCAAGGGATTTCCTATTAAAATTTTGGGTTATGAGAATACGTTAGGAGATGATGAATGCAAATTACAGAGTGGAGCAGCCGTTTCTTGGATTAGACGAAAGAAAGTCTTCCATACCGCCGAATGTAGGAGTAAAGTATTTTTACGTAGAAATAACTTTTTTTGCTCGATCAATAAAGACGGTCTTTATTCTTTATTTGACAATTATTAAGGACCCACCTTACATGAATCTCCAAGTAAAGTGGGTCCTTTTGTCATCTATTTAAAAGAATACCTGTCTGCTAAGCCTCGTTTTCCTGTTGAAGCGCCTTTAGACCTGCCATATTCAGTAGGTTCCATGGCGTATCGAACTCAGGCTGGAAGAAGAAGTCCGCATATGCCAACTGCTCAATGGTAAATTTCGTTTGGATCGCAATCGAGATCGCATTGATGTTGGCTGTCAGATCTTTTTTCGACATGATTTGAGCCCCTAAAATCGCATGAGTTTCTGGATCATAGACTAGCTTGAATAGCATCCGCTCTTTCATATCCGCTGGGACAAAATCCATCAAGGTTTCTTGATCCAATAGGACCGATTTTGTCTTGATTTTCAAGCGATCCGCCATTTGGTCATTCAAACCAGTCGAAGCGAATTTATAATCAAACACTCGTAATGCCGATGAGCCCTGTACACCAGGGAAAGGATATTTTGCTTCCTCTAGGTTTTTCACAGCGTAGCGTCCTTGTCTTCGTGCGTTTGTCGCAAGAGCGATATTGACAGTCGTTTGAGCTGGGTTGTATTGAATCAAGGTCGCATCTCCCACTGCGAAAACATCTTCAGCGCTTGTCCGCATATATTCATCCGTCTTGATCATCCCATTTGGATGCATGTCCACCGCATCCTTCAGCCAAGCTGTATTGGGTCTGACACCCGCAGACATCACGACCATCTCAACTGGATATTCTCCTTTGTCTGTTACCACTTTGCTGACCTTGCCGTCTTCACCGACAAATTCAACGACTTTTTCTTCCATCGCTAATGTCATGCCGTTGTCTGTCATTTCTTTTTCTAAGATATCAGTGAATTCTTTGTCAAGGTAGACACCTAATGGACGGGTGATGATATCCACCAGTGTGACCTTCTTCCCTGCCTTAGCAAAAGCCTCCGCAGCTTCAATACCGATATACCCGCCGCCAACGACGACAACGTTTTGGATATCTGGGTCTACTGAATGCAATTTCAGATCGATCGTATCCTGACGTCCCCGCATCGTTTCAATGTTTTTCAGGTCATGACCCGGAACCGGTAAAATAAATGGATTTGCTCCAGGGCTTAAAATCAATTTATCATAGGCTTCCGTACGAGTTTCTCCGCTAACATGATCAAGTACTTCTACTTCATGTTTGTCAGGTATTACTTTGGTAATTTCAGTGTTGGTAAAAACGCGAACCCCGCGTCGTTCCATCTCTTCGGCAGTCATGTAACGGATAGAGTTAACATCCTTTACGACTCCTTCGAGATACATTTGCGTTCCTCATCCCATAAATGAAATAAAGTCGCCTTTTTCGTACCATTGCACGTCCGCTTTGGGATGAGCCAATAGTAACTCTTCGACCGCTTCATAGCCGCCGTGTGAAGATCCTAATACAATAACCTTCATCAAAAATCCCTCCTTATTTGTTTGATACACTTCTATTGTAGCGTACCCTCCTTGGAAAAAGACAGCGTTCAGCTCAGGGATGGCGATTATCGTTTGATATATTTATAGATTAGTTTTCTGTGTCTAACATTCGATTCATAACCCACTCTACTTGCTGTGGTGCGTCATGATCAAAGAAGGCGGATTCTTTCCTATCCAATGCGGAGATCTTTTCAACATCTGCGTCTGATAATTCAAAATCAAAGATATTAATATTTTCTGCCATACGTTCTGGGCGAACCGATTTTGCTAAGGCAACAATTCCTCGCTGCATTAACCAGCGTAGAACTACTTGTCCCACTGATTTGCCATACTGTTCGCCAATCTCAGCTAAAACGGGATTCGTGAATAAGTCATGATGTCCTTCAGCAAAAGGCGCCCATGCTTCAATCTGCACACCATATTTTTCATGCCATTCTTGGTCTTCAATTCGTTGATTCCAAGGATTTACTTCAATTTGATTGATTTGTGGTTTTACATCATTCAAGCCAACAAATTCGATCATTTTCGCTGATTTGAAGTTTGAAATACCAATTGCTCTTAATTTCCCTGCTTTTTGTGCGGCAACCATTGCCCGCCATGCGCCATATACATCACCATAAGGTTGATGAATCAGATAAAGGTCTAAATAATCAAGTCCCATTACATTAAGGGATTGTTCAATTGTTTCTGCTGCTTTTTCTTCTGGTGCTTGAAGAATGAATAGTTTAGACGTAACGAAAAGTTCCTCACGAGTAGTAAGACCTTCATCAATCGCCCGTTTGATTCCTTCGCCGGTTTCCTTCTCATTTCCATAGATAGAAGCTGTATCGATCAAACGATAGCCTGCTTTGATTGCTTGATACACAGCTTCCGCTGTTTCTTCTAAAGGAATTTGATAAACACCAAATCCTAGTTGTGGCATTTTTACACCGTTGTTTAATTGAATTGTTCGCATGGTCATTTCCTCCTTAAATTGTATTACATGAATCATCCTAAACCTTGAAGTGAACTCCATAGCAAGAGAAAGGCTCTATTTTTTTCGTTCCCATAATTTCTCGACTTTATCAGAGGGCATTTCTCCGGCTTTAAATTTTGCGATATGATCGTCATAGGTTTCGATCTTGTAGGATAAGAGTTCTCGAACGTCTGCCATCTCTGCTATTTTTTTATCTAGTTCCTCTAATTGATCGGCCAAAATTTGTTTCTGAGCTTCTTCTACATTCTGTGTTTCTCGTAATTGAGCCAAATTGGCAAACTCAATCAATGACTCAACAGATAGTCCTGCGTTTCGTAAGTTCTTCGCCAAGTAAATCCAGTTCAAATCATTTGTTGAATACTCGCGGTAGCCACTTTCATTACGATGAACAGGCGGAATAACGCCTACACGTTCATAGTAACGCAATGTGTCCGTCGTCAAATCAAACATCTCTGCAGCTTTTTTTATATTCATTCGTCTCGCCTCCTTCTATTTCTAACTTATCATAAACCATGGAGTGGGCTCCAAGGCAAGGGCTTAGTCGATTATGGAAAAAGTTTTTAGGAGGTCAAGACTTCATCGAACATATAAAAAATATTTTTTCAATAAACAAAAAGTTACTTATACAATGCACCAATAACAAAAGAGCGGAGAACCTTTTTTGGTTACTCCGCTTTTTCATAGCAATCGATAAAACACATGATTAGTCTTTCGCCCTATTCCAAATTCTCCCGCAAAAAATCAGTAATCTCATCAAAAGGAATAACATCAACCTGATCGTAAAGATCCGTATGAGAAGCATCAGGGATAATTCTTAAGGTCTTATTGTCCCCTGTTAATTCTGCGAAAGCGTCTTTGCTGAAATATAGGGAATGTGCCTTTTCTCCGTGAACTAAGAGCACCGCACTTTTGATTTCGTTAATGTATTGCAGCAGCGGCATGTTCATGAAGGATAATGAGGAGGTTGTATTCCATCCGCCATTTGAGTTTAAAGAACGCTTGTGATAGCCGCGAGCGGTTTTATAGTAATCATAGTAGTCTTTGACAAAGTATGGAGCATCCTCTGGTAAAGGATCCACGACTCCGCCGGCTCTTGCGTACTCCCCATTTTTATAATCCTCGATTCTTTGGGCATTCAACGTCTTTTTCGCTTCGTAGCGATCCTCTTCATCCATCGCATCAAAGTAACCACGATCATTCACCCGAGACATGTCATACATGGTCACAGGTACGACCGCTTTGATTCTGGTATCAATCGCGGCGGCGTTCAAAGCCATACCGCCCCAGCCGCAAATCCCGATGATGCCGATCTTTTCAGGATCAACGTTGTCCTGCAAGGATAAGAAATCAACCGCCGCTTGAAAATCTTCCGTGTTGATATCTGGCGAAGCGACATAACGAGGCTGTCCACCGCTTTCTCCAGTAAAGGATGGGTCGAAAGCAATCGTAAGGAAGCCTCTTTCCGCCATCGTCTGAGCATATAGACCAGATGATTGTTCCTTCACTGCGCCAAAGGGTCCGCTAACCGCAAGGGCTGGCAGCTTTCCGCTCTCATTCTTCGGTTCATACAAATCAGCTGCTAGGGTAATGCCGTAGCGATTGTGGAAGGTGATCTTTCGATGATTCACCTTGTCGCTTTTTGGAAATACTTTGTCCCATTCTTGGGTCATGCTTAACTTTTCATTCATTGTAAAAACGCTCCTTTTTCATTTTCTTTGTTGACATAGGATAAAGTTAGTTAGACCTTTTATGATCAACACCTTAAAGTTACGAAATAAAAACAGATAATCTATACTGTCAATTTGCTTTTGTTTGGCAATGTTTCTACATTTATTCTATTTTATGAACAGACAGATATCCAATACTTATATCTGATATCTAGATATGCTTTTAAGGAATACCTGAGAATGCGAGTATAAAACAAGTAGGTGAAATAAAACTCTTTGTAGGGAGTAACTATAGTATAAAACTTGCAAATGAAGACATACTTTTAAGAAAAAGAGCCGAGGTTATTATTGAAAAGTTTGAAAAGACAAAGACAGAATTTTTAGCGATAGATTATATGATTGGCGAAGAGGTTTACAATGGCGTAGCTGAGATGGATGCCTTTGGGAATTTCGTGCAAAAACGTCATTGGATTTGCAGAATGAGTATCCTGATAAGCCCTATCCTCTTTTCAGCTGAAATTTGTGGGATGATTTGGAAAATTCTTTAAACGACTGAACGTTATCATCACGTTTCCCTTTGGCTTCAATCCTTCTATTTAAGACAAGATTGCTTTGCATGACAAAGAGCCCGCTGGTTTGGCGGGCAAAAATTTTAGTTATGAGAAATAACTGTCGTCTCATACCAACGTTGGATTTTTTGATGAGACAGACACTGCTGGTTATTCGCGTTTTCGAATCCGATCAATCAGCCGCTTTCGCCTTTTTCTCGTTTTTTCTGGCAGAGTCTCGGTGACCTCCTCTGCTTCTGAGGAAATAGGCTGATCCTCTACCGCCTCCGTAATAATGAGTCTTGCCGGAACAGACTGATCGTCCACCTCGACATTCATTAACGTGGCATTAGACGGCATACAGGCCTGTAACAGCTCAATGGCTTGATTTTCATTCAGGGACCACGGATCAAGACCCTTCGGCAGTTCAATTTTCTGAATCAGCGTACCAGGCGCTGGTCGCTCCTCCGTGATGGTTAAATTTTGAAGTGTATCAAAAGTAGCACGTTCTTTAATTGAAGGCTGAACGTAAGATGTTGTTTCTTCTACTGGGAGAGTTTCAGATTGGGCTTGTTCCATTAATCTCGTTGATGAATCTTTTGTTTGCGTCTCCACTCGTTTGTCGAAAATGGTTTCGACTCTTTTTTCAATAATGGTCGCATGCAGGACCTTTTTAAATAAACCGACGCCGTCTTTTTCAAACAGGTTCAGCTGTGTCAATTTTGTTAACGAGGCTTTGATTTCCTCGGCTATTTTAGTTGGATCAAAATTTTTTAAACGTAAATGCTGAGAGCTGCCATCACTATTAGCGAACTCTGCATCTAAAGTAAATGTGGTAATCATTTTCTATCTTTCCTTTCTTTTCCATTTTATCTCCTCTTTTTCAAAAGCATGGTCATGATTCCGCAAGTCTTGCTAAGGGTTTTCCGATGACCTGTGTATATAATTGCTCAAGCTTTTCAGCGATAAAGGTCTGCGCTGGGAATAATTTAAGGTTCAACAGCTGCCAATCCTTTTTAGTGAAATAATCGGTGAAATACAAATAATAACGGCGCATAGCGGCTGTAGAACGCGTTTCTAGAAAAATGTGTCGCACCAGCTCCCCTAATATATTTGAAAAATCCGTCTCGCACAATTCTTCTCGTACTTGTAATGTGATCAGCATTTCGATGGCGGTCTTTCCATCTTTCGTATCAAAATAAAACCGGCGAATGCGTTTTTCCAGTGTTGGACGGGATAAGGTGAATAATTGCTGGTTGGTTAATTTCTGTTTTGTCAAAAGAGGTCCTCCTTTCTAATTTGTTTTTATTCATTCTTAGTTGAGATATCTACATCAACAAAATACGCCTTTTGTCACGGGTTTCGCATACCAAAATATTAATATTTATTAAAGCATAATGATTCTCAAAAGCTAAATATTGATGCATCAAGGATTATCGCTTCAAAAAATAATGGAAACGATTTCAAAAAATTGTTTAAATAGAAAAAAGCCTATCGTTGTTTTGATAGACTTTCCTTCTATTTTAATACACGGTATGATCGCTGTTTCGAACATTGAAGGCCTTGCTTGGGCTATTTGGATAGGAATTGTTGCCATCATATTGAGTGATCGTCGTGTGATCAGCGAATTTTTCAAAAGCTACATAGCTGTCGCCAGCGCCACCAATATTCTTCCAATGGAGAACCATGCGATTCTCTGCTTGTTCTGTTAAACTCCAGCAGCTTCGATGATAATTTTCCCAAAGAATTTGTTGGCTGACTTCGTTCGCAGTGTTTTTATATGTATCCTCATAAAACTGAATCGCTTCATCCATGGAAGTCCAGGTATTTACTGGTTCAGTAGATTCTACCGTTGGCAACGATATTTTGGAAGCCGCTAGTTAGCGCTTGGTTTTCTGTTTGCTTGAAGTGCAGCGCGTGATCCTCCATGCCTTGGTTTTGCATGGAAACTAGGACGACTGGCTGATTATTATTAAATCCAAAGAAGTAAAGGTGTCTTGCTCCTGAACCGCTTGCGGTTTCTGCGTCTGAATAAACCGCGACAATGCTGTATTCGGAAGAAGATTCGCCAGTAGTCGACCACTCAGCAGAGACAGCAACGTCATTAACAGCGATTCCCCAGGTCTTTGAACTGCCTAAAACAGCCTCCGGCAGCTGCAACCCATAAAAATTGACGTTATTATTCGGTGTGTATTCCCTGTAAGTTTGCTTCATAGTAATGCCCCAGCTCTCCATGAATTGTTGAAGCTCACTGGCTTTTTGAGTTGTCCAAAGACTGGAGTTAGTTGACTCTTCCTGGCTCTCAGATGATGAAGTGGAGCTGGCTATTGTCGATGATCTACTTAAATTTTTGTCGCTGGTTGCTGTTGTTGAAGTTTGCTTTGTTAATGAGAAATCTTCTGAAACATGAACGGTGTTCTTGCTGTTTTTATGACTCGCATGCGTTTCATTTTTGGAACAGCCTGCTAGACTTAATAAACCCACACAGATCCCCATTCCGATAATCGCTTTTTTCACTTGATCACTCCTAAATCAATCTTTCATTTCGTTATAATAACACATCAGGGAATTTTAGGTGGGTCTGTTAGAAAATATAGAGTGAACTTTCATGCCATTGTTATCGTTTTATAACGACAATGAGTGAAACAAACCGTTCATTAATGAATAGATACTGAATTAAAAAATAACGATAAATATAAAAAGAAACCATCTAGGATGATTTCTTAGTCTTTCGTATGCACTTTTTCCTCTAGCCAAGCAATTAAACGCTGAGCTACCTGTTGATTCTGATCAGTAATGGTTGATTTTCCATCGCCTTTTTGTTTGCCGTACGAACCAAAGCCTGCGTGATTTCCTCCGCCTATTTCTTGATAATCTGTTGTTTTAGGTAATTCCTTCTTCGCTTTTTTGTAAGCCTCCTGATTTAGTACCTGATCATTTTCTGCGGTCAGAGATAATACAGGAATCTTGCTATCTGCTAAACTGCCTTTTTCATCTGGATAGCTTGCTAGGAAAAATGCTCCTCGCAGCTTTTTCGTATGTTCATTGGCAAAACGGCTGGCCATTACGCCACCTAATGAATGGCCGCCAATAACATAGTCTCGATTTGGCTGTTGTGACAGGATTTTCTCTCCGCGATTTGGGGCCAAAATAGCCAAATCCAATGGCATCTTCACAATATAAACAGGATACCCCGCTTTCGCAACTGTTTCTGCCCAATCACTGTAGCTTTCAGGTTTTACCAGTGCGCCGGGGTAGAAAATGATCAGCGGCTTAGAGGTATCCTTTGAAGGAAAATAGAGCCAATCGCTTTTATCTTCCGCCTGTTCAGCCACTTGCTGGGCCTGATTTGTAGGAGAATAGGTTTGCGTTTTTAGGTAGGCGATTCCGCCGCTAATAATAACAACAATTGCGAGAACAACGATCAAAAGGATTTTTTTCCATTTTTTCACTTGATTCATTCCTTTCTATCGCTGTCATCATATCATGTTCTTTTTAAGAGTAAAACCAATTGAAAAGCGGCAGCAATGGCATTTCCTATCTAAAGGACTTATTCTTGCCACTGAAGTGCCTGCTCCAAATCCGCCAGCAAATCTTGTGGATCTTCTATTCCGACAGAAAGGCGCAATAGATTGGCCGTCAAGCCATAGGATTCTCGAAGCTCTGTCGGAATATCCGCGTGTGTCTGAGTCGTTGGATAAGTAATCAATGTTTCTACTCCTCCCAGACTTTCGGCAAAGGTGATCAAGCGCAGCTTTGACAAAAAAGCTGGAATTTGCTTCGTGTCTTGAAGATAAAAACTGATCATTCCGCCAATTCCAGGGTAAAGAACCTTCTCTACTTGCGGAAAAGTGGTCAAGACCTTCGCGATTTTCTGCGCATTGCGTTCCTGCGCTTCAAAACGTATCTTCAGGGTTTTGAGACTGCGAATAAAGAGCCAGCTATCAAAGCTGGACAACGTTGGCCCCGTTGTATTGCTTAACCACGCCAACCTCTCTCCTATCTCAGGGGTTTTGGCTACAACGACTCCTGCCAGTAAATCATTGTGACCACTTAAGAACTTAGTGCCGGAGTGAAGGACGATATCGGCCCCTTCTTTTAAGGGCTGCTGCCGCAAGGGAGTGGAAAAGGTATTGTCCACGATTAAACAGGCTTGATAGCGGCGGGCTAATTTTGCGGTATCAGCGATAGAAACTTCCTGCATCAAGGGATTAGTGGGTGTTTCTAAAAAGATCGCCGTGATCTGGTCCGTGAGCTGTGCTGCTAAACTTTCATAGTCATCAAAATAGTGAAAGACTGAACCGTTTTGCCGCGCCAATTCGTCAAAATAGCGATAGCTGCCGCCGTAAAGGTCGCGAGAAACTAAAAATTCGCTTTTAGCTGGAAACAGCTGGAAAACCAATTGAATCGCACTCATTCCGGAGCTAGTCACAATTGCCTGACTGCCTTCTTCTAATTTTGCCAGTGCCTCTTCCAAAATTTCTCGTGTCGGATTTTTCGTGCGTGTGTAATCGTAGCCGGTGCTTTTTCCTAATCCTGGATGGGCAAAGGTCGTTGATAAGTGGATCGGCGTTGAGACTGCTCCTGTTTGCTTGTCCTTATGATTGCCGATTTGTGCTAATTCGGTGGCTGTATGATAGCTCATCTTCATCTCCTCCTTTAAGTTTGTGTTCAACCGCTACTAAATTCTTGATCGCTGTCTCGATATTTTCTGGACTCGTGGCTAAATTGATTCGAATAAAACCCTTAGTGTTTGGTGAAAACCACGCGCCATAATCAATGGCTAAGCCTGCCTGTTCTTTAATATATTCTTCCAGTTCTAAGCTTGGCAGCCAATCATTCAAATTGAGCCAGGCCAAATAGGTTCCCTGAAGTTCACTGACTTTAATTTGCGGAATTTGCTGCGCTAGTGTTTGTTTTAAAAGCTGATAGTTTTTTTCGATTACTGAGAGTGCCCCCTCTAGCCACTCATCTCCTGATGCATAGGCTGCCTGTGCCGCTACTTGTCCAAGCACACTGTTTCCTGTTTGATGGTGCTTGCTTTCCCACTGTTGATACTTTTCTCGCAGGTGCTCATCTGGCAGCCAAATATGCGCATTCAATAAAGCGGCTAAATTAAAGGTCTTTGACGGCGCGTTGCAGACAATCAAATGATCCAAAAAATCTAATTCTGCCGCGATTGTCACCGCGGAGATAAAGGAATAATCCGATAAAATCAGATCAGAATGAATCTCGTCAGAAATCACTAGGACATCGTATTTTTGACAAAGGGAGAGAACTTCCCTAAGTTCTTCTCGGCTCCAAACTCGTCCAACTGGATTGTGAGGAGAGCAAAGGATAAATAGCTTAATGTTCTGTTGGATCAATTGTGCTTCAAAATGCTCAAGCGACATTTGATAACCATCGGAAGTCTTAACTAGCTCTGAGGTGAGTAATTGTCGCCGCTGATTTTTCACAACGTCAAAAAAAGGATAATAAACTGGCGGCTGTATGAGAATCTGATCTCCCTCATCAGTAAAGCAAGCAATCAAATCATGGAGGGCTTGCACTACGCCAGAAGTAAAGAACAACCACTCTTCTTGAAATGCTGTTTGTTCATGGCGGTTCTGCCATCCCTGATACGCGTTGAAATACTCTTTTGGTGTGAGTGAATAGCCGAAAACACCGTGATTGATCCTTTCCGTCAGCGTTTCTTGAACTACTTCAGGGACGGAGAAATCCATATCTGCCACCCATAACGGCAGCAGCTCCGCTTTGCCGTAGCGTTCCTTTAAGGCATCCCATTTCAAAGAGTCTGTTCCTCTTCTTTTTCGATAATACTGCTGAATAAATTCTGCTGTTTCCATCTGCTCACTCCTTATAGCTGGTTTTCTTCCAAAAAACAAAAAAAAAACGCCCCTTTGTCATTTGACAAAGGGACGGATCAAACCGTGGTACCACCCAAATTCGTATTATTAAAAATACCTCGACAGTTCCATAAAGAAACTCGGTGAGGTATCGGTCACGGCCGTCTAGCAAGCGTGAACCTGCTAAAAAACTCAGAGCTCATCTTCATTGAGTTTGCTTTGTCCTCTTTCTCACCAGCCGAGGTCTCTGTATCTAGCAGCGTCAATTACTCTTCTCTTCCACGTTCGTCTATTAAATTAATCTTATTATAATCATTTTGTTAGCTCTGTCAAATCTTTTATAAAATCATCCAGCTTTCCATTGTCCATTTAAGACATTCTTTGTGTTGTGATAGATATGCTTTGCCACCTCTGCATTGTTCATCGTATAAAGATGAATGCCCGAAACATCCTGTGTAGTCAGATCCACGATTTGATCGATAGCATAGGCCAATCCCGCTTCCCTCAGGGCGACAGGATCATGCTCGTATTTTTCCAGAATGGCCAGGAATTTTCGTGGTAGCTTCGTATTCGTCGTCTTAATCAGTCGTAAAGCTTGGTTCCGATTGACGATCGGCATGATTCCTGCAAGAATCGGCACTTTTATATCCGCTAAGTAACAGGATTCCTGAAACTGATAAAACAAATCATTGTCGAAAAACAACTGGGTAATCAGCTGTTCGCAGCCTACCGCTACCTTATGCTTCAGTTGCTTGATATCTTCAATCCGATTTAGTGACTCTGGATGCGATTCTGGGTAGCAAGCACCGCTGATATGGAGATGCGGCGCCTCTCTTTTGACATACTGAATCAAATCGCTGGCATAGACAAAGTCTTTTTTAGGCGGCAAATCAGGAAGAATATCTCCACGCAAAGCGAGAATCTGATTAATCCCAATCTGATCCAGCCGTTTCACCAATTCGGCTAATTGCGACTGACTAAGATAGGCTGCCGGCAGGTGGGCAATCGTTGGAACCTTCAGCTTTCTATGGATATAATCCGCGACCTTCAAGGTAGTCTCTTCTATAGTTTGGCGATTATTGCTGCAGGTAACGCTGATAAAATCTGGCTCTAGCTGCTGCAGCTCTTTCAAGGTTTTGAACAGCTTCTCCGTGCCAATTTGTGTATTTGGCGGAAAAACTTCAAAGGATAGTGCACTGGACATAGGCTACAAATCCTTTCTGACTTGTTTTACGGCTTCTGTCATGTTGGTCAAGCTAGCCTTCGTTTCAGGAATCCCACGAGTTTTTAAGCCGCAGTCAGGATTGATCCAGACTTTTTCCAAGGGAACCTTTGCTAAAATTTTACTGATGGTCTCCTTGATTTCATTCACTGATGGCACCCGTGGAGAATGAATATCATAGACTCCTGGTCCTACCGCTGTGCGGAAATTTTGCGCCTTCAGTTCATCCAATATTGCCAAGTTTGATCGGGAGGCTTCAAAGGAAATCACATCGGCATCCATTTGATCAATCGCGGGAATAATATCCGTGAATTCGCTATAGCACATATGCGTATGGACTTGGGTCGTTGGCTGGACCTTGCTATGGACCAAACGGAAGGCTGGAATGGACCAATCTAAATATTCAGAGTACCAATCCGTCTTTCTTAACGGCAGTTTTTCTCGTAATGCTGCCTCATCGATTTGAATCACGCGAATACCATTCTTTTCTAAATCCAATACTTCCTCTTGGATCGCTAAAGCGATTTGCAGCGTTGAATCCTTTAAGCTGATGTCTTCTCGCGGAAAGGACCAATTCAAGATGGTCACTGGTCCTGTCAGCATGCCCTTCACGATTTTATCTGTTTGCTCTTGTGCATAGGTGGACCATTTGACGGTGATCGGCTTTTCTCGAGCGACATCGCCCCAAATAATCGGCGGCTTCACGCCTCTTGTTCCGTAAGATTGTACCCAACCATTTTTACTAAACAAATAGCCGGAGAGGTTTTGACCAAAGTATTCCACCATGTCGTTGCGCTCAAACTCACCATGAACTAGTACATCTAGCCCAATTTTTTCCTGCCAATTCAACCATTCATTGATTTGCTGGGCAATAAATTGATCATACGCTTCTTGACTGAGTTCTTGGCGCTTGTATTTCGCTCGTGTCAGCTTGACCTCCCTTGTTTGTGGAAAAGACCCAATGGTGGTTGTCGGTAATACTGGAAAATCAAACGCCTGTTTTTGAATCGCCTCTCGTTCCTGGAAGGCCGGTTTGCGCGTGTAGTCCTGCTCCGTAAGTTCGCGGATTTTTTTCTGAACGGCTTGATTTTCAGTAAAGCGGGTTTTAGCAAATAGTGCTTGATTGTCTTTTAGAGCTTCTCTATTGCCCGCTAAAATGGTTGCCAAATCTACTAATTCTGTTAATTTTTCCTTCGCAAAGGCGAAATGCTGCTTGATTTCATCAGGAAACACCTCGTTTTCGGTGGTAAAAGGAACATGTAAAAGCGAGCAAGAAGTCGTTAGAATCAGTTTTTTCTGATCAAAGTCCTTCAGCGTTTCGATTGTTTGCTGATAATGGTTTCGCCAGATATTTTTTCCGTTTACCACTCCGGCAAATAAGATTTTGTCCTTAGGAAACCCTTGTGCTACTAACTCTGCCGTTTTACGTCCTTCAACAAAATCCAAGCCGATCCCTGCAAAAGGCAAGTTGATGACAGTTTCGTAGGCATCGCGAATATCGCCAAAATATGTTTGCAACAGAACTTTTATCTCTTGATCCGTTAATAGCCGTTCATAAATCGCTTTGAACTCTGCTAGTTCTTCGGTTGTTAAATCTTTCACTAAGCTAGGTTCATCTAACTGAATCCATTCAGCCCCCAGATCTTTCAGCTTGTCCAATATTTCTCCATAAGCCGTAATTAATTGGTCGGTGATTTTTTTGCGATCTGTTCCTGGTTCAAATTCACTAAGCTGCAGTAAGGTGAATGGTCCGATCAGTACAGGACGTGTGTCGATGCCTAATGCCTTTGCTTCATAGTATTCTTTAAAAAGCTTGTCGCCGCTGACAAAAATATTTGTTTCCTTTTCGAATTTAGGCACGATATAGTGATAATTGGTGTTGAACCACTTTTTCATCGGTCGTGCTTTGATATCCCCTTTTTGTCCTTGATAACCGCGGGCTAAGGCAAAATATCTTTCAGTGTCCGTTAAGTTTAGCTTCGCTACTTCCTGTGGGACAATGTTTAACAAGCAAGTCGTGTCTAACGTCGTATCATAAAAAGAAAAGTCGTTACTAGGAATTTCGTCAATCCCGCTTTCCTTGATTAACTGCCAATGTTTTTGTCTTAAATCCTTAGCAAAATCCTCTAGCTCCTCACTAGACAGCTCTCCACTAAAATATTTTTCTGTCGCAAATTTCAATTCTCTATTTTCGCCAATTCTAGGAAACCCGATAATGGTTGTTCTCATAGTTTTTCCTCCTTCAGTTGTGTTACGGTACACAATAGCACGCTTTTTTTTGCTTGAATAACTGAAAAAAGTAATAACTAGTTATAGCCAATAACTATAACCTTCGTTATACTCTTTAAAAAAAGAGGTGAAGCGATGCGACTGCAGCAACTGATTTATTTTGAGAAAATTATTGAAAAAGGTTCGATCAATGAGGCCGCAAAAGCGCTGTTTTTAACCCAACCCAGCTTATCAAACGCGCTGAAGGAACTGGAAAGTGAAATGAATGTTCAGCTAGTGATCCGAAACAAGCAGGGAATTATCCCAACCTCTGAAGGACGGGAATTTCTAATATACTGTCGTCAAATTTTGGATCAAGTCAATTTGCTGGAGGAAAAATTTAAAAACGAACCGCTGCGCAAGCAAAACTTTTCCGTGTCGGCGCAGCATTACGCCTTTGTGGTACACGCGTTTGTTGAGCTGTTGCGCACGGTGAATTCTGACGAGTATAATTTTACTTTGCGAGAAACCGAGACGGAAAATATTTTTGACGACCTCACCAGCTTTAAAAGCGAACTAGGCGTTTTATACTTGAATGCCTTTAATCGGCAGGTCATGTTGAAGCTATTCAAGGAAAAAGGGTTGTTTTTCACTCCATTATTTGAAGCAAAACCGCATGTTTTCGTTAGTCGCAGCAATCCTTTAGTGGCGAAAAAGTCGTTAACATTAGCCGATCTTGAGGATTATCCTTATTTGTCCTATGAACAGGGGGAAACGAACTCCTTTTATTTTTCCGAAGAGATTCTCAGTACCTGGGATCGCAAGAAGAATATCAAGGTCAGTGATCGCGCGACTATTTTTAATCTGATGGTGGGGCTAAACGGTTATACTATCAGCTCTGGGATCATCAGCAGCGAATTAAACGACGACAAAATCGTCGCGATTCCTTTAGAGTATGACGATGTCATCACGCTAGGCTGGCTTAAGCAGGAACAGCTAGAGCTCAGTCCTTTGGCTCAGACCTATTTAGAGCTGTTGAAGGAGCATATCCGTGGCTATGGGTTTGAGATTATCCAATAAGAAAGGAGCAGCCTACTTATACTTTGAAGTAGCTGCTCCCCTTTTTTTGTTCGTTTTATCAAAAGTGCAATTGAAAAACAGAGATTTCCGGCGGCACCCCCAACCGTGCATGGATGGCTGTCGTACCTAATCCGGTATTTACATAAAGTTTGGTATGATCGCTGAGTTCGTAGAGACCACGAACGTATTTTTTCGCTAATACATTCGTCACCTGATAAAAAGGCAGACGAATTTGCCCCCCGTGACTATGACCAGCTAAAACGAGTTGTGTATTTGTTCCCACGAAGCCATCCGCCACATCCGGCTCATGGGTCAGCAACACAGAATAATCATACCCTTGACGATAACTCAAGGTTTCATCGATCGAAGGAGACCCCAGCAATGAATCGTCTAATCCACCGATGAATACTCTTTTGCCATTTGCCAAAGAAATTGTTTCGCCGGCATTTTTTAATACGTCAAAATCGGCCGCATTCATGACTTGCTGATAAATTCTTGCGGCTCCGCCACCGTAATCATGGTTGCCCCAAACCGCGTATTTACCGATAGTCGCCTTCATCTCCTTCAGCTTCTCAATAATTTCCTGTTCATGGTTGTATTGGCTGTAGTTATCAAATAGATCTCCGGTAAAAACGATAATATCAGGTTTCTCATTGTTTACCTTGCGAATCACCTTGTCCAAACGTTTGGTAGCGTAGCTTTCTGAGACTTGAATATCTGAAAGCTGAAGTACCTTCAATTCTTCCGGCTTGGAGGAAGCACCCAGCTGCAATCGATGTACAACCACCAAGTTCGGTTCGATTTTAAATGCGTAGATGGGAATAAATAATAGGAGTAGTAACACTCCGAGTAACAGTCTTTTGATCATAGAATTTCCTGCTTTCTTTTGCTTATAGTATCTATCTGTTTACTGACTGACAGATGGAATCTGTAATCGCGTCGTTTTATCCATCATGCCTGCTGGAGCGATTTTTTCATGTATGGCGATCATCGCCAGCATCCCGCCTGTTAGAAGCAGCGCGGCTGTCAGAATTCCGATAATTATCTTTCGTTTTGTTTTCTTGTCCATACTCTCTCCTCCTTGCAGAAAAAGAATACGAAACAATTATGCAAAACTTGTGCAAAAGAAAAACAGCACAGATTATTGTGCTGTCTGTTGAATGGGCAATACGATTGTCGCAAGGAAAGAATAGTTTTCCTGTCGAAGCTTGAACTCACCGCCAATGAGACGAAGTGTTTGTTCGACGATGGAAAGTCCGAGCCCTGTCCCAGATAAATGGCTGTTGCGAGACTTTTCTCCTACCACAAAAGGTTCCTTTAAATGGGAAAATTGCTGCTGGGACAATGGATTGGCTCTATTCTCAAACATGATCTGATACTGGGAATCCTGCTTATTGCCAGTTATTTTCACCTGTTTATCCAAGCTGTACTTCATACTATTTGTCAATAAATTAGTCAATACAATACTTAGTAGCTGAGGGTTCGTTTCCAGTTCACAGGCTTCTGCCTTCAGGTCGATTTGAAAGGTTTGATCGATGAGCCTTTCTTGTGCGACTTCCTTTTCAAGCAGCGAGGAAATGTTGATTCTTTCAAATTGAATCGTCTCCTTCATCTGCTGACTATAGGCCAGTAAATTTGTCACCAGGGCATTCATGTTTAGCAATTGCTGATCGATATCTTCCAGAAATGCAGGATTTTCTAACCCCATTTGTTCACCGTCCACTAGCAGCTGCATGATGGATAACGGTGTTTTTAACTCATGAGCTAGATTTGAAGAGAAGGCCTTCAGTTGATCATTACGCTCCAGCATTTCCATTTCATGCTGCTGCAACGAGCGTTTCATCTGATTGATCGATTGACTTAACTGACCGAGCTCATTTTCCTCCTGATTGTCAGAATCTGTAAAATTCAGCTTAGAAATATTTCGCGTTGTCTGCTCCAAGCGACGGATCGGCTGGATGATTTGATTACGCACCAAGAGGATAATCAAAGCAAACAACAGCAGTAAAAATAACACTGTAGCTGCGATTAGAATGGGAAAAAGTGTTCGGACTGCGGCTTGAAAGTCAGGGATGCTTGTCCCAACAAGATAGAATTGATTTCCCTCCGAGAAGAACACCGTATAAAAATCATTTCGCTGTCGGGTTTGATTATACAAGCGCTGGACCGATTGTCCCTGCTGGACGCCGTGAATCGTTGTTTTATCTACCCAAAAACGATGAAGGGCGATTCCTTCTTTACTTAGTCGAAAGGTAATGTCGTTGGTCAACTCTTCCTCTGAAGGTGTGCCGCTATTATCCAGCGCGATCACCACAAGTTCATCAGAAATCTCCTTTTTTTTTCCGTTTTGGATCAGTTTTTGCGCCTCCTTGACCGGCTGTTCCATTTTCCAGTAATAATAAGTAGGAAAACCCCAGCGATAAAATAGCGTCAAAACCAACAGGATCAACGCAAAGATGATGGCTACTCGTTGAATAAACACACGGGTCAAACTATTTTTTCGCAAGCTCAAAACGATACCCTGTTCCGTAAACAGTTTGAATAAATTCTTTCCCGATCTTTTCACGCAACATACGAATAAAGCTGTCGACGGTCCTTTCATCATTTTCGTTGTCCAATCCCCAAACAGAAAGGAGAATCTGCTCACGCGTCAAAGGCAAACCTTGATTCTGATATAGATAAAATAACACATCGTACTCTCTGCTGGTTAAATCCAACTGTGTCCCATTCAGTAGTACGCGCTTTTCATTCGGGAGAATAACCAGCGGCTGATGAAGGTCTTGATGGATTACGCCTAATAATTTTGCTACACGAGCCAGAAGAACTTGAGCATGAAAAGGCTTCGCTAAGTAATCGTCCACCCCTGTTTTCAAGGCTTCTACCTCATCTTCAGGCATGTTCTTAGCCGTCAGCATCAAGATTTTAATAGTACGTTCTCGTTTCATGGCTTTTGCTACTTCTAGCCCGTTCATTTTCGGCACCATCCAATCCAAAATGGCCAAATCGAAAGACTCATCATAGAATTTCTCCAAAGCAGCTTCGCCATCCACAACCTCCACTACCGAATACCCTTCTTTTTCGAAAAATTTCCTCAGCAGCTCCCGCATTTTATCTTCGTCTTCACATAATAGTAGTTTCACTTAAAAAAATCCCCTCTAAAAACATTGATCGTTGTAACAATAGCGCGAAGAACTTACTGTTTCAATCTTTTCGAATGATCGGCTCAGTAATCTTATAAATTATCTAAAAATTTTTCCCAAAAATTTACTAATGCTTTTTCACTCCGTGATTGATACACTGAAAAGAATAGGAGTTTGTAGGGCTCTTAGTTAGAATAAAAAAAGTTATATCGATTGATTTCTTGTGTCTTCTATGCAAAAAAGACAATCGTTGGGCCTATTTATTTGTAGGACTCGCGTTTATTCTTTAATTATAACGACATCTTTTTTTGGAGGTTATAATCTTGGCAGCAATTGTTTTACTTACGCGCTTTTTACTGGAGCTAGCAACGATTATTGGCATTTTTAGTGGTGTTTTCTTACATTCCACACTCTATCAAAGAGTATTTTTTGCTTTCTTAGCGTGCGTACTTACTTTTATTTGGGCAAGATATGGGGCTCCGAAGTCTCCCACAGTCCTAACTGGTCGTAAAAAATTCATTTTAGAAATTTCTGTCTACTCTATCGGGGCTCTTGCTTTCTTTTCTTTATTTGGCGTTGAGATTGCAAGTTGCTATTTAGCAATCGCAGGAATTGATTTATGGCTGACGTATCGCTTAAACTTGCAAGGGCATTAAAGCCTCTGCTTTTTTGATTGACTTTACTTGAAATTTTCATTAGATTTTCGTTGGCATTCGTTAATAATTGGGATATAATTCTACTACTAAGGACCTTTTTAAGGGGCTTTAAAAAAAGAAAAAGGAGTTGTTTCTCTTGAGAATATTTGAAGGATCAGGTGTTGCGTTAGTTACCCCCATGAAAGCCGATGGTGCCGTCGATTACAAGAAGTTAGAGGAACTAGTAGAATGGCAAATCAGTGAAGGTACTGATGCGATCATCGCTTGCGGAACGACTGGTGAGGCCTCTACCCTAGCCAATAATGAACACATCGCTGTCATTGAGGCGGTGGTCAATAAGGTGAATGGTCGAATCCCAGTAATCGCAGGGACAGGTGTCAATGATACACAGCATGCCATCGAATTATCTACTGGTGCGGAAAAAGTTGGTGCTGATGCCTTATTGATCGTAACTCCTTACTATAATAAAGCGTCAGACGAAGGACTATTTTTACACTATCAAAAAATTGCTCAAAGCGTGAAATTGCCGATTATTTTATATTCAGTCGCTTCACGAACAAATATGAATATCGCTCCAGAAATGGTTAAACGATTAGCAGAGATCCCGAATGTCGTTGCCATTAAAGAAGCTAGTGGAAATATTTCTCAGATTGCGGAGATCGCTCGTATTATGCAAGAAGATTTCACGATTTATTCTGGAAATGACGATCAAGTTTTACCAATCATGGCTTTAGGAGGCAAAGGGTCAATCTCGACTGTCGCGAACATCGCTCCTCGCCAAACTCATGAATTGACGCAAGCATTGCTAGATGGCGACTTCCAATTAGCCAAAGAGTTGCAATTAGCACAACTGCCATTGATTCATGCTATTTTCTGTGAAGTCAATCCAATTCCTGTGAAAACCGGTGTTGGTCTGCTAGGAAAAATTGAACCAAACTTCCGTCTTCCCCTTTCTGCTGCCAAAGCAGAAACAGTCGAGGGCTTGAAAAAAGAAATGTCAGCCTATGGTTTGGAGGTTGCGAAATAAATGATTGATATTATTTTAAGCGGGGCAAATGGACGGATGGGACAAGTCTTACAGACCATGATCGCTCAGCAGCCTGAAATGCAGGTCGTTGCGGGCGTTGATCGTGAAGCCTTCGAGGCGGATTTTCCCACCTATCAATCGATGGCAGATTGCCAAGTTGAAGCCGATGTGATTATTGACTTTTCTCACTATTCAGCGGTTCCAGCGGTGTTGGATTATTCTGCTGACAAAAAAATCCCAGTCGTTGTCGCGACTACGGGCTTGACTGATGAAATCAAGAAGCAAATTGAAAAAACCGCAGAGCAGACAGCCGTGTTCTTCTCAGCAAATATGTCATTAGGCATTAACCTATTAGCGAAGGCGATTCGTGAGATTACACCTGTTTTAGAGGAAGAATTCAATATTGAAATCGTCGAAAAGCATCATAATCAGAAAAAAGACTCCCCTAGCGGTACTGCTTTGTTACTGGCTGATGCGGTCAATGATGCGGTGGAAGAAAAGAAAACCTATATTTATGGTCGCCATGGCAATGATTTGGAAAATCCGCTATCCGAACTAGGCATTCACGCTGTTCGCGGTGGAACTATCCCTGGGGAGCATACCGTGATTTATGCAGGCCCTGATGAGGTCATTGAACTAAATCACCTAGCCTTATCACGAAATATCTTCGCCAGCGGAGCTGTTAAAGCAGCAAAATATGTAAGTGAAAAATCCACTGGCATATACGATATGGAGAAATTAATCGACGAGAGCTGATTTTTCCAGAATAAAAAAAGAAACTGAGACAAGAAATGAGGAATTTGATGACTTTAACCGATCCCTATGAAATTGCAAAATATATTAAAAACGCCGAAAAAATGACCCCTGTCAAAGCATATGTGCAAGGAGACTTGACGGGTATCACCAAAGAAAAGGTTCAATTTTTCGGACAAGAAAAGACCTGGATCTTGATTGGTGAAAGTCAGGCCGTGCAAGAGGTACTAAACGAGCAGCAAGCAAAAATCACAGACGTTCATGTTGAGAATGATCGCAGAAATTCAGCGATTCCGATGCTGGATATCTCAAGTGTCAATGCGCGCATTGAACCAGGCGCACTCATTCGCGATCGTGTGGAAATTGGTGATAAGGCAGTAATCATGATGGGCGCGATTATTAACATTGGTGCTTCTATCGGTGAAAGTACTATGATCGACATGGGTGCAATCTTAGGCGCTCGTGCAACTGTCGGAAAGCACGCCCACATTGGTGCTGGCGCAGTCTTGGCCGGCGTACTAGAACCACCTAGTGCCTCCCCTGTTGTTGTTGAAGATAATGTGCTAGTTGGTGCCAACGCGGTGATTTTAGAGGGTGTCCATGTTGGCAAAGACGCGGTCGTTGCTGCTGGTGCCGTTGTAACAAAAGATGTTCCTGCAGGAGCCGTTGTTGCTGGTACCCCTGCTAAGATCATTAAAATGAAAGACGAAATAGATCCAGGAAAAACGGAATTTTTAGAGGATTTACGTTAATTCAAAGGCTGTAGTTATTCAATGGAATAGCTACGGCTTTTTTATTAACTTGTACATGCGTGCGTAGTTCTTAATTAATAAGCGAAGCCATTGAAAACGTTATCTAGTTCATCTTTTTCGTTATTCTAATCAAAAATTAGTGTTTTTTTGATTCAAATAACATCTTTTACCTTATTCTTACTGCATTTTTTTCGAAGTATGCTATAATACAATCGGATTAGAACTATTCTTAAAAGAAAGCGACTGAATGACACTAGTGAACTTAAAAAGTATTAAAAAATCAATCAAAACTCGTAACAAACAAATCAGCAAAACATTTGCTCAAGTGGAAGAAACACTGGCAAATCACATCCATAGTGATGTAAAAATCTACTTTGACAAAGTGAATCCTCATCAACTTCACCTTGAGGAGAAGACTCCTGACGGCAAAACACGTCATATCCAAAGTTCGGAGCATGATCACTCTTTCAAAGAATTGGTGGATGCCCACATTCAAAAGCCACATACCAATACGTTGAATCAACTAACGAACAGCGTCTACAATTTGTGGTCAGAAAGCTTCAAATCATCAGCACCTGCTGAAAATCAAGACACGGACAAAGCGGCAGAACTTGCTCAAGATATTTTGGCGGATGTTGTCAAAGAACCAGCAAGTGCCGGCGTGACTGCGGAACAAGCAGAAGCATTGAATCAATCATTGAAGACTAAAACGAATTATTCTGCTGAATGGTCAGATGCAGAAAGCTCAATTGAAGTCTTCTACAACCCTCCAAAAAAAGAGCGTCAATTATTGGCAACAATCGCAGCGGATCAAACAATTACCTACACTGATGCCCTAGCAACAAAGCGCGTCATGAAAAAAGAATTGCCAGATATGATCGCAGCGGTATTAGCGTAAAAAAATTCCCACTATCATTATTGATAGTGGGAATTTTCTGTTTAGTCCAAGACGCCATAGAAAAACAGTTGAATGGCTTTTTCTAAATTGTCTTTCCGTGTCTCTTCTGGTGAGTCCAAATAAGCAGAAATCAAAATGAATAACTGACGAACCGCAAAATCAGGATCTACTGATGCTTTGATGTTGCTCTCTTTTTGGAAGACCTCAACAAATGGCTGCTTATATGAATCTTGCCAAAGGGAAAAGAGCTTTTTCGCCGTTTCAGGACTGAGGGTGTGCTGAATATCGTGCATCATCATAAACAGACTGAAGGGATGCCTCTGCTGCAGGTATAAAGCCATTCCTATAATTTTCTCTTCAAAGCTCGTCGCTTTTTCAGCTATTTCTGTCAAACTTGCTCCTACCTCGGTGGACAACCGCAGCATGACTTGATAATAAATGTTTTCTTTGTTTTTAAAATGATAATAGATATTTGGCTGGGTAATGCCAAGAATCTTTGCGATTTGCCGCGTAGATGTGTCATTATACCCCTGCTTCATAAATAATTCTTCGGCAACATCTAAAATCTCTTCGTACATCGAATCGCCTCATTTTTTCTTTGGTACCCTCATTATACGCTATCCGACTCTTTTTCGTCCTCAGAAACTGATTTTTCTTTTAGTGTGCCATCCTTCATTTCTAAAATTCGATCACAGAATTTCACTAAACGTGTGTCATGGGTCACCATGATGGTTGCTTTGTTCTTTTCCTTCGTCTCTTTTGCTAAAATTTTAACCACTTCATAGGCTTTTTCAGAATCTAGACTGGCGGTT
This sequence comes from Enterococcus raffinosus, assembly GCF_001886185.1. Classification (GTDB taxonomy): domain Bacteria; phylum Bacillota; class Bacilli; order Lactobacillales; family Enterococcaceae; genus Enterococcus_A; species Enterococcus_A raffinosus. The sequence continues at coordinate 114,227 of NZ_JXLA01000002.1, read as the reverse complement.
GGTTCATCCGCTAAAATGATCGTCGGATCATGATACAATGCTCGAGCGATCGCGACACGTTGACGTTCCCCCCCAGACAGTTCTTCTGGATACTTATTCTCCAAACTGGCAATTCCTAATTGCTCAAATAACTTTTCTGCCACCTGTGTATTGTCATTTTTGCTGACCTTATCAACTAGCTTTAACTGCTTTTTAACGGTCAAAAATGGGACGAGATTTGAGGCCTGCAAAATAAACCCAATTTCTTTGAACCGTAATTTTGCCCGCTCCTTCTCTTTCTTTTCACTAAAATCTTCATCATTAATCAACACTTCACCTGAAGAGGGAGATTGAAGGCCGCCTGCAATGGTCAGGAAGGTACTCTTCCCAGATCCGGACGGGCCAATGATCGCGACAAATTCCCCTTTTTCGACTGAAAAATTCGTTTCCTTCAATGCTTCGATGGTTGAATCCCCATCTTTGAATGTTTTTTCTACTTGTTTAAATTCAATTGCACTCATTTTTTTCCTCCTTACCCGATGGCCTTCAGCGGATCGATCTTGACAATCGTGCGAACGGAGAAGAACGCACCGATCAACGCTACAAGGATCATTAATAGACTGATGCCGCCAAAGAAGAGCATATTGACTTGGAATGGAACCGCATCTGGTAAAACTAAGGCCGTGCCAAGTGTCGCCCCTAAACCAATCACGACACCGACTGTTGCTAGTAAAAAGGTCTGTGCGATGACTGAATTAGAAATATAGCGGCTTGAGATTCCTTGGGCCTTCATGACGCCGAAAATCTCTGATTTTTGCATTGTTAATACATAGATAAATATTCCAATAACGATCGCCGCGATCACGATCAAAAAGCCAATCATGAAACCAAAGGTCAAGACCTGTGCACTATAGCCAGGCAGTTCGTTAATAAAGTCTTTGATATTTGTTTTCTCTAAATCATCTGGGATTGATTGGACATCCCCGCGTGTGATAATTGCATTAATCCGGGTATTTTCACTCGCTCCTTGTGTTTCAAAGCGAATTTCTTGATAGGCCCCGATGGTCGTATAAAGAACAGGTGCTACATTGAATTTTGCATTGTCCGTAAACCCAACGATCTTCAGAGTTTTTTCATTGCCAGCCATCTTCACCGTTTCGCCAAGTTTTAAGTTGTACTGATCCTTTAAAGAACTATCGGCTACGGCTTCATCATCCGAGGCGAACATTTTTCCACTAGTTAACTTTGGTGCGATGAATTGGTCCTTATCAATGCCGAAAAAGCTGACATCAATTTTTTCTCCACTGTCCCCTTTTATGACACCAGCGGTTTGAGCTAGGTAGGCTTTTTCATCTGCCTTCACCTCATCAAAGGTTTTTAAGGGGATCATGGACATATTTAGATTGTTGTTGGCTTCCTCGGTTAAAAGGATATTGTCCGCATCCCATTTATCTACTGCGGTTCGATTGTCTTGTGCCAGCCCGTAAGCCAATCCTGTTAAAAAGAAGACCAAGTAGGCAATCAAGAACATAACTCCCATCACTAGCGTATAACGCAGCTTGGAGTGTTTGATTTCATTAATCGCTAAAAACATAAAAATACCTCCACTTATCAGTTGATAAAATTACCCTAACACGATTAATTTCTGAAGGAAAATAATTTGCTTAGGACTTCCGGATAAAAGACTACTATTTTTGAAACTAGACATTCCCTGTCAAGATTAATACGGTACACTAGATTTAAAGGAGGTCAGAAAATGAATATTAAACAGGAAATTATAAAGCAGCTGCCGGAGGATCCTCAGATTTACTTGAATGCCATCAAAATTGATCCTAGTACAATAAAGGCCATCATGATCAATGAGGTCGTCCCTGCTTCTCCAGAGAATGATTTTTACGGTTCACCGGATGCGACCTATATGGAGACCACTATTCCCTTGTTCCAAAAGGCTGGTATTGAAGTTTCAACGATTGAGGATATTTTGGCTCATGGCATCTACCTTACGAATGCTATAAAGACGCCAAAGCAGGAAACAACGATCGACAACGCCAGTATTGAGCGCAGCCTTCCCTATTTAGAACAGGAACTGGCTCTGTTCCCAAATGTCCAAGTCATTATGCTGATGGGGGATGTGGCGAAGAAATGCTATAACAAGATCACTAAAAGAACGACAAAGAAGAACGTTGTCCCTGCCATCTCCACCTATAAGCTGAGAAACACGGAACTTTTTTATCAAGGGATTCGAATCATGCCCTCTTATATTATGACTGGAAAAAATATTCTGATTGAAAAATCAAAGTTACAGATGGCTGCAGAAGACCTTGCGACGATGTTTGCGATCATTTCTGAATAGTTATCTAGGAAGCAAAAAACGACGAATCCAAAAATGGACAAGTCGTTTTTTGCTTCTAATGAAAAAGGCGCTTCTTTTTTCTATTGACCGGATTTCTCATTAAAGGTCTGCTTGTTTTTCCGATACTCACTAGGCGACATTCCCATCTCCACTTTAAACACCTTTGCAAAGTAATTGCCATTCGACATCCCCACCAATCGAGCAATCTCATGAACTCTTCGTTGCCCATCTAGTAAATGAGGCAGTGCTTTTTTTATTCGATATTTCTTTAGATAAGCGATGGGTGATATATGATACGCCTTTTCAAATAGTCGAATTGCTTTGTAGCGGGACAAACTGTACCGCTCCTCGATATCGATTAGACCTATTTCCTGTTGGTAGTTCTGCTCTAAAAATGATTTGATTTCCTTAGCCAAAGGATGTTTTTCTACCCGTTGTGTCACGAGTTCCTTTTTTATTGCCAAAACCAAGTCATAGGCTAATGAAGTATTTTCAAAAAAAGGACTCTCTGCTTGCTTTTTGAGCTGGTCATGTGCCTTCTTTAGTGTTTCTTGAAAGTCTATTGAACTTTGATGCAGCGTTTGATTTACAGGATAGAACCATTGGAGAATGTCTTTGGAAAACTCCAAATATAGAAATCTCCAGTCCGATTTTCCATAGTAGCAGCAATTACTAGGGATCTCAGCAAGAAAAAAACTTCCCTTTCGTTGAGTACTGCGCTGTCCTTCTACTTCAAAATACCCTGTTCCTGCCGACGTATACTGCAATACAACTAAATCATCCCTGCGCGCGGCATTGTCCCAATGATAATTTTCATCCCCATGTCCTACACCGATTCCCTTTAAGTAAGGCAGGTTGTAGGTGTCAAAATAATAATAGCTATGAGAAAAATAATCTTGCAATATTTTACCCCTTTACTCAAATTTTTTATTCTTGTTTCCCAACATCTAATTTCTTATGCTTACAGTATATAATATAAAGGAGCTGTTTTCATGCCTATTCTATTTGATCATCAACGGCAAATATTTCATTTATCAAATTCTCAAATCAGTTATGTTATTGGGATAGAAAAAGAAAAATTTATTACCCATCGATACTTTGGCAAGTCTCTCCCCTTTTATGCCGGTAGCAATGAATTGCAGCGGATCGATCGCGGCTTCGCTACGAATCCAGATCCATCCGACCGTACATTTTCCTTGAATGCCTTACCACTGGAAACAAGCACCCAAGGAACGGGAGACCATCGTATTGGCAATTATCAAATTCGTCGAGAAAACGGGGCGAACGTGACGAGTTTCAGCTATAAAAGCTATACTATTTCCTCTGGCAAGCCTACATTAGAAGGACTTCCTAGTTTACGTGGTGAACAGGCGGAGACATTGTCGATTTTGCTGGTTGATGAAGTCCAGAAGTTGGAGATGATTCTCAACTATACACTTTATAAAGATTATCCCGTTGTCACTCGCAGTGTTCGCTTTCTTAATCGTGGCAAAGAAAAGGTGTTTATTGAAAATGCGGGATCAATGCTGCTCGATCTTCCCCGTACGGATTTCGATATGCTTACCTTAAACGGCTCCCACACAAATGAAGCGACGATTGGTCGGCAAGCACTGCATGAAGGAATTCAGAAAATCGAAAGCTCTCGAGGAACCAGCAGTCCTCAGCACCAGCCGTTTTTAGCGTTGATGGATTCGACTACGAACGAATTTCAGGGAGAGGTTTATGCGTTTCATCTAATCTACAGCGGAAATTTCACTGCACAGGTAGAAGTTGAACAGTACGGGTCCAGTCGCGTTCAGCTGGGAATCCAGCCTGAAACCTTCGAATGGTGTTTGGAACCAAATGCGTCGTTTCAAACACCAGAGGCCGTTATCAGTTACTCTGACGCCGGTCTTAATGGGATGTCTCAGACCTTTCACACACTCTATCAGAAGGAACTAATTCCTGTTCAATGGAAAGATCAGGAGCGGCCAATCTTATTAAATACTTGGGAAGCGAATTATTTCGACTTTCATGAAGCGGATTTGCTCCAACAGGCTGAAGTAGCAAAAGATACGGGAATTGAGCTTTTTGTGCTGGACGATGGCTGGTTTGGTCAACGTAATGATGATACCTCTTCTTTAGGCGATTGGTTTGAGAATCGTGAGAAACTCCCACAGGGAATAGCCGGTTTGGCGGAAAAGATTCAGCAAAAGGGACTCAAATTCGGGCTGTGGTTCGAACCGGAGATGATCTCTGAAAATAGCCGCTTATTTGAGTCGCATCCAAATTGGGCGTTGCAGGTTCCTGATTATCCAAAAACAGAGGGTCGACGACAGTTGGTCCTAGATTTGAGTCAGACAGTCGTTCAAGAATATTTGATCGAAATGTTAGACAGCTATCTATCCACGGGAAAAATCGACTATATTAAGTGGGATATGAACCGACATCTTACAGAAGTGGGCAGCTTCGCTTTTCCCGCTTACCAGCAAAAGGAGATTTACCATCGCTATGTTCTAGGGCTTTATCGTGTGCTTGAGGTCATAACGACAAAGTATCCTAATTGCTTATTTGAAAACTGCTCAAGCGGCGGGGGGCGTTTTGACCCAGGGATGATGCATTATATGGCGCAAACGTGGACTAGCGATAACACGGATGCACTCTGCCGCAGCAAAATCCAATATGGCTACAGCTTGTTGTATCCGCCGATCATGATGGGTGCCCACGTGTCGCCTGTACCGAATCATCAGGTTGGTCGAAGGACTTCACTGCATACACGAGGATTGATTGCCATGAGTGGGAACTTTGGTTACGAGATGGCTCTTACTCACTTACCTGCTGATGAACAGAAAGAAATTCGTGAACAAATCACTTTTTATAAAAAACATCGCTCGTTGTTCCAGTTTGGTAAGTTTTATCGTCTACAATCCGCCGATGATTTTTTTGCAACGGCTTGGCTCTTTACAAATGATGAGGAAGCAATAGTCATTTATTTTAACGGACTTGCTCGACCAGCAGTTCCTGTTAAGTACTTAAAGACTCGCTACTTGGAGGAACAGGCAATCTACAAAAATACGGCAACCGGCAAACTCGTATCTGGTGCAGAATTAAATCAGGCGGGGATTACAATTCCGCGCATCAAAGAGGATTTCTCCATGTTGCTTTTCCATTGGAAAAAGATCTAAAAAAAGTGCTCTCTGCAACGAAAACTGCAGAGAGCACTTGTTAGTTAGTCTTTCGAACAGCATAGGCCTCATAAGGCTCTAATTGCTGTCGTATCCTGTGTTTAGGATAATTATGAATGAGGATGTCCCCTTCCATTACGGACTCACCTAACTGATAATTCTGAACAGAGGAAGAGAAATTTACAACGACGATGACTGACTCCTTCGCATCAAAACGTTTATAGGCAAGCACCTGAGCATTCCCAGTTTCCAGTCTTTCGTATTTTCCAACGACAATCACCGGTAATTGCTTTCTTAAATGAATCAAATGTTTATAGGTGTAAAAAAGAGAATCTTCGTCTGCTAATGCGGCCGCTGCATTCACCTTAGGATAATTGGTGTGAACCGGCAGCCAAGGAGTATCCTTAGAAAAACCAGCATTCAACTGATTCTCCCACTGCATCGGATGCCGTGCGTTGTCTCTACCCTTGGCGTTTATTGACGTGATAATTTCTTCTATCGAATATCCCTGCGACAGTCGCTCTTCGTACATACGAATGCTTTCAATATCATCTACTTCATCAATCGATTTGATCGGATAATTGATCATCCCGATCTCTTCCCCTTGATAAATATACGGCGTTCCCTTCATGAAATGGAGATAAATAGCCAACATCTTCCCACTTCGTTCACGATATTCCTCTGAATCATTTCCCCAACGTGAGATGATGCGGGGTAAATCATGATTGTTCCAAAAAAGTGAATTCCAGCCCTTTTGATCCAGTTGAATTTGCCATTTTGAAAAGACTTCATGCAAATCTTGAGGATCTAACGGTTTCAAATCCCATTTACGTTTTCTAGGCTGCTTATCTAAATTGATGTGTTCAAACTGAAAAACCATGGATAGTTCGTCTCTTTCAGGGCTAGAGTAGAGCTCCGCAACCTCGGGAGTGGCCCCCCATGTTTCTCCAACAGTCACAACATCATAACTACCAAAAGTGTGCTGATTCATTTCTTGTAGGAGTTCATGTAGTTTTGGTCCATTTTGTGTAATTTTTCGATCGGGTTCCTTTCCGATCAAGTCGATCACATCTAAACGAAAACCACCGATCCCTTTTGCCAACCAGAAGTTCATCATTTTCCAAATTGCCTGCTTCATTTTTGGATTTTCCCAATTAAGATCAGGCTGTTTTTTTGAGTGTAAATGGAGATAATACTCATCCAGGTGAGGAACATAGGTCCAGGCTGAACCGCCAAAATTTGATTTTAGCTCGTTAGGCGGTCCCCCTGCAACGGGTTTCCGCCAAACATAAAAGTCATGGTAAGGATTCTCACGACCTTTTAACGCTTCTTGGAACCAATGATGCTCACTGGAGGTGTGATTAACGACTAAATCCATCACTATCTTGATTTTCCGTTTCTTCGCTTCTTCAATCAATCGATCCATATCTGCCATTGTGCCATATTCAGCCCCGATTGCTTCATAGTCACTGATATCATAGCCGTTATCGTCGTTGGGTGAAGAATAGACAGGACTTAGCCAAAGCGCATCCACTCCTAAAAAGGCCAAATAATCCAGGCGTTGGACAATCCCATTCAAATCACCGATTCCATCATTGTTGCTGTCTTGAAAACTGCGGGGATATATTTGATAAATAACCGCCTGCTGCCACCATTTGCTATTCATAGGCTTTACTCACAGCAAGGATGTCTTCACCTTGAGTAACAGTTGGCTTATCTAACGTGCTGACATCGCCATAGGCCGTTGAGTTCGTTACTAACAGCATGACTGTATCATCATAACCAGACTTTTTAATAGCTTCTCGATCAAATGTACCTAGTAATTCCCCTTTTTTCACTCGCTCCCCTTTTTTCTTGTTGGTTGAAAAGAACTGTCCAGCAAGGTTGACTGTATCAATACCTATATGAATGAGGATTTCCGCACCACTGTCGGCTTGAATGCCATAAGCGTGCTTCGAATCATACATGACGGTCAAGACACCATCTGCTGGCGCAAATAATTGATCGCTTTCAGGGATGATTGCGACTCCTTTTCCCATCATTTCTGTGGAGAAAACAGGATCCTTAACTTCTTTTAATGGTAGGACTTCTCCAGTGACCACAGCTGATAGTACGTCGTCTTGCACCGCTAATGATTGATCTGGATTTTCATTGATCATAACAGCCTCTTGTCCATCTGCGGCTGCAGTTGCTGGGACCTCCATTTTCTTTTTCCCGTAAACAAATGTAAGCAGGAAGCCTAAAATGAAGCTGATTACGACACCGATCATGAAGAACGGGATTGATTTAGGTGCAATAGAGATAAATCCGATCACGCTCGCAGGTCCCATCGCTACCGATAGAACGTGGAAAATCCCTAGTGAGACACTTGCAACCCCAGATGCAATCATGGCACAGACGAATGGGAATTTTAATTTTAAGTTGATCCCAAAAATCGCCGGTTCGGTGATCCCTAGCAACGCCGAAATACTTGCTGATGAGGCCAAGCTTTTTTGCTTTTCATTTTTTGATAAAACAAAAATAGCCAATGCTGCGGCACCTTGAGCAATATTCGCCATTGACGCAACTGGGAAAATAAATGAGCCACCTGTTCGTGCGACATCCGCTAGTAGCGTCGTTTCGATCGCTGGAAAACTTTGATGCAATCCGGTAATGACGATTGGTGAGTAGAACAAACCAAAAATTCCTAAACCAACGGCCCCTGTTGTCTGATACAACCAAACTAATCCGTCTGTCAAACCATCTGAGACTGTACGCATGACAGGTCCAACGAAAATGAAGGTTAAAAATCCAGTAATAATAATTGCTAACATTGGTGTAAAGGTATAATCAAATGCTGCTGAAATCTTTTTGTGGAAGAATTTCTCTAGTGTAGCTAAAATCCAAGAAACCGCCAATACGGGTAAAACAGAGCCTTGATAGCCAGCCTGTGCGACCTGCAAACCAAAGATATTCCAATAAGGCATACTTCCTTCAGCGATCGCGTTTGCCACGCCGTACCCATTAATTAAGTCTGGCATAACCATCGCCATTCCCATCGCTGCCCCGAGATAGCCATTTCCGCCAAAGCGCTTTGTTGCTGAGAAACCTACTAAAATTGGCAGAAAAGCAAACGGTGCGGAAGATAATAAGTTAATAATGCTGGCAACGTCTTTAATGTTTGGAAACATTTCAACAACCGACTGTGGCCCGAATAAGTTCGGTGATGTTAAAACGTTGTTAATGGCCATCAGTAAACCGCCTGCTACTAAAGCCGGAACAATGGGAACAAAAATATCTGATAATACTTTAATAAATGCCATTGCGGGATTCACTTTTTTTCCTTCAGCAGCCACCGCTTTCAAATCTTCTGTAGACGCTTCCTTAACATTCGTCAATTTGACGAGTTCGGCATACACCTTATTTACGTCTCCTGGTCCGATAATAATTTGAAATTGACCATTGGCCTCGAAGGTTCCTTTGACATCGTCGTTATTATCTAAGGCTGCATGATCTACTTTACTTGGATCCTTTAATACTAGCCGTAATCTAGTGGCACAGTGAGCGGCTGCTTGGATATTTCCTTCCCCGACGGCTTTACTAACCTCTCTAGCTGCTTTCTGATGATTCATAATCAAACTCCTTTCCATGTAATCGCTTTTTTCACTCTTATCATACCGTAATTTTTCAAAATGTCAAACGTTTATCAAAAATATTTTTAAATTTGGATTGTAATTCTTTTCTCATTTATTTATATAGTGTTTTAAAAATGATATACGTTTGACATTTTATGTGATTTGAAGTATCTTAAAGACGAACGAAAGCGTTTAATAAAAGAGAAAACTTTTATAGGTGACCCATTCTGAAGATACTATAGTTTTGTGTAAGTGGAAGGAGTTAATGAAATGGAGTTAATAAAAAAATGGACAGATGAGCTGCGCTATCTGCCCTACCATGAGTGGACCAAGGAATATCAGAAATTTTTAGAGGTAACAATTCAGCATTCTCAATGGCGTCTGGGATATCATATTCAACCCAAAAGTGGGCTATTAAATGACCCCAATGGTTTTTCCTATTTTAATGGAAAATGGCAGCTTTTTTATCAGCTATATCCAATGGGGCCAGTTCATGGAGTGAAATCTTGGGCACACATATCTTCTGAAAATCTGGTGGATTGGACCTTTGAAGGGATCGCCCTTCTCCCTGATTCATCTTTTGACCGTCAGGGTGTTTATTCAGGATCTGGTATCGTTATTGAGGATGAGTTAGTGTTAGCCTATACCGGGAATGTGCGTGATTCCGATTGGCAACGTAAATCTTATCAAATGTTGGCCCGTATGAATAAAGCTGGCGAAATCAAAAAGGATCAGCGGCCAATGATCCCAGCCCCGCCTCAAGGCTATACGCATGAATTTCGTGATCCTCAAGTATTTGAGTATCAAGAGAATTATTGGCTTTTGATTGGCGCTCAGACGGAGACGCTGGAAGGAAAAGTGCTGGCTTATACCGGTAAATCATTAGAAACGCTACAATTTGCAGGCTCTTTGAACTTCATGGATCAAGCGATGGGCTTCATGGTAGAATGTCCGAACCTCGTATTTATTGATGGAAAGCCTGTCTTCCTCTTCTGCCCTCAAGGGTTGGATAAGAAGATTATGAACTATCAAAATATTTATCCTAACGCTTATATTGTCGCGGATAGCTTTGATACTGATTCCCTATCGTTGGTAAATCCGAGTTCGTTGGCAAATCTTGATTATGGGTTTGATGTTTATGCGACACAGGCCTTCAATGCACCTGATGGTCGTGCCTTAGCCGTAAGTTGGGTTGGCTTACCTGAGATTGATTATCCTAGTGATTCAGAAGGCTGGGCGCACTGTCTAAGTCTCGTCAAGGAATTGCAGCTCAAGGATGGTCAGCTGTATCAACTGCCAGTGAAGGAGCTAATTGAGTTGAGACAAGAACGCCAATCTATGGACGGGAAAATTTTTCAGCAGCCCTTGACTCTTGCCGAAGAAACAACGAATTGCTATGAACTGCACCTTGATTTTTCAGCAGATAGTCAAGGAAAACTCCATCTTTATTCAGATGCGCAGCAGGATCACTCATTCATCATCGATTTCGATACAAAAAATGGTATGATAAGTGTAGATCGCTCACACGTAAGCAATCCCTTTGCTCAAGAATATGGAACGACTCGCACACTTACAATTGATAAAAATGAGCCGCTGTCTCTGCAGATTTTCGTTGATCATTCGGTTTGTGAGATTTTTGTCAATGGTGGTCAAGCTGTTTTGACGGCAAGAGTGTTTCCTAACCATGAGGAGAAGAATGTTTATCTAGAAGGAATTTCTGGAGATTTTTCCGCTGATTTCTGGTGTTTGCGTAACATGAAAAACGACTAAGGAGTACAACGAAAGAAATGGCTATCAAATTAACAGATGTCGCAAAAAAAGCAGGTGTCTCTCCCACGACGGTCTCACGTGTGATCAATAATTACGGATCACTTAGTCAAAAGACCATCGATAAAGTACATGCGGCAATGAAAGAGTTGAACTATCAACCAAATTCTCTCGCCCGCTCGTTACAAGGAAAAAATACACAGCTGATCGGGCTCATCTTCCCAACAGTTTCTAACCCCTTCTTTGGCGAACTTGTCGATAAATTGGAAGCCACCCTATTTGAACAGGGCTATAAGACAATTCTTTGTAACAGTGCCAACAATAAAGAAAAAGAACGGGCATATCTGAACATGCTTTCAGCCAATCGTGTGGATGGTATCATCGCTGGAGCTCATAACTTAGGAATTAAGGAATATGAAGATATTGGATTGCCAATTGTTTCCTTTGACCGTCATCTATCTGAAAATATCCCCATTATCGGAAGCGATAATTTTCATGGCGGCTATCTTGCGACGGAAAACTTATACCTGCGTGGTTGTAGGAAAATCGGTATTTTGACAGGCAGCTTAAAATCAAACTCACCGACGAATGAACGCTTAGAAGGTTACGAGAAGTTTTTAACCGAGAAGCAGCTGCAGTCGCATGTGTTCACGATTGACTCGAGAGCCAGCTCCATGGCGCTTAAAACGATTGAGATCAAGCGGATTTTAGAAAATGAAGATTTAGACAGCCTTTTTTGTACAGATGATCTGACAGCTATCCTCGTTTATAACATCTGCCAAGAAATGAACATCGCTATTCCGCAAGACCTAAAGCTAATTGGTTATGACGGCACAAAATTTGTGCAAAATTATTTTCCGCAGCTATCGACCATCGCTCAACCAATCGCTGATTTTGCAGATTTACTAGTGGATCTATTAATCCAGCGCATCACAACTCCAGAGAAAAAACTGGAGCAATATTATGCCCTGCCAATCAAGTTGATTCAGGGGAAGACAACGTAAAAGGACTACTTCAAAAGAAGTGGTCCTTTTACGTTGCTCTGTCTATTTATATGTTTCATTCAGATACGTCAATAATTCAGGAACCATTCCTACTGCGGATTTATCATCTGGTCGATCTTCTAAAAATTGCAGGACTGCAAAATTTTGACTTTGCCCATCAAAGGCATAAAGAAAACTATTTTGCTGCCCTCGCTCGTCTTGCTTTTCTTTTATCTCTGCGGTACCGGTTTTTGCCATCAAAGAAATTCCTAAAGACTGCAAGCTGTTCGCCGTACCGTTGGGATCATTCACAACGGCTTGCATATCCTGATTGATTCGTGCAATGGTTTCACCAGTGACGACGTCTGCTTTGCTTTTTTCTTTTTGAGAAAGCAATAATCTAGGATACACGATTGTTCCATTATTTGGAAAAACCGAGTAAGTAGTGATTTGCTGAATAGGATTTAAAAGCAGCTGTCCCTGTCCGTATCCAGTATCTGCTAAAAGTATCTCAGAATTGAAATTTTTTTCTGTCGATATTTGCGCAGGGGTCATTTCGATGGGAATATCCAGTGTTTCGCCAAAAATAAAACGATTTAAACCGTTCCGAAATACTTTTTCTCCCATTTTTAACGTTTCCTTTGCCATATATATATTGTCAGAATAAATCATTGCACGCTGTAAATTAACTGATGATACATCAGATACACGGGTCACCTTGTAGCCGCCCCAAGATGAATCTTTCTGCCATTTCAGACCGTTAATAGCAACAGTTTGATTGGGATCTAGCGTTCCAGCATCCAACCCAATAGCAGCTGTAACCAATTTGAAAGTTGAGCCTGGCGCATAACCATTTGAATAACGAGCTAAAAAAGGCAACTTCTCATCTTTGGCTAGTTCGTCGTATTCCTTTTGACTGATTCCATGAGTCATTTTATTTGGATCAAAGCTTGGTGAACTAGCAACTGCTAGCAAATCTCCAGTTTTTGGTTCACTTACCACGCTAGATCCCCGTTCATTGTCCAAAGATTGATAAGCAAGATACTGTGCTTGAACATCTATAGTCAATTGAATCCTTTTCCCTTCTACGACATCAACCTTTTGAAGCACTTCTTTTTCTTTTCCATCTGAACTCGTTATGGCGATATAGCCTCCATTTTTCCCTCTCAGTTCTTTGTCATAAACTCTCTCTAATCCTGTACGTCCGATAACACTATCTTCTGAAAGATAGCTATTCTTTTTCATATCTTCAGAGGTCACTGCACCTACATACCCAATTAAGTGAGCCGCCGCTTCTCCGAGTGGGTATGTTCTTCCAGTTTCTTCTCTGACTTCTAAACCTGTTGGTGCTTCGAAGTGTTCCGGCACCTTCGTTTCTGTTTTTAGTGGAACAAAATAATCTTCCTTTACCCATGGCTGCTTCAATGAGGAGTTGATTGTTTTCTCGGGCAATTCTAGTGTCTCACTGATTTTTTTGATGTTTTCTTTCCGTACCTCACCTTTTCCAAGGTTTTTTGGGACGATCCCAAAATTGTATACGTCACCATTGATTGCCAAACCGTGTCCATTTCGATCCACTATCTCTCCTCGTGCAGCAGATAAATAATGATAGCGGACCTTATCTCCATTTTTCATTTTTGGAAAAATTAAGTTTGGTTTCCATTCTATTAAATGATTCTCTTTCGTTAATGTGCCTGAATACGTTTGTTCTAACGGACGTCCTAGACTCGTTTGTAGAATCAATGTGTAGTTAAATGTCTTGTCCTTCACACGAAGGTTCTTAATCTTAATATCATGAATTCCTAGACCACCAAAAATATTTTGATATTTTTCCTTCACCTGTTCTTTCGAAAGTTGTCCTGATTTTAATGATTCTTGTGATAAATAATCCAATGATTCGTCGTATTTCCCAGTTGAAAGCAAGTTTATATATTCTTTGAGTGTTTCTTCCCCATTCTTTTTCAAACGTTGTTCATGGATATTTTGATAAATGAAAAAGCCAAGACACGCAAGTAAAAGAAAACTAATTTTGATCACTACTCTACTTCCTTTTTTTCTTTTATCAATTCGTCTCATTTTGTATCTCCTCCTTAAAACTACATTTGTAGTATTTGATGTGATTGAGAAGCTAGAAATTAGTAAATTTCTAGCTTTCTTAGTATTGCTAAAGTTTTTTGAGCTGCTGCTATTCCAGTTGCACTATCGCCTTGCAAATGACAAGCAAAATAATAATTTCCCTGCTTGGTTTCAATCAAACCTATAAACCAGCCGGTACTTGTTTGCAAACTATTACCAGTACCAGTTTTCCCATATAAAATATGATCCGATTGAGTCTGTAAACGAATGGCTTCTTTTACAAAGGAGACATCTTTGGTCGAAAAATGTAAGTCACCTTCGACTAGTTTTCGCAACAAATTGACCTGTTCAAACGGAGAAATCTTCAGTGAAGACTCCAACCAATAATGATCAATTCCGCCAAGAAGATTCATATTGCCATAATTAATTGAATGAAATTTTTCCTTCAACTTTTCTTTTCCTAACTCAGAATCAAGCTGCTGAAAATACCAGTTCGTTGAATTTGTTAGTGCGGTTTGCAGCGTTTGATCTCGATTCCAGCTTTTGAATGGATAGGTGGTTCCATCCCAAGCTTTTTGATTGTCTATGTCTGTGATCGTTTTCTCATCCAGTGCGAACAGGGCACTCCATATTTTATAAGTGCTGTCAGGAGAATAACGTGTATGTCCGCCTGCCTGATTGTACGCTAAATATCGATCTTTCGCTTCATCGTAAATGACCAGAGAATTATTTGAATGCTGATCAAATAATGGATCAGTTTTTTGTTCAATCCACTTTTCTTGATGAGAAAAAGGATCTTTTTCGTCTGTCCGCGCTTGAGGGATAACGAAGAAAAAGGCAATAACCAAAGCGCTGATCAGTCCAAATTTTACTGTTATTGTCTTAGTTGATGACGGATGAAAGCTGCTGATAGATTCGATTCTTCTTCTCAATTCATTTCTTTTTCCCGAAAAGCTTAGCAGATATGAATGTTCACGCTTTTGTGCAAGGCTTAGTAATGTGGTCCCGTAATGATAGATATCCTCTTCTTCAAGCAAATGCATCACGCGCTGATCGCAAGCAATTTCTCGATCCTCTCTTGCCTGTTTTACGATTAGATAACTGAAGGGATTGAACCAATTTAAAATTGCGATTCCAATCAAAAGATAATTTTGTGCGGCATCTTTGTTTTTCTGATGAACAAGCTCATGCAATAGGATAAAAAATAATTGATCCTCCGATGCTTGGTCAATAAAGTGATTCGGAAGGATAATCCGAGGATGAAAGACACCGAAAGTGCTAGGACTTTTGACTTGGTCACTCTGTAGGATCACTAAGTCTTTTTTCTTATATCTTAGTCGCTCTGCCGCTTTTTGCAGCTGAGTATAGATCCGTTTATCCTCCACTAAAACGGTGCTTCTAATCATTTTATAAAACTGAAGATAGGAAATAGTTGATCGTATAAGGAAAATTACGAAGCCCGCAGTCCATAATAGTCCCAATAGTAACATTCCTCTTTCCAGCAAACCATTGGCAGGCAGAGCATTGTTATTCATCCAGTCAGAGGGATTACTATTAAGTATAGCTTGAGCATTCTCAATCGGTGATGTTGAGGGCATGGTCCCATTTGGGATTGCACTTTGTATTCGATAAAAAATCATTTCTCTAATTTTTGAAAAAAACTGATTGGGTATAAAAAACAAGAATCCTAGTCCTGTTAGATGCCAATATTTCCCTTGAAATAATGGAGATAACTGCTTCCCTAACAGCTTTCTGAATAAAAACAAAAGAATCAGAAATAGATTGAATGATGCTAAATTGAAAAGGAAGTGAGTCATTTATTTTCTCCTTTTATCCAATAAGTTCCGAAGCTCGTCAATTTCTTTTTCATCGATTGATTCATCCGCTACAAAATTAGAAAGAAACTCGCTAACTTTCCCATCAAAAAATTTACTAATAAATTTTTGACTTTCTTGCTTAACAAAATAGTCTCTTGGAATAATTGCATGGTAAACATATACCCTGCCAGCTTTTGTATGATCTATCACGCCCCACGCCCTTTTGCTCTAGGCGAACCAACAGCGTACGTATCGTATTTGGACTCCACTCCTCGTCCTTTTCAAAAGCTCGGACGATCTCCGTTGAGTCAACTGGACTATTTTTCCAAACGAATTCCATAATTTTGAGTTCAGCATCCGTGATCTTAATTTCTTGTTTCATGGTGTCCTCCTCTAAAACTACATTTGTAGTTTAATCTATTACACGCTATTTGTCTACAAAATGTTTCTCGAGATTCTTTTACTAGTGGATCGGTGAAAGAGCCAGAATAGTCGGCGTATGTTATGTTGTTTCCTTGAGTTTAGGGAATTTCTATATCTCGTTAGTTGTTTTCCGTTTCCTAAACCGCACTAATATTATAATAGAGAGAATCAGCAAGCAAAGCTTGGTCACAGGAATACTTCCCAACGCAAAAAGAAGAATATTCTGTACTAGATAGGCGTTCATTTTTCCAATCATACTGATAAATGGCAACACCAAGGCCAGAATTTCAATAACATAGAAAATTAAAGATAAAAGAACCATTTTCCTCTTTGCTGGAGAATTCTTGTTTATTCGTAAGCAGATAATTTCACAAACAAATCCGACAATGTGCATGAAGCCGACAAAAAAGGGAAGCAATCCCAAAATTGAAAATAAGAAAATCCCTCTTGAAGCAACAGTGAAAACACCGATGGTTACTAATAGAATAAAGCTAGTGATAGCATATACGATGGTATAAATGGCAGTAATCTTGGTAAAATTTTTCATAGCAATCTCCTCGTTTTCGGGAAAACGTCTTCTTTTATACTAAGTATACGCTATTCAGAACCTTCTATATAGAAAAAATCCATCAAGATATCACAAGTTGATCTTCTGATAGATTTTTTCTACTATATATTCAGATTATTTTCGCAACACTCTTTTTACAGCAGACATATCAGAATTGGCAACAAAGCTTGGAGTGCTCTTCCCTTGTTTGTAGTCAATTCTCAGTTAATATGGTCTGCTTTTTCGGCGCTCTCTTATTAGTTCAAAATTATTTTTCTGGGACAGACAAATCACCGCTGATGATTTTCTCTTTTGCATCCGAAACTGCCTGATAGGCTTCCTCTGATAATTGTCCTTTTGTCAGATCCACCCCTTCTTCTTTCAACCCAAAGGTCAAATGCTTGCCTCCAGGAAATTTATCGTTATAAGAAGTTTCTGCAAATTCTTTGACTGCTGCACCAACATTTTTCTTTGTAGAGGTCAACGTGAAATTTCCTGTCTCGCCGTTCTCCATTTTATAATCCCCTTCATCCGCTTGATCACGATCTACACCAATCACCCATACTTTTCTGCTATAGTCGTTTTCATTGCGGGCTTTTGCTTCTTGGAACACCCCAGCTCCTGTACTTCCTGCCGCCTGATAAAGAATATCGGCTCCCTCTTTGTACATAGAAGCAGCAATAGCTTTTCCTTTATCTGGCGAATCATAGGATGCGGCATATTGTACGTTAACAGTAATTTCTTTGTTCAGTGCTTCGGCCCCTGCCTTAACGCCAGCTTCAAATCCGCTTTGGAAACGTTGGATCACGGGCCCTTCCATTCCACCAATAAAGCCTACTTGATCACTTTTTGTCGTATATGCGGCAGCTAGTCCTGCTAAATACGCACTTTCTTGATCTTTAAAGGTTGCTGATGAGATATTCTTTTTCCCAGTAATTTCGCCATCTACCAAGGCAAAATTCAACTTTGGATTATCCTTAGCAGCATTTTCCAGTTCCTCTGCTTGCAAGTAGCTCAAGCTAATAATGGTGGTAAAGTCATTTCTGATTGCCTGATCGATATTGGTACTGTTATCCTCTGGATTGTTCGTTTCTAGATAAGTAAAATCTTTTTTTGCTGTCAGATTTTTGTCTTTTCCCCAAGCCTCTAATCCTTCCCAACCGGCTTGATTGAAGGAGCGGTCATCAACTCCGCCAAATCCAAGAACCAAAGCGATTTTACTTTTCTCTTTTTCACTTTGCTTCTCCCCCTGAGACTGACTACAGCCGACTAACGTTACTAATGACACCAAAAACAACAATGAAACAAGTATTTTCTTCAAAATTTTTCTCCCCTTTTTATGTGTCTTGACACATTGAACTTTTAAAAGTATAGCATACCAATATATAGAACACTACTCTTCAACGAAGATTTTCCGTTTCCAAATTTTTCCACTATCAAAAAACCAGCAATCATTCCTGACTACTGGTTTTCCTAGAGCTCTTATTCTGCTTTTACTGGACTACTTATATTCTCAGCTAAGTCCTCTAAAGCTTCGATATCATGGATCAAGTAATAATTCTTTTTCTTTTCGATAATGTTCGCCTCACGAAAGTTCGTGATTGTTCGTAAAAGATGTCGATAGCTGACATTTAAGATTGAGGCGCAGGTGGTTAACCGAAATGCGAAACGTTCGTTTTCGTGATGGGTCAAAATAAACTTTGCTAAACGAGTTTCGACAGGTTCTGTCAGTGAGTTCGCCAAATTTATCCCAGAATTTAAACGATAACTTAGTAACTGGCAAATATTCTGCAAAAAGCGAACATCTTTTTGAAGCTGTGTTCGATATTGATTTAGCGGAATGCTGATACAGATGCACTTAGTCACTGCTTTAACGCTGCTTTTAGGCGATAATCCCCACAATGAAGAGGCTTCGCCGAGTGGTGTAGCGGGCTTTGCGTAATCGATGCAAATATTTTGTGTATCAGAAGAATACGAGTACACCATTACCGTCCCATCCACTAAAAAATACAAATAATCTGAGGTTGTTCCCGTTTGAATGAGGTGCTCTTCCTTTTCAAAAAAATGTAAAGAAGCCATTGCCAATATATCTGAATCCATATAATCCTGCAGGTTGTGCTTCTCAACGTAAGCAGTTAATTGCTTCGTATCATGGATTTTTTTCATGAAACCGTCACCTCTAAGAAGTTTTTCTTTATTATAGCCTAGAATGTTTTACGGCTCAATACGAACAATTATTTGTATTTCTTTGTAAATTGTATGTAAAAGTTGTGTAAAATAGGACGTGCGTCACTTCATTAATTTTGATTCCCTGCTATGATTTAGACGTATTAGAAATTATATCCAACAGGAGGAGAAAAATGCAGTTCAAACAGTTAGCAAAAGGGTTTATCGGAGTCATGTTATTGACCACTTTGGCGGCCTGCGGTTCTGGAAATACAAGCAGCAGCTCAGAAAAAGAGAGCAAGGAAAAATTAGTTGTCCAATTCGTTCCAACAAACAATGATGGTAGTATGGAGGCAAAAGCAAAACCATTTGCTAAGTATTTATCGAAAAAGTTAGATCGTGAGGTAGAAGTGACGCTAGCTACTGATTATTCAACGATCGTCGAAGCGATGTCTTCTGGTCAAGTCGATGTCGGAATTATGCCGCCTGCAGCCTATGTTCAAGCAAAGGATGCTGGAGCTGCCGATGCTATCCTGACTTCTCAGCTCGGCGATTATGATCAAGAAACTGGCTTGCCATTAAAGGACAAACTTACGAACACCTTTAAAGGAGAAGTATTGGTTCGTGCCGATAGCGGATTGAATAAGTTAACTGATTTAAAAGGAAAAAATATCGCAACCTTAAGTCCTAACTCTGCTAGCGGCTACATCTATCCTGTCGCTGAATTGAAAGATGCTGGGATTGATCCTACTGCAGACACA
The DNA here is from genome assembly GCF_001886185.1 of Enterococcus raffinosus. Lineage (GTDB taxonomy): Bacteria > Bacillota > Bacilli > Lactobacillales > Enterococcaceae > Enterococcus_A > Enterococcus_A raffinosus. Next base: position 94,577 of record NZ_JXLA01000002.1, on the reverse strand, counting down.
AAGATGACCACTGTGAATGATATTCCGAGTGAGATTACCGCAGTGTTGAACAAGCAAATGGATGCGGCGTTTGTTTTTGAAGGCGCACGAAATGTTTTTGCTTCGAATTTCTCAGATAATGATTTATTTAAGGATTTAAAAGTCCTGTACCTGACAGAAGGCGACATTCCGAATGACGCAATCGCTGTACAGCCTGACATGTCAAAAGACTTAAAGGCGAAAATTAAAGAGACCTTCTTAAATATGAAAGATGATAAAGATGGCGAAGAAGCAATGGCTTTATGGGGGCATCAGGGCTATGAAGAAGCGGCTGACTCTGCCTATGACACGATCAGAGACTACACGAAAAAAGCAGCAGAATAAAACATCAGTAAGTGTCAGCAAGCTTTTTTTGCTGACACTTTAAAAAATGGAGAAGGATAATGATTATTTTTGACAATGTTTCGAAGGTCTATCCCAATGGCGTTGTTGGCTTGAAGGATATTGACTTAACAATTGAAGATGGAGAATTTGTTTCCATCATCGGGTTGAGCGGTGCTGGAAAGAGCACTCTGCTGCGCAGTATCAACCGCTTGGTAGAAACCACCAAAGGAGATATTCGCATTAATGGAACCTCTATTACAAAAGCGAATAAAAAAGAGCTTCGACAGATTCGCCGCCAGATTGGTCTAATCTCGCAAAGCTTCAATCTGGTAAAGCGTAGTACGGTTCAGAAAAATGTGCTATCTGGACGTTTGGGTTATTACTCCACTTGGAAAAGTATTTTAGGTCTTTTTACGAAGGAAGACTACCAGCAGACAAAGGAAGCACTAGAAAAAGTTGGTTTGTCTGATAAATTACAGACACGCAGTGATGAGCTCAGTGGAGGGCAACAGCAGCGAGTATCCATTGCGCGAGCACTCGTGCAGCAAGCCCCCATTATTTTAGCGGATGAACCCGTTGCATCATTAGATCCAATCACGACTCAAAAGGTTATGATGGACCTAAAAAATATCAATCAAACGATGGATAAAACAGTCATTGTCAATCTGCATTCAGTCCCTCTGGCTCGTGAATTTTCTACGCGTGTGCTCGCGTTAAAAGCTGGTCAGGTTGTCTTTGATGGTCGTCCAGACGACTTAACCGATGAACGCTTAGAGCAAATTTATGGCAATGCAATCTTTGAAGAAAAGGCAGGCGAAATCGATGAGCTTGAAAGAAACCGTTCACTTTAAATGGTATAAACACCTGCTTATTCTTCTGTTCTTAATTGTTTGTTTTCAAGGAAGTGTCTGGATCACGTCAGCTGATTTTTCTCAGGTTTTTCAAAACTCCAATCAAATGACTGCCTTTTTATCACGCTTCATTCATCCAGACTTTAGCTATTTACCTAAATTAGTCGAGCCTATGGTGAAAACACTTCAAATGTCTTTGCTGGGAACAGTCATTGGCTTAGTTTTAGCGATCCCTGTTAGTTTTTTAGCGACCACTGTAGTGACAGAAAACCGTCTTCTTTCTACCATCTTTCGTTTTCTTTTAGGTCTAGTACGGACCATCCCTACCCTGCTTTTAGCCGCGCTTTTTGTTGCTGTGTTTGGGATTGGTGAAGCGACTGGCGTGTTGACTATCGCTGTCTTCACTTTCGGGATGGTGTCACAATTAATGTTTCAAGCAATTGAAACCATTGACTTTGGCCCGATTGAAGCCGCTGCGGCTGTTGGAGCAAATAAAATGCAAATCGCTATTTGGTCGATCGCTCCACAAGTTTTGAGTCAGTTTGCCAGCTATGCTTTTTACGCGTTTGAGGTGAATGTTCGTGCTTCTACTGTCCTTGGATATGTCGGAGCTGGTGGTATTGGCGTAATTCTAAATTCCTCACTTGCCCTTTTGAATTATGAACGAGTTTCAATCATTATTCTGACGATCCTAGTAACTGTCGCGATCGTTGATAAATTAAGTGAACGTGTCAGGAGGTCCCTGTTATGATGCTTCGTGAAATGAACAGAAGAACCCTTTTATCATTAGTTGCTTTAGTGATTCTCGTTATTTTATCGGCCGCTACTCTGGATTACTCTGGATTAAGCACCTTCTCTCCTTCTATGGGAATGGACGTTTTGAGAGGGTTAGGTCAGCCTGATTGGCAGTTTTTATATGATGGCAGCGGCGAGGATTTGATTAGTTTGCTATTATTAACCATTGGAATCGCCTGTTTAGGGACAATGATCGCTACGGTATTAGCGATTCCCATTACCTTGATCAGTGCGGTGAATCTCTGGCAAGCACATCCATGGGTAACAAAAATTGGTAAGCTTATCTGTAATGTTTTACGAGCTTTTCCTGAACTAGTTTTTGCAATTATTTTTGTGAAAGTCGTCGGACCTGGTCCCTTTGCTGGTGTTATGGCGATTGGCGTCCATCAGATCGGAATGCTTGGTAAGCTTTTTACAGAAGAAATGGAAGCAATGGATGAACGACTTGTTGAAGAAATGCATGCGGTAGGAGCAAATTTTTGGCAAACGATTTTCTTTGTTCGCATCCCTTATTTGATGCCGATTTATTGTTCTTTAGCATTGAATCATTTTGAAATAGCGGTTCGCAGTGCGGCTACCTTAGGGTTAGTTGGCGCTGGCGGAATCGGTGCTCCATTGATATTCGCGATTCAAACTCGTTCTTGGAGCAAAGTGAGTATTATTTTGATTGGTGTAGTCGTAACCGTGTTTATTTTAGATCAAATAACCGGAATTATAAGAAAGAAATTGAGATAAGAATGAATATATTGCATATATCAGATATACACTTTCGCAGAGAGTATGAGGCTTGTGAAGAAGGCTATAAGGGAATGCTGGCTAAGATGCAGAATCCCCTTATTCCTTTGGAGCAATGCATTCATCATCTCCTGCAGCAAACACCCTTGGACCTTGTGATTATCAGCGGAGATTTAACCGAAGATGGCGAAATAGACGATTATCGATACTTGAAGACTTGGCTGGAAAATGCGCTAGGAGAAACGACGATCCTTGTTACTTTAGGCAATCACGACATCAAAGAACATTTTTGGGTTGGCTGGTGCGATGAAGCCGCCTCTTCTGCCCCGTACAACCAGATAGTCAAATATCCTGAGTTTACGGTGATTTCCTTTGATAATTCAAGCTATGGATACGCAGATGGTATAGTGGACGATCAGCAATTTCAATGGCTGAAAGAAGCCTTAGAGCAAGAAAAGGACCAACCGATTTTCTTGGTCACCCATCATCATCTACTGTCTCACCAAAGCAGTATACCAAAATGGCCTGGTACCGAACGTTTCTTGAAGCTAATCGCACCTTACGATATTCGCTGTATTCTGAACGGTCATACCCATCACACATTTACTGATGAAATTAATGGGATTCCCTATTTTACTGTATCGAGTATGTCCTTTGTTGGTGAAGATGAAGGCGATGGCTTCGTACGCTTTGAGGAACGTCATGGGTATAACCTTTATCATCTCGATCAAGGAAGGATTGTTCGTCAGACAACAGAAAACTTTATTCCAGGCAACATTTTAAAAACACTTCAAATGAAGGATCAAGGCATTATAAATCAAAAAAAGAGACCGAACAGCTGAATACGCTTCGGTCTTTCTATTTTGAGTCAGCTAAAGGAGCACACAGAATGAACATTACGTTTTTAGAGACAAGTGATATGCATGGCTATGTTTCTCCAACAGACTATTCCGGCAGAACCGATCTGGCCTTAGGAGCGGCTAAAGTATCGTCGAAACTGAAGGAATTACGGGCAAAAGCAGATGGACCGGTAATTACGATCGAAAATGGTGATTTCATCCAAGGGTCTCCTTTGAGTTATTATCTTGCTAAAGAATATGGCTCAGCCAAAAAACTTACAAGCTTGATTAATCAAATGGGCTATGATGTTCAAGTGTTGGGAAATCATGAGTTTAACTATGGCGTGGATTATCTCAAGGAAGCGATTAAGAATTATCAAGCGCCTATATTAGGAGCCAATATAGTGAACAAAAATGACCAGCCTTACTTTGGAAACGCCTATAAGATTATCGAAAAGGCGGGTATAAAAATTGCTGTCTTGGGATTAACGACACAATATATTCCTCACTGGGAAAAGCCAGAAACCTTAGCAGGAATTACGTTTAAGAGTGTCGTCGAAACAGCAAAAGAATATGTTCCTCTATTAAGGAAACAAGCAGACTTGGTAATCGTCAGTTACCACGGCGGATTTGAAAAAGACTTGTTGACCGGTGAGGACACAGAAGCGATAACTGGAGAGAATGGAGGCTATGAGCTATTGCAGCAGGTTGAAGGCATTGACGCCCTTTTCACTGGTCATCAGCACAGGAAAATTGCTGAAACGGTTCGTGGTGTTCCCGTTGTTCAGCCAGGCTATCGTGGCGAGTTCATCGGTGAAGTTCGTCTGACCGTCGAGAAGAAGGAGGATCAAGTGGTTGTTACAGATCACCAGGTTGCTTTACACTCAGTTGAAAAATCAGAGCCTGATCCAGAAATTCTTGCAGCGATCGCACCGGTAGAAGAAAAACTAGAGACATGGTTGGATCAACCCTTAGGTAAAGTGAACGGAAATATGCGTATTAGTGATCCGATGCAGGCTCGTCTTGAGGAACATCCCTATGTAGAGTTCATTAATCGTGTACAATTATTTGCCAGCGACGCAGAGATTTCTGGAACTGCGTTATTCAATAATGAAGGAAAAGGCTTTGGTGAGACGATCACGATGCGGGACGTCATCACCAACTATATTTATCCGAATACTCTGGCAGTGATTCAAATTAATGGTGCAGATTTGAAAGCGGCGTTGGAGCAGACCGCAAATTATTTAGCTGTAGAAAATAACCAAATCGTATTCAATCCAGCCTTTATTCAGCCTAAGCCACAGTACTACAATTATGACATGTATGAAGGGATTCAGTACACGATTGATATGAAACAGCCTGTTGGCCAACGGATTACCGAACTTCATTTTAAAGGTCACCCCGTTCTTCCGCAACAAATGCTGGAAGTGGTGACAAATCAATATCGGGCAATCGGCGGAGGAAATTATGCGATGTTTGGTGCGGAGAAAATTGTCCGAGAAATCCAAATCGACATGACCGAATTAATTGCCGACTATTTGAAAATTCACCCACGCATCGAAGCAAAAGTGAATCATAATTTTCAAGTGATTTTGTAGTATATAAATAAAAAATTCAAAAAGGTGTGAGCAGTCTTTTGCCCACACCTTTGTTATACCAAATTGTTAGACTGTCTGATTTCCATCCAGCCATTCTTTAGCCAGCGATCTACCTCATCAAAACAAAAATTTTCCTCTGATGGTTCCTTAAATAAGACTATTTTGATCCTTTTTCCATGAATAAGATTTTGCATCAGACAATACGTCATTTCTGAAAAAGTTGCGGCACCAATATAGCCTGATACCCCTTTCCGATCTTGATTAAATACAAAAAATAAATCCGCTACTGCGATATTTTTAAAAAAAGTCGTTAAGATTTCTGGATACTCTTTGTCTAGGTTCTGACATGAGCGAGGATAATCAATTAATTCAATGCCTTCTTTACTGAAATTTTTTCCAGATCTCGATATTCTTCTTGAAAAACTACACTTCCAGAAATAACAGCTTTCACAAAATTGGCCTCCATTTTTACTACAATCATTTTTTCTTTTCAATAAATGTCCGGATCGCTTGATCTACAAAATCGCCATTGCCATCTATTGTATGTCCCCCAGTTTCGCAAATGGCTGTCTCTGCCTTCACTCGCTGAAGCATTTTTTCGATAGATTCATAGTCAGCCATCGGATCGTCCTTCGCATGACAAACTAGGATCGGAACTTGAATGTCCTCTAAAGGATAGTTGTCATAATTTAACGTCATATCTGTATTTGTTCTCTCAGTGTCCGCTTTGACGCCTTGCCTTCTCGGTGTTGCTGGCAGCATTGTTTCGAACAACTCATTGGTCTTGATCGTTGTTCCCATCATCTTATTAAAGACAAATCCAAAATGCTTCATCGCAAACCACAGAATAAAATCATTCACGATGAATGGCGGGGGTCCTTGGAGTCCCATCTCTTGAACTTCTTTCACCGTCCTCTTTTTATCTGGTGCTCCTGAGGATAACAAAATAATTCCTTTGACGCGTTCAGGATAATCCAGTGCCATACGCAATGTGACGGCGCCACCAGCAGAGGTCCCTAAAATGAAGCATTTTTCGATCCCTAAATAGTCCATTAGTTCAATAAATGCTTTTGCTTGATTTTCAGGTGTAGGATCCGAAGGCAGTGCTGAACCAATATAGCCAAAACGCGAGGGCGAAATTTTTCGCTGCCTGTCTCCTACGACTTGCCTGAGACTAATCATTCCTTGATCGTAACCGCCAAAAATTCCATGAGCGATCAAAACAGCTTCGCCAGAACCCTCATCAAGATAATTCATTTTACCAAAACTAGTAGTTAGTGATTTCACCTGATACTGATCCAATCGATCGTATGCAGCCTTGATATCGCGCTGAAACTGATAACCCTCAAAAACAAGCAATACAAGAATTATTAATACTAATACATATATCCACAAAGTTTTTTCTCCTTTTTGTTCTTACTATAAGTATAGCAAAGGTTGATTTCAAAAAGCCGTTATTTATAAAATAACAGCTTTTTCTGATGATTTTATTTTTCTTTAGGAAATTGTATCAGGAAGGTCGTTCCTTCATTTTTTTCGCTGGTCACTTCAATTGAACCGTGGTGCAGTCGCACTAGTTCCTTTACGATCGATAATCCAAGTCCAGACTCGCCTATCTTCGTATTTTTCCTTGACGGATCGGCTTTATAATAGCGATCCCAAATATTTTTTTGTTCCTCTTCAGTCATGCCGATGCCATTGTCCTCGACGGTGATAAATACATCTGAATCCGTTTCTTTGATTGCGACTTTTATCTCGCCGTTTTCGGTAAACTGAATGGCATTTTGAATAATATTCACCATAATTTGAATGAAACGATCGTGATCCGCATATACTTCAACAGAATCTGGAGTTGATAGGAGCAAGTGATCATTCATTGACTCGGCTTTTTTATTCAGTTGCGTCAGAATATTATTGATGGCTTCTGTTGCATTAAATGTTGTTAAAGAGAGAGTGATTTGATGGCTTCTGATATTTTCATAATCTAAATTCTGCTTCACTAAACGGATGAGTCGATCGGTCTCATTTTGCATCAACGATACAGCTTTTCCCTTTTGGTTTTCTGGGATCGCGCCATATTCAAGCCCCTCCAGCAGTCCCTTGATTGTCGTTAGCGGAGTCCTCATTTCATGAGAGGTATTTGCCATAAACTGCTTACGTAATTCCTCTTGGCGAATGATTTCCTTTTCGTTTTCCTGTAAGGACACCGCCATTTTATTGAAATCATGGGCCAGTTCATTAAACTCATCTTTATTGTTTTTTTCCTCGATTTCTATTTCATAATTCCCATTAGAGATTTGATTAACCGCTCGTTTCAAATCATTTATTTTTTTCACCTGTCTTGCTGCTAGGCCAAAACTGATCGCGCCACCAAACAGGGAGGAAATAATGAAGCCCTTCAGAAGATTGTCAGAAATCTTTTTTTCACTTTCTTCTAGGTCTCTAGCGGATTTTGAAGCAATTAAGACACCAGAAAACTCATTGGAAACATACCGATTAGAAAGAACATAGGACGTTTGATTAGGCTCACCAGTTAAATCATATTTGATTGTTTTATAGATACTTTCACCGTTTCTTAGTTTTTTCCATTCTGAATCGTTTAATAAGGACTCTTTGATTTCGGTTCGCGTTGAAGGATAGACCACATTCTTTTTACTATCAATCAAGACGAACTTAATTCCCTGTTGGGCTAGCACTTGTTCAGCGTTAGCTAAATGGTAAGGTAGAATCTCTTCACTAGTTAGGTTACCGTAGGGATTGGTATAAGGATTTGATAGATCACTATTCAACGAATCATTGACGGACTCAATGTATTCTCTAATCTGGTTGTAGTTTTGATTGACTAATGTCCGCTTATTGATGCTGGTAAAAGATATGCCGATCAATACGACTGTCAAAAGAATAAGGGACCAAAAAGCTAATAATTGCTGATACAAATATTTCATTGTTTTCCTCTTCTACTTGAATTCTGAATACCTTTACAATAGCTTATTTTCAGCTTTAAATCCTATGATTCATTAAAAATTCAAATAATAATCTTATTTTCATCAAGCTGGATTCTGATTTTTTATATTAAAAGGTGAAAAAGTATTTAAATTTAGTCGAACGTCTCCTCTTTCGCCTCTTGTGTCGAAATGCTACACTAAAAGTATTATTGAAGGGATTGATAAAATGACAAACGACTTGAAGTTAGATTCTGCTTTAAAATTGAAAAAAATGGTTAGAAACAAACAGTCGCTTGAGTTTTCAGAAATCGAGAACTTATTAGAAAACTCTGAGGTCATTACCAATATATTAGCTGAACCTTTCCGTACAGATACATTTACCGGTTTGCGAAAACTAGAGTTCTTATTAACGGAGCTTTCAGAAATTCCTTATTTCGAGCGGCTTGATCAGGTGCAGACGATGCTGGAAACTCTGCACACTCATGTGTCATTTGAAGAAGGATTTTCATTAACTGGAAAACAAGAAGGAATTTTAGCCTGTCACAACGCACTCTGTACTTTACTATTTTTGCGTGCTGGTAAAAAGAACTGGGCGGAAAAAGGAATTCAATGGATTATTTATTACTTTCCATTTACTAAGAATGAACCTTCCGATTGGCATGGCAAGGATCTTTTTCATCGCTTTGGCGGTTGCGTCGGAAAGTCTCCCTGCTACGATGGTTTAGTTAAGTCAATTAAAGCTCTCTCCGAGTACGCCGCTAAATACGGTGATTTTCCAGGACTTCAGGCAAAATTGGATAAAGGAATTGCTTCTCTATTGAAGCATCGAGTTATTTTCCATGAAATGAATGATGAATATTTGTACGATGACTTGATCACTCTGTTTTATCCCTACCCTTATCGAACAAATATCATCGAAGCATTAACTGTTTTGAAAGCTGAGGATCAGCTAGATCGCGTTGAGTGTCGCCAAGCGATTGACTACCTAAAAGAAAAACAATCCGCCAACGGCTATTGGCAAGCAGAGAAGATTTTTATGAAAAGCTCTTGGATGCCGTTTGATCCTATAAAAAAACCTGGCGCTTGGATCACAGATGAAATTGAATGGCTTCTTTCAGATCAATAAAAAAGATCTCCATGACAAAAAGTCATCGAGATCTTTTCTTATATATTAAATCAGTGGCTCAGATGATAATACTCTTCTTCCATCCGTTGCATTCTTTCCCGTTCCTTTTTGTTATACCAAGGAGAAACGGTAAATGCCAAAAAGTCATTGATCAGGTAAACAGAGCTATTCACGAACATTGCCAAGCTTGCGGAGCCATGTCTGAAGGAAATGTACCAAAGAACCATTTGAGCAAGCCCTGATGCCAACCACCAAAAGTATTGATTATTGTAACGTAAGAAACTGATAATGCCTGCACTTAAGCTAATTGAAAAGGCAATTGCATCAATCCAAGGACGAGGGTCATCCGTAAAGCGTTGAATCAGAAAACCGGAAACAAAGTACACAAGGATCGTACTGATAATTGCCACAAACCAGGTTTTCCCAGTAAACTTGCGAATCTTAGACGCCATATTATGGTTCCACTCTTTACTTAGCAATACGGGAATATCCAGTGTGATCATATACGCGATTTGTTCCCCGATGCTTAAGTAGTTTTTAGCGGAATAGCCTACATAAATAAAGCAAATCGCAGAAATAATTCCTAAAATACCATTGACCGATTTCGCGGCATTAATCGAAAGAATACATAAGACACCTAAAGTCGTACCGATAAACGTGATCACTGTAAGCCATGTGATCGGTTGATTGACTAAGGTCATGATCTGGCAGCCTAAACTAAAGAAAAAGAGGTAATAATTCTGTTGTGGCCAGCCTTTTAACTGATGAAGTAAAAACTTGAAATAATTTAACATAATTGGCTCCTTCTAGAAAACGGTCGTTCTTTATTTAGTAAGAAAAAAAGGACGTTTTAAAAAATCCCTTTTTCCATCTTTTCACTTGAATAATAGCTTGCGTTCTTGAACGTTAATACGTTCAGCTTGTTGGTTTCTTCCTTGATTTGATTGATCACGATTTCTGCTGCCTTTGGATCAGCAACAAAATCATAGCGGTCTCCGTTAATTTGAATTTTGGGACAAATCGTGAAGCTGTCAAACCATTTTTCATAACGTTCATTAACCAGCTTGTAATAATCATATAGCTCTGGATTCGTAGCGATTTGTTCATAATCTCGGCCACGTTTTTCAATCCTCTCCAGCATGACATCAAATGAGACTTTGATGTGTACCAGCAAATCGGGTCTTTTTTTCGGCGCTGTATGCTCCAATTCCTTTAACATCGTATCTAGCAAATGATCGTATTGCTTCACTTCCTCCGAACTTACGCGACCAAGATCTGCATTCAAGTGAAAAAGCAGACTGTCTTCATAAATCGAACGATCCAATACGTTATCTGCTTGCGGCAAGGCATCCTTCATCGCTAAAAAGCGTTTATTCAAAAAGAATACCTGCAACAAAAATGTATATTTTTCTGGATTCGAGTAAAACAATGGCAGTACTTCATTGTCATCCACGTTCTCATAAAATGGTTTTGAGTTCATTTCCTGTGACAACATATCTGTCAGACTGCTTTTCCCCGCACCAATCGTGCCAGCGATCAATAGCATCGTTTCATCCATCCTCTCTCAGTAAACTAAAATTTTCTTTCAAATCCTTGATAATAGTACTCCTATTTTTTTCGAAGTAAAGTCTAGATTTTGTGTCTATTTCGTGATATGTAAAAAAACAACACAATATATAGTGTTGTTGGGCTAGATGCTTTGAATGTGCTTTCTTATTTAATATACCAGTAAAAAACCCCTTTGCTCATGCAAAGAGGTTTCTAAATTAATACTCAAACTGACGGTAATAGCGACGAATATCCAACGGATGACAATTTAATTTCTCTACATGGGCATCGATTCGTTGGGTCACACAATGCATCAATAGATGCGGCAATACGCGTCCGCGGTTTTTCTCACTGATACCTTCAATCGGATAATCCTTTGAATCAATGAAGGTATAGTTCCCGCAAATACGTGGCAGCAAGTTTTTCACTCGCTCTGCCAATGGTCGCTGTTCATCTTCTCCTAAGAACAAAGTCACTGGCGTTGTTTCGTCCACGATTTCTAATGTACCATGTAAGAATTCCGCTGCATGAATGGATTTAGAACGTAGCCAGCTTTGTTCTTCCCAGTAGCACATCGCGTAAGAATACACGGCTCCCCATTGATTTCCGGCTCCAATAAAGTAATGCATAGCATCATGGCGATGTTTTTCAGCAAATTCACGTCCGAAATCCTCCGCTTGTTTCTCAGCTTCTACTAACCCTTTCGCTAGGTATTGTTCCAGCTCACCATAGTATTCTTCATAATCAGGAAAATCTCCATTTTTATTCATCAAGCGATCTGCAGCCATAAAGAATTTGATTTGTTCCGTTCCAGGCGCTGGATAAGTAATCACATGATCACAGCTTTCCGCTAAGCTAGTGCCCTCAGTATCAATAAAGCCTAATAGTGTAGCCCCTACTTTTTTGATTTCCTTCACCGCACGGACGACTTCTTCAGTTGTTCCTGTCACTGAGGAAAGAATGACCAGTGAATCTTTAGTTAATCGACGGTTTCCGGTAGTGTAGTATTCTGCTGCATGTTGCACATATGCTGGTAAATCACTGCGGCCGTTAATGTATGTTACTGCTTGCATAGCCGATGCATAGGTTCCGCCAATCCCTAGATAAAAAATATTGTCATAGCCTTTTTCCATAACTTCGTCGATAATTTGTTCGACCTGTGGACGTAATGCCAAAGCTCCTTGAATATCATCAATCTGTTGCTGCTCGTTAAATTTCAACATGTTCTAAACTCCTCAACTTTTATATTTTACTTTTTAATACCGAATCAAAATCATCAAAAATTCGTTTGCTTAAATCGATTCCTTTTGCTGTCGCTGTGCGATAAGCCAATAATTGGAATGGAATAATCAATAGTAATGGTGAGAAAATCTCTGGAATCGTGACAGCTAGGCCCAAAGTATTCTTATCAGAACTTTTTTCTGTGGTTACTTTTAGAATACTTCCGACAGAGCTATCCATATAATCCGCTAATGCTTGTGATCTGCTTTGATTGACGCTTGGTGTTTCGATGAAGAACAGTGTATGCTCCCAATTTGCTTCTAGATAAGGGCCGTGCATATATGCTTCCAGTTCAAAGCCTTGGCTGGGACGGCGAACTGTTTCCGTGAATTTCGTCTCAAATTCCTTCGCCGTTCCCCAGTTTGGTCCATAGCCTAGAGCAACAAATCGACCACCAAGCTTCAAAAGCGGTTCATGCTGTTTAAAAAACTCATCAGATTGGGCAATGACTGCTGGAATTTTTTCAATCACCTTCTGTAATTCTTCCTTCAGCTCGACCAAACGTTGCTCATCAATTTTATTCTTCGATACCCCTACTTTGATCGCCAATAAAATCAACTGTAAAATTGTCGCCGAAAAACCTTTCGTTACAAAACCAACTGTTTCAATTCCAGTGTTTAAATCAATGACAGTATCGACGACTTGAGCAATCGGACTGTCTAGATCACTCGTCAAAACGATTCGTTGAATTTCCTGCTCATCTAATTGCTTCATCGCATCAATGGTGGAAGCACTCTTTCCGCTTTGCGACACACCGATGATTGTATCTGTTCCCTTAATCAATCGTCCATAATGGTTGAAGTTATAAGGCTCTTCAATAGTGATGCTCACATCCGCCAGCTGTTCAAACGCTGCCTTCGCAGATAAACAGGCATTGTTGGAAGAGCCGGTGGCCAAAATGGTGACGGTAGCCATTGTAGAAAATTTTGAATCGCTGGAAAAATCATAGTCCTTCAAAATTTTAGCCAATGTTTCCTGTTCTTGATTGATGTAATCAAGCATTGTTTTTGTTGTCATTCTATTCCTCCATTCTTAAAAGAGACCGATCCATGAACCAAGGATGCCAAAAATAGCTAACCCTAATAAAATCGTCAACGCTTTGACTTCCTTTTTCAACAGATAGAAGACTGCTCCGAAAGCGCCTAAGGATAAGATTCTTGGTACGATATCATCAAAAATACTTTGTACGGTCACAGCATTTTCTCCTGTACCGATTTTTAGTGGAATGTTGATATCGATCATTGAGGCGGTCATTCCACCAACAACCATCAACCCAATAATCGAAGCGCCTAATGTTAGACTGCCCATCATGCCGTTTTCTTGAATTTTCTTCAAAAACCCTGTCCCTAATTTATAGCCCCATGAAGTCGCAAAATAGCGGAACAATAAATGTGGAATATTAAAAATAACCAAGAATAGAATCGGACCTAAGATATTTCCTTGCATGGCTAGCGACGTTCCTACACCTGTAGCGATCAAGCGTAGGGTCCCCCAGAAGAAGGAGTCACCAATTCCGGCTAACGGGCCCATTAACGAGGTTTTAATATTATCAATGGTTGAAACATCAAAATTGGGATCGTTGGCATTTTCTTCTTCCATCGCTGCGTTAATCCCCAAAATCAACGTTACAATGTGTGGAGTCGTATTGAAGAACTCTAAGTGGCGCTTCAATGCGGCAGCCATTGTTTCTTTAGTTTTATATAGTTTCTTCAGGATTGGAATCATGGCGTAGCAGTAGGCGAGATTCATCTGACGTTCATAATTCCAAGAGAATTCCATTTGGAAAGAGCGCCAAAACACCTTGCTTAAATCTTTTTTCGTGATTTTTAACTCATCTTTTTCATTAGAAGTCATCATCATCAACTACCTCCCCTGTTGAAGTTTGAGCACTATTATTCTGACCGCCGCGCACATTCATAATATTCACCACAACCACCGCAACGATGGCGCCGAAAATAGCGATTCCCGTTACCGGAATTTCTAAATAAGCAGCTAGAGCAAAGCCTAAGAAGAAATACGGAGCCACTTGCTTATTGATTAATAATCTAGCAAGCATCGCAAACCCTAATGCTGGAATCAAACCGGTCGCCACAGATAAGCCGTGTTGAATAAATTCTGGAATCATAGCTAGCAAATTACCAACCGTTTTACTACCTACCATAAATGAGATCATTACGACTAAACCAAGCATCAAAGAAAGTCCCAGACCAGCGGCTAAGTGCATACGCTCAACTCCCTTATAATTGGCCTCTTCAGCGTATTTATCAGCCTTTTGGTTCATAATTGGAATTAAAATTCCAAGATAAATATTTTTCAGAATCAATGTCAAGGTCGCAATTGGCAATCCTAGAAGCAAAGCTGTTTCTGTTCCTGCACCGGCGGTAATCGCAAAGGCGGTTCCTAAAACACCACCAGTAACAACATCCGGCGGAATCGCCGCTCCGACTGAGAAGGAACCAATAAATGCTAACTCTAATGTTGCCCCCATAATAATGCCGGCCTTCATATCTCCTAGTACGATCCCCGTAAATAATCCCGTTACGATTGGTCGGGACAAGAGTGAGGTCCCTAACGCATACTCAGACTGAGCAATAAACGCGACTAACCCAAGTAAAATTGCTTGAATAAGCATATTTCTTCAACCTTTCTTTTTTAAAGAACTTCAGTGACAGCGACTTTTTTATCGGTAGGAACTTGTCGAATTTCAACTTCAATCCCTTTGTTTACCATTTCCTTTAGAACTTCTTCCTCTTCTGGTAGAACATTTACCGCTTTCCCGATGCTTCTTGTGCCTTCTTTTGCTTTGATGCCGCCTAAATTAATTTTTTTGATTTGCGGATACGCATCTGCTAGTTTTTTTGCATCTGCGATCGATTCCACGACGATAAACAATTTGTATTTGTCTGTCACGCCGCTTTGAAGTGCCGCAATCGAGTCTTCGATATTTTTGATAACCAATTTGACTCCCTGCGGCTTGGCTAATTTGATCGTTGTTTTACGCAGTTCATTTGTAGGAACGTCATCATTTGCGATCAAAATACAATCGGCTCCCAACCCCTGCGTCCATGAAAATGCCACTTGCCCATGCAATAATCGATGATCCACTCTTGTTAGTAAAATCATTTTTTCTCCTCCATTTCTTATGATTAAAATTCTTCTTCTGCTAGTTCCTTTTTAACCACTTGATTACAAAATTGGATCATCTGTTTCGATGACTCCAACGCTGTTTCGATAAGCTGCGGCAGAGAGTCAGCGCTTTGCAACTGCATCGTTAGTTCTACTAAAAATGGCAAATTCATTCCTGCGACTAAATAGAAATCCGAACGATCAATATGGCTTAAAAATTCATTATTTACGCTGCCGCCGAATAAATCAGTCACCACAACCAATTCTTGCTGATGATACTTTTCCAACAGTTCATTTACTTCTTTTTCTAAGTCGAAATCTTCTGTTAAATAGCAATCCAATGTTTCCACTGTTATTTGAGTTCCGCAGATCAGTGCTAAAGAAGAACGCATTCCTGACGCTAACTTGCCATGGGATGCTAGAACCAGTTTTCTTTCCAATACGATTCACCTCTCAATCTCTTCTACACTTATAATAAAAGCAAGCGGTGTGCCAACTTTAGTGGCGCACCGCTTGCTTTGCTAAAATTCTTCGTCTTTCATAGAAGTATCAGACTTTTCATGGATAATATCGAATATATAAGCGAGTTCAGAATCAGGGATCGTGACACTATAATCTCTTTCTATGACACTAAACGCCTGTTTGATGATTTCCAAGAGTTCTTTTTGACACTGATACAGTTCCGCATAACCTTCGTAGGTCTCAATCGGAACATTTCGTATCAGCCGTTCGATCAAACAACTAACGTGTACATAAAGAGCAAGCTTTTTCGCGTTTGATAGCTGAATTCTTCCAGCCAACTCTAAGTCACGCATAAATAGATCAATCTCCCTCATGACCTTATCTGTATCAAGTATGGTAACTGAATCTATAACCTTTTCCAAAGAGAAATTACGAATCACATTGGTATTGAAAATCTGATTTTCTTCCTCCGTCATCACTGATGTTAACCATTCTGTAAGGATCTGCTGTTCATCACCAGAAATCAGTTCCTCTAACGATAAATATGGCATCTTTGGAATGTGAGGATCATCGGTACCAATAATTCCTAACACCTCATAAACTGAAAAAACAGTCTCATCTAGTTTTTTCTCTTCTAAAACACGATACTCGTAAGGAAGTATCTTCAACTCACACGTACTAGGCAAGCTTTTTTCAAGTAAATGACAAATTTGCGTAGCTGTTCCGATCCCTGTTTGACAGGTAGTCAATAACGCTTTGGTTCGGTTTTCCTTAGGATAAATGATTTCCCAATCAAAATGTGCTTCCTCGGCAGATTTAGTTGCCAGCTCATTCAACGTTCGTTGAAACTTGATATTTTCACCCACAGCGATGGCTAATGGTGTAGTTACGTTGTTCATAATAACGATCGGAACGTTGATTTGTTTTGGAAAGTATTGATAAATTTCCTTGAGACTACCCATATCTACTAGAATAACCAACCCATTTGAGATATCATTGTTTTCACTATAATCCAAAATTTCTTCCGCTATTTGCTGCGGTGTCACATCCAAAGGCATATCAAAGGATTCAAAAACATCTTTTCCTAAAAAGCGATTGGCTACATTAGCAATACTGCTGGCCGTCGCATAACCATGAGCGACGATTACCGCTTTTGCCATTCCTTGCTCTTTCGTCCAATCAGCCTTTTTCAAATATAAAGTCAATACAATGCGATCCATTGCTGATATTTCGATATCTACCTTTGGCTTGCATAGCTCAAGAATTCTCTGAACATAATAATAGCTCGCTGGATAGGCTTCAGAGATTTGCGTTTCTAGCTGACGTATCAGCTCCATGATTTGAGTGTCCTCAGACATCCAACGGCTAGAACCTCGCTGAAATAAGTAGTACCCGACAGCATAGACACTATTACCGTTAAACTTAATCTGATAAGCACTTTCCATTTGTCGAAAAGTTTCACGAACATATTGAGTGAGATACAAGAGCATCTCATGCTTTTGCTGACGATCCGTTTCAAACAGCAGGTAATCAAATAGCTGATCGACGATTTCTTTTAAATTCAATTGACAGTCGCTTAATCGCCCTTGAGATTTTTGATATTCTAAAATCATCTTAGTAAAAGAATCCTCTACTCTTTTCTGACTCTGGGTATTTGCTAACATTAAAGTATCCAGACGCGATTCACTATTGATCAAAACTTCCTCAGGCAGTGAGTTTTGCAAATTAGAACTATTCATTGAAAGCAAAGATTCTGGCAAGTGATAAATAGTCAGCTTTACTGGCTGGTCAGGACTTACTTCAGAAAGTGCCTTAGCTGTCATGACCTTAATGATATTTTTAAGCTCACCGATGTTTCCCTTAAAGTTTCCACTCGCCAATAATTCTAAAGTCTGACCTGTAATCAGCAGTTCCCGTTTGACTTTCGTCTGTTCATGGATCAAAAAAGAATAGATCAATTCTAAGCGTTCATTTCTCGCTCGCTCCTGCAAAGAAGGAATCGTCACCTGAATTGGGATACGCCGAATAAAGGTATTCAAAAAATTACTTGTCAAATCCTCTGTTGTTGCAAAAAACAACCTGGTATGAACACTTATTGGGTGACTAGTGTCTCCCATTCGATAAATCTCTCCCTGATCTAAATACGTAAAGAGCTTTTCCTGACCTTCCGCATTTAAGCGGTGTACCTCGTCTAAAAACAGTATCCCACCATCGGCAGCTTCAAAGGCTCCTTTTCGATCCGTTTCTGCTCCTGTATAGGCTCCCTTCACACTGCCAAAAAGATTACTCGTCAACAATTCAGGATTGTTCGCATATTGAGCACAGTTTAGGGTGATAAAAGGTGCATCTTCTGGTAACAGCTCTTTTTGAATGCAGTAATGATGAACCAACTTGACTAGATAGCTTTTCCCAGTACCGCTCTCCCCATTGATCAGCACCGGCAGACCACCATCAGGATAATTAAGCGCCGCCTTGATTTGTTCAATGACTCGATTGAGACTTTTATCATGGCCAATCAAAAGCGAAAAGAAGTCCTGCTCTTTCCCAAACATCGGCTGTTCAGCTAAAATCATTTGAACGCTTTCATAATGATTCGTGCGTAACCCAAAAAATTGCTTTTCAAAGGCTCCTTTGTGAAAATAATAAACCGGTCTGGAATTTATTTTTACAAGCTCTCCGCTTTCAGTCAGTTGATTTAGGTATTGGCTTACCGTATTTCGTTTTACCTTGAAAACCTCAGCCAATTTTGAGGCGGTAAATAATTCGCTAAGATCCTCTAAATTGAGAAAAGCGGTTTGATTCTTTAAATAATTTAATAATTCCTCTTTCATACACTTTCCCCCTTCTCTTTATATTAAAAAAAGCTGCTTCAAAGTCAATCTAAATTTTTAGTAGAGAGAAATCCATCCTTCACTTTTCATTAAGCAAGCACGATGCCAGTTATTGTTCCTCTTCTATTTGAAGAACTGTCGAACATTAATCAAAAGAAGTTCAACACTTTATGAATGATCAGAAACTGTTGAATAGAGTGTTGAAGATTATTTGTCTTGAATTATTCATAGCAAAAAAAGGAAAAATCTGACAAAATAGAAGAAAGCTGGACAATTTATGTCACACTTATCCTCTTCGTTTGTCTAATGGGTTAAAGGAGGGAAATAATGGAAAACGATCAAGAAAGACTACTCGTTGAAGCCTCACTGGCAGGGAATTCCGATGCTTTAGCAGAGTTATTAACTTCGGTTAAAGACAGTGTATTCAATCTTTCTTTAAGGATGTTGGGAAATGTTTTTGATGCTGAAGATGCAACGCAAGAAATTCTGCTTAAGGCAATGACAAACCTATCTTCTTTTAAGCAGTATAGTCGCTTTAGCACCTGGGTTTATCGAATTGCCATCAATTATCTGATAAATAATCAAAAAAAGCGGTCCTTTAAAGAAAAACTGACCTTTGATCTTATGGCAGAGGATCTAGAACAGTCGATTCCAGTAACTGATGAAAATTATTTCGGCTTAGAAGAAGACGAGCTTGCTGAGGAATTAAAACTTTCCTGCACAAATATTATGTTGCAGTGCTTAAGTCCTCAAGATCGCTGTGTTTTTATTTTGGGAACGATGTTTAAAATGAATAGTCAGCTAGCCGGTGGCTTACTAGAAATGACACCGGAAGCCTATCGAAAGAAGCTATCTCGCACACGAAAACGAATGGGAAGTTTTTTGAGTACCCATTGTGGAGTAGCTGGTGGCAGCTGTGAGTGTAAAAAGAGAATCCCCTTCGCTATTCAACAAAAGCGACTCAATCCTTCCCAGCTTGATTATTCTTCTTTAAAAAAATCAAAGCTAGGAACAATTTTTCATCAAAAACAAAACATGGAATTTTTAGATGAGCAAACCCTTATATTTGAAACCTTGTCTCACTATCAATCTACTTTTGATCCTCAACAGTTTCTCAAAGAACTGCTTGGATCACAACAATTATCGGAACTAACCCAGGAGGATGAACTTTTATGACCTACAAAAAAATCTTTAACTACTTATCTGAATTAGAGAAAAACAACAACCGTGAATGGTTCCACGAAACAAAGCAAGCTCGTATGGAAGCAACTGAAGCGTTCAATCAATTGATAGACAGTCTCTCTCAAAGTCTTCACGAAAAAGATCCTGATAGTCCTTTGATACCAGCAAAAAATTTAACTTTCAAGCTTAATCGTGATACACGCTTTAGTCATGATAAATCACCTTATAATCCTGTTTTTCGCGCTCATATCGGGCCAAACGGAAAACTGCCGATTCCCTGTGGGTACTTTATTTTCTTGAAACCAAACAATCAGTCTTTTTTAGGCGGAGGATTATTTGCGGATATGTTTTCTGACGCTACAGAGTGTATTCGTCAAGCTTTAATTGAACACGAAGCTCAATTTTTCTCTATTATTGAAAAGCCGGCCTTCAAAAAATACTATCAGGTGAAAGGAAATCAATTAAAGCGAATCCCGCGGGGCTATGAAGATTATGCTGACACCCCTATTGGAGACTATTTGAAATATAAAAGTATGTATTTAGAATTACTCATTAGTGATGAAGAAATACTTTCTGCCGATGATTTTGTTATGGAGACAACAGAGAAGTTTCTATTAATGAAAGAGTTCAATCAATTTTTGAATACTGCGCTTCGAGACTTCCGTTTTCCCGAGCGTAAATAAAACAAAACAGCCAACCCCTTGATGAAGGGATTGGCTGTTTTTCTCACTGCTTATCTCACAACAACAGCGTATTTTCTTAAATTATAGCTGGCTTCAAATTTACTGGCGGAAACCCAGTATTTTCCAGCATTTGGATCGGAGATATGATACGTATTGTTCGACTCATTGAAGCCATCTAGGGTTACAATGTGGGCATTGTCAATCCCTGTTCCCCACCAGTACTTACCATAGACTGGCTTTGCATAGTTCCCCGTTACATAGACAACAACTGGGTTACCCTTACGGAGTTCATCCTTTAATGTTTCGACAGAACTGCCGGAAATATCCGCGACCTTCCCATATTTATTTCCCCATTGTGCCAACGGTTTCGCATAAATCGAATGATAGATATTCGGCTTGATCACATCTGGGCGTCCCGAAAAGCCATTGTTAGGATTGTTATTTGGCGACATAGGCATTTCCTTAATAAAACTCTTCAAATTGTATTTCTTAGCATAGCCTTTATTTTGTAAGGCCTGCAATCGAAGCAACTAAGATCACTTGTTTTTCTCGGTTCTTAAAATAGCGACTAACTGCAGATCCGGAAAATATTGCGCTAATCATCATAACAAAGCCAATTAACGCAGTCATCATCGCCATATTATTCATGCTTAATTGAAATTCATCCACTAAGTACGAGGCAATCCATCCTGTCATCCCGTAAACGGCGGCATTGATGAAAAAGGCAGCAAGTACCATGACCCATACATTTCGATCTTTGATTATCTTAATAAAAGAAACATTCGACTGATTAGCCGTAACAAGAGGCACGCCGGCTGTCTTTGGGATTCCACGTACCATGATCAATCCAATGACCAAGACAATGCTGCCATAAATAAAGTAGGTCATTTTCCAGCCGACGAAAGTTAACAAGGGAGCGACGAGTAAAGGCCCTACAATCCCTGCGAAACCAGAGGAAGCAATCATCGATGACTGAACAGCTCCCCGTTTGGCCGGTTCTACTTCTTTCGTTACAAATCCGCTAACAGCTGACGGATAGCCTGCATGGGCAAATGATCCGGCAATAAAACGGATAAACAGCAGATAAAATAAGGAAAAACCAAATCCTAAACAAATCATCAAAGTACCAATTAGTAAAATCGCGAAAATCATGACTTTACGAGTACCTAAACGATTGCCCAAAAAACCAAAGGGTATCTGAAACAAGGTATAGCCTAGAAAAAAGGCACTCAAAACCAGCCCTTTTTGCCCAGCATCCATTCCTAAATCTTGTGCGATGGGAATAATTGATAGGCTGATAATATTTTTATCGAGATAGACACAGGTATAGCCTAAAAATATTAAAATTAAAGAGCGATTTATTTTATTTTTTTCTATCATTTTATGCACCTTCGAGAAAAGCCAAAGCAGCTTCTACATAGACATTTGCGCCAAACTCCAAAATATTTTCATCTAAAACGATTTTAGGATTATGCAGCATCAGTTCTGTATCAGCAGCGGTGATAAATAATGTGGTTGTTGGGATTCGATGACTGATTTCACCAAAGTCTTCACTTCCCATCATAGGGACTGCCAGTGGAGCATGTTGAAGAATGTTTGAAGGAAAGACTTTTTCTAACCTAGTTTTTACCGTGGCTGTCACGTCATGATCTACTTCGTTACTGCAGCAGCCATTCGTGAAATCAACCGTGACTTGTGCCCCAAATGCTTGTCCGATCGCCTCTGAAATTTCAACCATTCGTTTTTTGATCTGTTGACGAACTTCTTCTTTTAAGGTACGTAATGTTCCTTTCATATAGGCGGAGTTTGGGATTACATTCGATGAACCAGGTGTCCCTCCGACAAACTCACCAATCGTAAGAACAAAGCGTTCTGCTGAACTTATTTCACGTGCAGAAAGGGTTTGTAATGCCTCATAGATTTTAGTAGCAACATTGATTGGATCAATGGATACTTCTGGCATCGAGCCGTGGCTACCGACTCCTGCTACTTTAATTTCAAACCAATCTGCACTCGCCATGAATGTTCCAGCTGGCGCAACCAACACATTTTTTACTGGTAAATTCTTAAACGGAAAAACATGGATCATCGCACCGGCGTTAACTTTAGGATTGTCTAATAAGCCATCCTCTAAACAATCCTTTGCACCTTGAAGGATCTCCTCCCCTGGTTGAAAAAGTAATTTTACTGTCCCCTTCAACTCCATTTCTCGCTCCTTCAATATTTTCGCAGCACCTAAGAGCATCGTTGTATGCATGTCGTGTCCGCAGGCATGCATCGCGCCATTTCTTGACCGGAAAGATAAGTCCGTGTCTTCCATTAATGGTAGCGCATCCATATCCGCCCGTAATAAAAAAACGTTCTCTCCTTGACCGATCGTACAAGTGATGCCCATTTTTCCGCAGGCTTTTGGTTCATAGCCATATTCAACCAATTTTTGCCAGACAAAGTTTTTAGTAATGGAAAGTGCCATTCCAACCTCTGGATTTTGGTGTAGATGTCGCCGAATACTAATTAATTCTTCTAGTAATTTTGTTTCTTTAATCATTTCCATTTCTATTCCCCCTTTTGGAAAAATCATAGCATATTCCAAAAGCGAATATTTTCTTTCTTTTGATGTCAAATCATCAAAAAAACAATAGTTTCTTCTTACTTAGTTATTTTATAAAAAAAGAGAAGTCAGAAAAACTGACTTCTCTACGTATTTTGGATTCTATTTTATTTTTAATTCCGCCAATTGTTTTTCTATTTCTTCCTCGTCAGCATCTGCCGCTAATAAAGCACATGCCGTATATGCACTTTCGACTAAAGCTGTATCAAAGAGAGTAACTTTTTTATCCGTCATCTCGATAGCCATTTCTAAGTTCATCTTTGCACTGCCAAGATCGTAAAAGGCTAACAATAGGTCAGCTGTATTCTCCTCGATGGCTTGAGAAATTCGTTCCATTGAAGTTCCAATACCGCCGTCTTCTAAGCCACCAGCAGTTGTTACAGGAACGTTTTTGGCTACTTCGCCAATGAGACGTTTTAACCCTTCAGGAATTTCTTTTGTGTGAGAAACCAATAGAACACCTCTACTCACTGAAAACACCTGCCTCAATCATAGATTCGAAGAAATAGGCTGACGACATCGCACCTGGATCAATGTGTCCAATCGAACGTTCACCGACATAAGATGCTCGTCCCTTTGTTGCTTTGATATTTTTTGTTTTCTCTACTAAAATTTCAATTGTTGCCGGGTTCAATGTACCGTTATTTAAATTTTCTACTGCAGGGCCCCATAAATCTAACATAGTCTTTTCTCCAACAGTCGAATTTCCTCGTTTTTCGATTCCGGCGATAGCCGCTTTAAGTAAAAGCTCTGGATCACTTGTATCTTTGCTGGCTTTCATCATTTCCATCATAGCTGTGCCGTAAAGAGGACCTGATGCTCCACCAACTTTGCTGATCAACGCCATTGCAGCTGCTTTGAAAATATCCGGCAGCTCTCCCGATAGATCTGCTGCCATTACAGCGTCCATCCCGCGAGCCATGTTATTTCCATGGTCGCCATCGCCGATCGGTGTGTCTAGTTCACTCAAATAATCCTTTTTAATTTGAATCTTTTCATTGAATAATTCTAATGTCTTGCGCAAATTTTCTGGTGTAAACATGATGAACCTCCTAATTCGTACGAATACTATTCTTTTGATTTCAGCCTATAGCTATTTTTCGTTGTTAGTTGACTAGACAGACAGTATGATTAATTTTTTTACCAAGCGATTGTATGAACGGGTTCATTCAACAAACGTAGGCGTTCGTCGTCTAATTTGATCATTGTAATAGAGGCGCCTGCCATCTCAAGAGAGGTCATATAGTTGCCGACTTTGTTAAACGTAAGCTCAATCCCTTCTTCAGAGAGAATCTTCTTCGCATCATTGAACAGGATAAATAACTCCATCAATGGTGTAGCACCCATTCCGTTTACAAATAATCCATAGCTGTCGCCTGACTGCCAGTTGAATTCTGCTTTTAGCTTGCTGATAATTTCCTTCGCAATATCATAGGAATCTTTGATTTTTTCCCGACGGTAGCCTGGTTCACCGTGGATTCCTACCCCGAACTCCATTTCATCGTCTGCTAGCACGAAACCTGGTTTACCAACCTCTGGAACAGTTGCACCAGATAAAGCAATTCCGACTGTTTTTATGTCTTTAACAAGCTCTTTTCCGTAGCTTGCTAGCTCGGATACTGATTTTCCTTCACGTGCCATACTGCCTATAATTTTATGAACCAAGACTGTTCCAGCAACGCCGCGACGTCCTTGAGTATACGTGCTATCTTCAACGGCGATATCATCATCAACCAAGATAGAATCTACCTCGATATCATCCATTTCAGCCAAATCTTTTGCCATATCAAAGTTCATGACATCGCCTGAATAATTCTTTACGATCATTAAGGTGCCTTTTCCTTTATCTGTTGCCTTGATTGCTTCATGAATCTGATCTGGTGTTGGTGAGGTAAAGACTTGACCACAAACCGCCGCACTCAACATCCCATCTCCTACAAAACCTGCATGAGAAGGTTCATGACCGCTTCCACCACCGCTGACTAATGCGACTTGATCATAATCGTCGCTTCTGGCAACAACTAAGGTTTCTGGAACTTGCTTGACATAATCTGGATACGCACCAACCAAACCACTGACCATTTCTTCCACGACATTTTTCGGATCATTGATTATTTTTTTCACTCGCTTTTCCTCCTTGGTTTAAGGTATTTCCTCTATAAAACGCCATCTTCTTTAAGCAATCCATAAACAAGTGTATCCTGCCATATAGGTTTTCCTTCTTCGGTTCTATTAAAGAAGATATTTTTTCTTAAATGTCCTTCTTTTTTAAATCCCAACTTTTCTAATAGTTTCCAGGAAGCTTGATTTTCCGGATGACACTCCGCAAAGACACGGTGTGCTCCTTCTTGGTTGAAAACTTGATTGATCATCCCTAAACTCGCTTCGTAACCATAACCTTGATGTTGATAGTCAGAATGAAAAACAAAACCAATCTCCCAGCTTCCTTCTAAGACTTCTTCAAGGTAAATATTCCCGATTACCTTGTTTTTTAAGCATACCGCCCAGAATTGATCCGATTCGCTATGACTTTTTGCGATTTCTATGCTTTGTTGCTTATTAATCGGTTCATAAGGTTCATATTTTACAACACGTGGATCTGACAGATACTCCAACAAATCACGCCAATCACTGGGCACAAATTTTCTAATGATCAGTCGTTGTGTTTTTATCGTTTTCTCCGTCCCTTTCATGAAAAATTGTTCAAAAAATAAACATGTTAGGGTAATAGAAAACCTCTATTACCCTCAATAATTACATTGGTAAAATCATAAACAATAATGCAGCTAAAATACCACCAATAATCGGACCAACAACAGGAACCCAAGAGTACCCCCAATCCGATTCGCCTTTATTTGGAATTGGCAGAAAGGCATGCGCAATCCGCGGACCTAAGTCTCGAGCTGGATTGATAGCATATCCAGTTGTTCCACCTAAAGAAAGTCCAATAACCAAAATCAAAATACCAACAGCGATTGGATTCAATCCATCGCCAAATTTGCTCATGCCAAAAGCCAGTAAGGCAAATACCAGCATAAAGGTTCCGATAATTTCGCTAATTAAGTTGGCGCCTAAACTGCGAATGGCTGGTCCAGTTGAGAACACACCTAAAATAGTCGCTTGATCTTTCGTTTCTTTCCAGTGCGGATAGTAATGAATATATACTAACACTGCTCCGATAATTGCACCGACCATTTGCCCTAAGATATATGGAACAACCATTTCCCAGCCAATTTTTCCGGCAATGGCCATTCCAATCGTCACTGCGGGATTCAAATGGGCAAAGGACATATAGCCAGCCGCGTAAGCACCTATTGTAACTGCGGCCCCCCAGCCTAGAGTGATCGCAATCCATCCTGCACCTTCAGCTTTTGTTTTACGTAAACTTACACCAGCCACGACGCCATCACCTAACAAAACCAAAACCATTGTTCCAATAATTTCACCGATTACCTGCGTTGACATACTCGTGTCCATAAACTCATCCCCTTATAATTTTGTTCCTATAACAGCTGTACAACTATATTTTCTCTCTTAAATATTTATCGCGTTGTACAGCTGATTTAGTTACTTATTTTTCTTTTGGTTGATGTTTATATTGCATCGTTGCTTGAACGGCTTCTTGCCAGCCTTCGTAAAGGTCATCCGTTATCTCTTTATCCATCACTGGTTCATAGCGTTGACCTTCTGAAGCGAATTTTTTGATATCATCAATATCTTTCCAATAGCCGACAGCTAGACCTGCTAAATAAGCAACCCCTAAAGCGGTGGTTTCTAAGTAAGGCGCCCGTTCTACTGGAGTCTGTAAGATATCTGCTTGGAATTGCAGGAGTAGATCGTTTTTCGAAGCGCCACCATCTACACGCAATAATTTAATGTCTGTACCAGAATCCTTATTCATTGTTTTTACAACATCTGCTGTTTGATACGCTAAAGACTCTAATGTGGCACGAATAAAATGTTCTTTTGTTGTTCCGCGAGTCAAACCAAAAATCGCCCCGCGAGCCTGTTGATCCCAATATGGTGCTCCAAGACCAGTAAAAGCAGGAACAACATAGACATTTTCACTGCTGTCTACACGTTTCGCATAATCTTCTGATTGTGGTGCTTTTTGGAACATCCGCAACCCGTCACGCAGCCATTGAATGGCAGAACCAGCAACGAATACACTTCCTTCTAGCGCATAGGTTACCTTGCCATCAATCCCATATCCAATCGTCGTCAATAATCCGCTTTCAGAAAGGATTGGTTCTTCTCCAGTATTCATGACGATAAAGGCACCTGTTCCATAAGTGTTCTTCACCATGCCTTTATCAAAGGCTAATTGTCCGACTAATGCTGCCTGTTGGTCCCCTGCCATACCAGCAATTGGAACTTTATTTCCATAGAAATGGTAATCTGCTGTATGGCCATAAATTTCTGAATTGGATTTTACCTCTGGTAGAATTTCTTTTGGAATATCCAAAAGATCTAGAATTTCTTGATCCCATTTCAAATCATAAATGTTGTACATCATCGTGCGGCTAGCATTGGTATAATCCGAAACATGCACTTCTCCGCCTGTCAGTTTCCACACTAACCAGGTATCGATCGTTCCAAATAGAAGTTCGCCATTTTTTGCCCGCTCACGAGATCCTTCGACATGGTCTAAAATCCATTTTACTTTTGTTGCTGAAAAATAAGAATCAATCAACAAACCGGTTTTCTTTTGAATCATTTCAGAATGGCCTTGTTCCTTCAAGTCATCCGCAATATCACTCGTCTGTTTCGATTGCCACACGATGGCATTATAAATTGGATGGCCTGTTTCTTTCTCCCAAATGACCGTTGTTTCACGCTGGTTTGTTATCCCGATTCCTTCAATTTGATCGGGTTTCAACCCACCTTCAATTAGTGAACCTGCAATAACCGATTGGACCGAGTTCCAAATCTCATTTGCATCATGTTCTACCCAGCCAGGTTTTGGAAAATGCTGCGTAAACTCTTTCTGTGAAGAACTTACCTCCTTACCTGCTTTGTCGAAAACGATTGCCCTGCTTGACGTAGTTCCTTGATCGATTGACATGATATAAGACTCCATGTTCCCACTCCTTTTTATATAATATTTAGTGCTTTTTTAAATCCGTTAATTGAGTTTCCTTGATTTGCTGCTCTAATTCTACTTGGTAGGCCTCTTTTGTTGCCGGTGACCATTCGAAATAGTCCGCCATAGCTTCTACAACAGCATCTTTGATTTCCATCAATCGATGACTGATGAACAGCATATAGTTTGTTCGACGCAATAAGTAATCGACCGGTGTCAGTGTCATCTCCGCTTCCATTGCATAACGCAAGGACATTGACTCTGCCAATGAAAGACCCTTAAAGGTTCCTTCATCCTTCAATGCAAACACTTTTTCTGTATTTGACCCATAAAGCTCAGCCAAAAACTTAGCCTCTTCAGCATTCAAGCCGATACCCTCACCCTTTTTCGCAATATTTTCCAGCTCTTCATCCACATTTTTCGGATCGATTTCGCCACCAGAAACTGGATACTTTTCAGAATCAACCAATTGAAAAGCATCGTCCGCCAAAAGTGAAATAATTTTTTTCATTGCTCCAGTAGCCATCAATCGATAATCCGTCAACTTCCCGCCAGATAAAATCAATAGTCCATCTTTGGCGATGGTCAAATCACTGCCGCGAGAGACGGCTGAAGGATTGTCTTTTGGTTCTTCTTTGGCGGCATCTGTAATCGTTTTTTCTACTTCTGGACGAGACTGTTTCCCGTGAGTATAATCTTCCGCCGCTCGGATGATTTTTTTAAAATTCTCATCGCTGATTTTTCCCTTCACCGTTCCATTATAATCACCGCCAGCGTCACTAATTAAAGGCCGGAGTCCCGCCCACGACGCCTCGATATCTTCAATGGTTAAGTTTGCCTCAGGATAGCGCCGATTGACAATTTTTAACAAATAATCGACATCTTCTTGCTCTACTGTTGGATGATTGAAATCGCCTTGGTAATCCGTATCTGTGGTTCCAAAATAGGTTTTGCTTTCTCTAGGAATCACAAAAACCATCCGACCATCATTTTCACCTGTATCAAAATAAGTTGGTTGAGGCACTTTGAGTTTTTCACCGTCTACAACTAAATGCACACCCTTTGTTGGTCGCATGTGGGGCGTATGATCAATTTCTTTATCTAACTGATTTACAAAATCTGACCATGGCCCAGCAGTATTGATTACTAGCTTACTGTTGATAGTGATGTCTTGATTACTCAGTAGATCGTTCGCCTTCACACCAGAAACTTTTCCTTGTTCATCGTGGAGTATCTCTTCGACCTTTAATCGACTGACAGCAATTGCTCCATCTTCAACGGCACGTTTGATGTTCTCAATAACTAAGCGGGCATCATTATTCCGATAGTCTAAATAAACGCCGCCTCCTAATAAGCCATTCGACTCAAGCTGTGGTTCTCTTTTTAAAATTTCTTCTTTACTCAACATATAGTTGGCGTACTTGCCGCCAGTGATTCCTGCTAAGTGATCATAAAGATCCATCGCTACTTTTACAGAAAATAAATTAAAGGTAGACCCCGGTTCATCATAGATTGGCAGAATCATTGGATCCGCTTTCGGAATATGCGGTGCCACTCCTTGAATAATTGCACGTTCGCTTACCGTATCCGCCACTACCTCGACATCAAAGGTTTTAAGATAACGCAATCCTCCGTGGACTAGTTTTGTCGAACGAGAAGATGTTCCTTCTGCAAAATCCTGCATCTCTACTAATGCGACGGATAGTCCAGAAGCTGCTGCTTGCAAAGCAACGCCTGCTCCAGTGATTCCGCCACCAATGATTACCAGATCAAATGTTTGATCGCTTAAATTTTGAATCATTTTCGATCGCTCTTGAAAAGAAAACATGAATTTACACCTCCAAATAAAATGAATTTATAGATGAACTGTGATGTCACCATCCCCTTCTAAAAAAGCGAAATGTTTTATATTTCAAACTTACAAAATCAGTGTATCATAACGAAAAACGCTTTCAAAAAATTTAGATTGTAAATTATTGCTCAATTAGACCGAAAGACTGTCTTATTTTGCTTACATTGATTTTTTCAAGATTATTCCCTCTAAATTTTTATATGATAAACTGTTTATATAGAGACTGAGGATACGAATGGGGGATCATAGCATGAAGTTCTTTTCTTTGTTCAAAAAAATAGTCATCTTTTTACTTATCTATTTCATTTATTTTGGTCTTTGCGTATGTGTCTACAACCTTCACCAAATAAATTTAGTAGCTAAAGAAGCTGAAAAGGATAAGACTGAACCCTTAAAAGCCCTCTACGCAAAAAAAATTCAAAATGAATCAGTCTGTGTTACGGCAAAGCTTGATCAGGCTTTGGCATTGCGTTGTCAGCTCATAGATAGTGCACAGAGTACCTTATATATATCGCAATATGCGATTTCTGATGATGATAGCGGGCTAATCTTCGTAGGAAAACTTTTAGAGGCCGCAAAACGCGGTGTTAAAATCAAACTGCTTTTAAACGGTCTAGCCACTGAGATGAGTATCACCAGCAGAATCCCTTTTGAAATATTTCGTGATGAAAAAAATATTGAAGTAAAAACCGTGGGTGGTTTAAATCTTTTAAAGCCATGGGAAATCAATAATGTATTACACGATAAGCTAATTTTAGCGGATGATAATTATTTTCTATCCTCTGGAAAAAATATAGGCAATCGTTTCATGTTAAAATCCGAAGATTACGAAGCGACCTATGACTATGATCTAATTATTAAAAAGGATGGTCCTTCATCAAAAAATTCGTTGATTGCTCAAGGAAGAAAATACTTCAACAAGCTTTGGGCTTCTCGCTATAACTATAATCGTTCCCATTCGTCACGCCCTTTTACTGGAAGAGCCTTGAACAACCTGACAAATGAAATTAGAAAGGCGAACAATCGTCATGAAAAAGTATTGCGACAAGAAATTCTTTCAACCTTGGATTTTCATAGGATCAATACAGGGCTGTTACTTCATAATCCTGTCGGCACATTAGTCAAAAAACCATTGCTCTGGAAACAGCTCGTTCGTTATGTAGAAGAATCTGAGAAAGCGATCATTCAAAGTCCGTATGTCATCATCTCTGATAAAATGAAGCACTTTAAAAAGAAACCGCTTCCTAAAGACTTGACCTTGATTACCAATTCTGCAGCGACCTCTCCTAATTTGTTTGCTTATGCTGGTTATTTACATCAGAAGGAGCAGTTAAATAAGCAGATGAACATTTGGGAATATCAGGGCGATGGTTCTCTTCATCATAAAGCTATTTTGCTAAATCAGACGATTGGTGCTGTGGGTTCATTCAATCTAGACTCTCGTTCCGCCTTTTTAAGCAGCGAGAATATGATCTTTATTGATAGCCCAGGTTTTCATGATCAGTTAGAAAAAATCATGCAGGAGTATCAATCAGAAAGTTTGCAGGTCAAAAATTTAACTACTTATAAAAAAAATGAGCTCAAACATCGTATCGTTCATCCAACGAAACAAAAGCTGTTGGATCTGATCAGTAAAATTATAAAACCTTTAGACTTTCTTTTGTGAAGATACGGATTTTCCAAGGAAATTATAAGAGGCGGTCAATTTCGAAAATGAAATCTGGCCGCCTATCTTCTTTTTTTTGTATTACTTACTAATCCTTTCGTGCCCGCAGAGCAGATAAAATGGAAACAGTATCAATAACCTCCTGCAATGCTGCACCAAGTAATGCGGGTATTACCCCTGTGCTTGCAATCAGCATTAATATCACACAAATCACGATACCGATCAACACAGATTGACGAGCAATTCGCATCGTATCTTGTGAGAGTCTAACAGCTTCAGAGACACGAGTTAAATCATCTTTTAAGATTACTGCGTCGGCACTTTCACTAGCAGCAGTCGAACCATGTGCCCCCATCGCAATTCCAATATCGGCGATCGCTAACGCTGGCGCATCATTGACGCCGTCACCTACCATGATACTTGGTCGTTCAGCTTCACTTAACGTTCTTAATACATTGATTTTCTCTTCTGGCAAACACTCCGCATGAACTTCAGAAATGCCAACCTCGCTAGCTATCTTATTTGCAATTGGTTGATGATCTCCAGTTAGCATAATGGTTTTCTCAATACCTAATCTGTTCAATGAGGTGATCGTTTCAGCAGATTCTTCACGCACAATATCAGTGAAGGTGATGTATCCCGCATAGGTATTGTTTATAGAAACATAAACTGCCGTTTGTTCATTGCTCAATTCAACAGGTGCGTCTGCGAACACAGCCTTTCCTACACGAAGTTCTTTTCCGTTAACGCTAGCTTGGATTCCCTGGCCAGTTACTTCTTCCAAATTTGTTACTGGAAATAATGATAGATGGTTTTCTTTTGCGTAGGCAACTAAGGATCTCGCTAGGATATGACTAGAGTCTTGTTCACCACTAGCAGCATAGATCATTAATTCTTCTGGAGAAACCTCGGCTGTGACTACTTTGATTTTTTCTACAGATAATCTACCTTCTGTTAGCGTACCCGTTTTATCAAAAGCAATACTTTTTGCTCGTGCCAGTTTTTCAATGGTCGATCCTGTTTTCACGACAATCCCATTACGACTTGAACGACTCATGCCCGCTACTAGTGCTACCGGTGCTGCTAAAATCAATGGACATGGAGAAGCAACGACCAAGACTTCTGCAAAACGAACAGGGTCTTTTGATACAAACCAAGCAACTCCGCCAATAACATAGGCAATAATTGTAAAAGGAACAGCATAACGATCCGCTAAGCGAACAAAATGAGCTGGTTTTGCCTCAGATTCTTTGACTAGTTTTACCAGTGTCTGATATTGGCTGTCTTTTGCTGCCTTTGTTACTTTAAAACGCAACGCAGCATACCCATTAATAGAGCCTGACATTAACTCGTCGTTGATTTTCTTCTCTATTGGCTTGGATTCACCTGTTAATGAAGATTCATCAACAAAAGATTCTCCTGAAAGCACACGACCATCAACTGGAACCACTTCTCCTGGTTTGA
This sequence comes from Enterococcus raffinosus, assembly GCF_001886185.1. GTDB lineage: Bacteria > Bacillota > Bacilli > Lactobacillales > Enterococcaceae > Enterococcus_A > Enterococcus_A raffinosus. Next base: position 61,536 of record NZ_JXLA01000002.1, on the reverse strand, counting down.
CTAAGATGATGTCCCCTACCTGCACTTCTTCAACGGATAAATCGCTTATTCTCTCTCCGTCGATTCGATGAGCCGTTTGAGGAGAATTATCCAAAAGAGAACGTAATTCACGACTAGCTTGATGACTAGCATAATCCTCTAAGCTATCTCCGCCAGTCAACATGATCAAAACCATTAAGCTGGCCCAATATTCACCCACTAGTAACGTAGCAACAATGGCAGTGATCGCCAAAATATCCACTCCATATTTTCCAGAGCGAAGCGTTTCAATCATTCCAATCAGCATAGAAATGGTCATTACGCCACCAACAATCGCAATTAACCAAAAAGCCAACTGATTTTGATGAAAACCAAATTCTAAAATTAATGCTACAATCCCGATCATTACAGTTAACAAAAACTTCTTTACATTACTCATACGAACGCCTCCATTTATCTTCAATATGAGAATATCACTTGAAAATTCTAATTGAAAACAGAAATACCTAAATGAGAAAGATAATCATTAACATCGTCAATCTATTGTGATCAATCAATAATAATTATAATTAAACGCTTTAAATTATTGGCTTGTATAGTTCATTATTCGGTAACAAACCACGGTGTCGTTTGATAAATGTCAACAAGTTCTAGACCTAAATCGTTTTGGTAAGCTCGAAGATACTCCTCTTCTACTAAATTTGGCAGAAAATAGTTTACTTTTGTTTGCTCACAAGCAATCCATAGTTCTCCTTCTGGTGCTAAGATTCTTTTTATTTCAGAAAAGGATTGATCCAATTTTTCCCAATGAAAATGCGTTTGGGAAGCAAATACCAATTCAAAAAATTAGTTGGAAGATCAGTCTCTTCAATTTTTTCTTGTTTAATGATTACATCATCCCTATTTCTTTTTCGGGCTTCTTCTACAGCAGTACTAGAACAATCAATCCCATAAATCGTATTAGTTGGAAAATGTTTGCGAATGAGATTTGTTGAGGCGCCATTCCTGATTCCAATATCTAATACATTTTTTGGGGGATAAACCGTTATATACTTAAATGTCCATTTGACCATGGGCAAATACGCCTGATTCCATATGTTCATCATCCACATACCCAAAATACCAGTAGGATTCTTCGACTGTTCTATCAAGCGTTTGAAGCTTAAAAATAAGACGATTGCCACGATTAATACACTAAAAAAATAAACAATTGTTGCACCTCCATTTATTTTAGTCTACTAAAACTTGAGACACTTAGATAGTTTATTCAAATCCGCTGTTTCTTTTCTAATAAAAGTGATTTTTGTCCGGAAATTCCATTATAAAAAGCCCTTGCATAGCAAGGACTTCGTAAAAGTATTTTCTATTCTTCATCGTCTGTGCGATGATCACGGAGACGATACCCTACTCCAATCTCAGTAATTAAGTATTCTGGCTTAAGTGTATCCGTCTCAATTTTTTTTCTGATATTAGACATATTTACTCGTAAAGTTTGAGAATCATTGCTATAAGGTCCCCAAACTTCGGTCATCAGTGTTTGATAGGTGACGACTTTGCCTAATTCACGAAACATCAAAGCAAGTATGCGATACTCATTTTTCGTTAAGTGAATCTCCCTTCCATCCTTGTACACCAATTGTTTATCAAAATCAATTTTCAATGCATTATTTTCCACTACGGATAAAGTTTCTGGATGAACGTTTTGATGACGGAGGGCTGTCCGAATTCGAGCCAGTAATTCATTCGTTCCAAAGGGCTTTGTGACATAATCATCGGCGCCTAAATCCAACGCTGTTACTTTTTCTTCTTCATTATTTCTAGCAGAGATAATGAGAATTGGCAGGTGCATGCGTTTGCGTAGAATTTTCAATAAATCAATACCATCAATATCAGGTAGTCCTAAATCCAGTAGTACCAGATCAATCGTTGTGGTTTGGAAAGCAGTTAAAGCCTCCATGCCTGTTCGCGCGATTGTCAATTGATACCGCTCTTGACCTAAAACAACTTCCATAAAATCCGTGATATTTGGATCATCTTCAATTAATAATATGGATTGCTTCATTTACTTTCCCTCACTTCAAATAAATTCTTACAAGTGTTCGTCCTTCACCAACGGTCATTTCCATTCTTCCATTGTGGGCGTGGATTATTGTTTTAACAATACTCAAACCGATCCCTAAACCATTTTTTGAATCCACAGGGACTTCATTGGCACTAGATAGATTGGACTGAATTCGTTGAAATTGCTTCATCGGCATTTCACCATAATTTTCTATTTCGAAAACAGTGCCATCCTGCTCATGGTGAACTGTCAGCTTAACGGGGTGATTTTTTTCCCCATGACGGAAGGCATTCTCTACTAAATTAAACAATGCTTGTTCAATCAAAATAGGATCAGCCTGGATGAATACCACCTCTTGTGGCAATTGGATAGTCACTTCTCCCTCTGGATAGACTTTCTTCAAATGCTTGTACACCGCTTCAATAATTTCTTCGACAGGTTCGGCTGTTTTTGTCACCTTCATAGTATCCATATTGATTCGAGTGATGGAAAGAAGATTTTCTACCATTCGAATTAACCATTGTGATTCATCCTGAATATCCTTCAATAATTTCTGACGTGTTTCTTCTTTTAAGTCTTCAGCAGCACCTAAGGTTTCGGCAATTCCTGAAATGACTGTTAAAGGTGTCCTTAAATCATGAGACACTGCTCGTAAGAGATTACTGCGAACCTTTTCTCGTTCATTTTCTCGTTCAACTTTTTCTTTTTCTTCTTTCAGTTCGGTTTGTTCTAAAATGACCGCAATCTGAGTCAATACAAGTTTTAAATAATTGAGCTGATCATTTTCTAGTTCAAGATTAGCCCGTCGTTCAATTCCTAATACTGCCAATGTTTTTCCACTAGCGACGATCGGTAGGTAAAATCCTTTAGCGCCTACCAGAGTATCTGTCCCATTTCCTGCTTCTTTTTGGTTTTTTGCCGACCAAAAAGCGACAGCCGCTTCGTCTTTTTTATTTAATACTGAGGCTTTATCAGCTACGCAATGAACACATTCAACTGTTCCCTTTCGATCAAAAATAATGACTTCTCGTTCTAGCAATCTTGACAAATAGGTGGCTGAGATATCGAGAATCTGTTTGCGGCTCTCCGCTAAAACATATTGTTTGTTCAATTCATAGAGAATTTCCATCTGATGTTCTTTCTCCATGGAACTATCTGCTTGCTTCTTCAAGCGAACCATCAGATTACTGATCATCAGCGCTACCACTAACATAATCAGTAACATGATAGGATAGCCTTGTTTGTATACGGTTAATGAATACAACGGCTCAACAAAAAACCAGTTAAAGGATAGAACACTTAATATGGAAGAAAGGGCGCTCCAAAAATAGCCAGAGGTCGTTCGGGCAACTAATAAAATAAAAAAGATATACATCAGCATCAAGTTTTGGTCACCAACATGAATGTATTGCATCAGTTCTGTGATGATTGTGGCCAGAAATACGCCGCCAACAGCAATGGCTAAATCTTTTCCGCCTCCTTCGATTACTTTCCGCGTCTTGAAGAACAAGGATTGCTTCTCTTCGCTGAATGGAATCAGGTGGAGCTCGGTATCATTCAATCGTTTTAATAATCGATCATCAAATGCTTCAACGAATATTTTTTCATACCACGGCTGACGAAGATTTTTCCCCATGATGATGTCAGTAACACCAGTCATTTTGGCAAATTCCACAATGGTTTCAAAGCTGTCATCCTCCTCAATACTGATCACCTCGGCACCTAACTTTTCGGCTAAAGGAATATTCGTTGGCGTATTTTCCTGCGTACGAATTTGAATGACTGTCCACTCAGCCCCTAAGCCCTGAGCCAACCTGGCAGTCCAGCGTATGCACTTTTCAGTCATTTTAGGAAAGGTGTCATTCACGACTGCCAACAGTTTACTTTGAATCCCGATTGTTTTCCCACTTATTCGATTGATATGGTCCGAAGCTCGTTGAATCGCCAATCCCCGAAGTTGATCAAGCTTTTGTGGGATAAAGAAATTTTGTAACGCTCGTCTTGCATTCTCATTTGCGTATATTTTTCCCTGCTCCAATCGCTCAATCAGTTCATCTGGCTCAACGTCAATGACCTTAATCGTCGCTTGTTGTAAAAAGGTATCGGGAACCGTCTCTTTGACTTCGATACCTGTTACTTCTTCAACAATGTCATTCAAGCTTTCAAGATGTTGAACATTGACAGTGGTAAACACGTTGATTCCAGCCTTCAATAATTCATCTACATCCTGGTACCTTTTTCGATTTCGAGAACCTTCGGCATTAGTGTGGGCCAACTCATCGATCAAAACTATCTCTGGTCTTTGTTTGATGATTTGATCAATATCTGGCTCTGTTAAGATCATTTGTTTGTAGGCGATCTTCTTGGGAGGAATTTGAGGCAAGCCTTCTAACAAGCGATTGGTATCCGGACGATCATGCGGTTCAATGTAACCAATCACTACATTTTTTCCCATTAACTGCAATTCATGAGCTTCTGCCAGCATTCCGTATGTTTTTCCGACCCCCGCTGCAAAACCAAAAAACACTCGGAGTCTGCCACGACGACCATCACCTATTTGCTTCTCTTCTTTGTTTTCCATCACTACACCCCCTTTTTTATACATAATAATTCTCTAGCTGCTAAAAACAGCTAGAGAATTCTCACTGATTATGCTTCTAGTTTATCTAATGCAAGGTTCAACTGCAAAACATTCACATAACTTCGATCAGAAAACCAATCTTTTTGACGATGATCATCAATTAATTCATAAACTTTTTCTTGAGAAAGCCCACGCTCTTCAGAAATTCTAGCGACTTGAAATTTGGCCGCGGCTAAACTTATATCTGGATCAACACCGCTCGCAGAGGCAGTAACGAGGTCATTAGGCACTTCTTTTTCTGATGGATTCTTTGCCAATTCAACCTCAGTTCGCTGTTCAACCAATTGCTTTTGTTCGCTTGAAACAGGTGAAAGCTGGCTAATCTTTTCACTTCGTCCTGAGAAATATTTCTTCTGTTTGAATTCTTGACCAATCAATGATGAGCCGACGACATGGTTTTCTACCTTGACCTGACTCCCATTAGCTTGATTTGAAAAGAATAGCTGCCCTACACCAGTAACAGCTACAGTATAGACACCGCCAAAAATAATTAGACTTAAAATCAAAAAACGCAAACTACCAAATAGGCTTTTTTTCACGTTTATCTCCTCCTCATTTCTATACATTTAGATTCTACAAAATGATTAATGAAAGAACCATGTCGATCAATTTAATGAAAATAAAGGGAGCGATGATTCCTCCCAGACCATAAATCAACAAATTATGACGCAAAATTTGACTAGCAGGTTTTTCTTGATAGTTCACTCCTTTTAATGCTAGCGGAATCAAAGCAACGATAACTACCGCATTGTAAATAACAGCCGATAAGATTGCTGTAAGCGGGCTGCCCAATCCCATGAGATTCAGACGATCTAGTTGTGGATAGATACTATAGAATAAAACAGGTATTACCGCGAAATATTTAGCGATGTCATTGGCGATACTGAAGGTAGTTAATGCTCCTCTAGTCATTAATAACTGTTTACCGATTTGGACAACCTGCAGCAATTTAGTAGGACTCGAATCTAAATCAATCATGTTCCCAGCTTCTTTTGCGGCTTGTGTACCAGTATTCATTGCCATTGCCACATCTGCCTGTGCTAAAGCTGGTGCATCATTTGTACCGTCCCCTGTCATTGCGACGAGGTGCCCTTTTTCTTGATACTCACGAATCAAATCCATTTTGTTTTCAGGTGTAGCTTCCGCTAAAAAATCATCAACCCCCGCTTCAGCTGCGATGGCCGCTGCGGTTAAAGGATTGTCCCCAGTGATCATGATCGTTTTGATACCCATCTTTCGCATATCGGCAAACTTTTCTTTCACTCCGTTTTTCACGATATCCTTCAAATAGACAACCCCTAGAACACGATTGTTTTTTACTACTACTAAGGGTGTCCCACCTGCGCGGGCAATTTTGTCGACAAGGTCATCACATTCAGGAGGATAACTTTCTCCCTTTGATTGTACATATTTCTTCATCGTGTCTGCTGCGCCTTTACGAATTTCATCTCCACGATAATCAATTCCGCTCATTCGTGTCTTCGCACTAAAATCGATGAACTTCACTTCTGATTGTTGAAACGCTCTTTCGCGTAAATTGAAGCGTTCTTTTGCGAGAATGACAATACTTCTGCCTTCTGCCGTCTCATCAGCTAGTGAGGACAATTGAGCTGCATCAGCAAGCTGTTCTTCACTGACCCCATTCACCGGTAAAAATTCACTCGCTCGGCGATTCCCCAAAGTGATGGTTCCTGTTTTATCCAGTAGGAGAACATCGACATCTCCAGCCGCCTCAATCGCACGACCACTCATAGCGATCACATTTTCTTTCGTTAAACGACTCATACCAGCAATTCCGATTGATGAGATCAACGCACCAATCGTTGTTGGCGCCAAACAGATCAACAAAGCTATCACAATAATCATTGAGAGAGCTTCCCCTTTTCCTGAAAGCTGACTACTGAAATCTGTAAATGGAACTAGGGTTATTGAGACCGTTAAAAAGATGATCGTTAAGGTTATCAAGAAAATCTGCAACCCAATCTCGTTCGGTGTTTTTTTTCGTTGTGTTCCTTCAACCATTGCAATCATTTTGTCTAAGAAAGATTGGCCATTTTCCGAAGTTACACGAATCACTAAATAGTCTGATACAACTGTGGTACCGCCAGTGACGGCACTGCGGTCACCGCCAGACTCTCGAATAACCGGTGCAGATTCTCCAGTAATTGCACTCTCGTCAACGGAAGCAGCCCCCTCAATGACATCTCCGTCAGCAGGAATCTGTTCTCCTGATCGGACATAGACCAAGTCTCCGCGTTTCAAATCTGATGAACGCAATTCTATAAAGTTCTCTTCTCTGATATCCTCCAGACTGTTTATTTTATAGGTCATAACTTCTTTTTTTGCTTGCTTCAAGCTATCTGCCTGCGCTTTTCCTCGTCCTTCTGCAACAGCCTCTGCAAAATTCGCAAAGAGTAAGGTCAGCCAAAGAAAAATAGTGACAGCGATACTGAACCATATTGGAACTCCAGTTGGATAAAAACATAAGAGCGTTGTGAGAACTGCCCCCAAGTAAACAACAAACATAACTGGATTTTTGATCTGCTGGCGAGGATTTAATTTTTTAAAAGATTGTCCTGCTGCCCATTGATAGATTTTCTTCATTTTATTCACTCCATCTATTTCATCGTAAAGAATTCCGCGATTGGACCAAGTGCCAATACTGGCAGAAAACTTAGCGCTCCGATCACTAAAACAACAATAATTAGCATAGATACAAAAGTTGGACTAACTGTTGACAACGTTCCTGAACTTAATGCAGCTTTCTTCTTGCTTCCCATATTCTCAGCTAGAAGTAAGATAGCGATAATTGGTAAATATCTTGAAATAGCCATCATTAGACTGCCCAAAATATTTATGAACGAGTGATCTGCCAGTAAACCGGCAAAAGCACTTCCATTATTATTGGCTAAGGATGTTGCCCCATACAATAGTTCACTGAAGGCGTGGGGACCGCGATTAGTTAACCATGCCTCAACCTCTGGATGTAAAACCAAAGCCATTGCGCCAAAAAGAGTTAACATTAGCGGTGTTAGAATGACCAAGCTAGCCATCTTTATATCGAAAGCTTCAATTTTTTTACCTAGGTATTCTGGTGTTCGGCCCACTAAGAGACCGGCAATAAAGACTGCCAATAATAGAAAAGCCAACATGCCATAAAGACCACTGCCGACACCACCAAAAATAATTTCTCCTAATTGCATCAAAAACATCGGGATAGCTCCACCAAGCGGCGTGAAGCTATCTAGCATCGCGTTCACAGAACCGTTTGATGCTGCGGTGGTTGAGACTGACCACAGGCTGGACCACCCAACACCGAAGCGAACTTCTTTTCCCTCTAAATTCGTAGAGCCAACAACGCGTGCTATTTCTGGACCATAGTATTCACTGATAGCAACACCTATGAAGGCAAATAAAAGAAAGAACAAGGAGACTATCATAATTGTTCGGCCTTGCTTCCAATCCTTGACCCAAAATCCAAAAGCAAAAATCAACGCGGCTGGAATCAATAAAATCGCAATATTCTCGATGAAATTTGAAAGGAGCGTTGGGTTTTCAAAAGGATAAGCCGAATTTGCACCAAAGAAACCACCACCGTTTGTTCCTAATTGTTTTATTGCGACTTGACTAGCGACAGGGCCTAAATACAGCCATAGATTTTTCCCTTCTAAACCCTGATAAGCAACCCCTGATTTGAACGATTGGATCGTTCCTTGTGAAATCAAGACAATTGAAAAAAGAAACGCTAACGGAAGCAAAATATACACCAGGCTGCGTGTCAAATCTTGCCAAAAATTTCCAAGTGCTTTTCGTTTTACTTGCGATATTCCTCGAAACAAAGCGATTAATACAGATAAACCAACACCCGCAGAAACAAAGTTTTGAACGGTCAAACCGAACATTTGAGAAGCGTTTGATAAAGTTGTTTCTCCCGCGTATGCCTGCCAGTTCGTATTCGTTACAAAACTAACTGCTGTATTTAAAGCAAGAGGAAAGGATAAATTTTTTACTGCTGATCCTCCAGGCAAGAAATGCTGCGTCATTAAAATAAGAATAAGTAATAGAACCGAGAAAATACTCAGTACGATCACATTTAAAGCATATCGTTTTGCAGTCATTTCTTTTTTACTAATAGGACCAATGACTTTATAAAATAAACGTTCTACAGGCTGCAAAAAGCGCACACCTCTAGGTACTCTTCCTTGCATTATTTCTTTGATATACCACCCTAGCGGCAGAGCTAGGGTTAATAGAAGAAACAAGAAAAATAGCCCTTGATAGATAATACTACTCATAACTCTTCCCCCTTAAATAAAAACCAGAAAAGATAGATCATTAGTAAGAACCCAATCATTCCTAAAATAATTGTCATTTAAATTCTCTCCTTTTCAAAATGGCCTACCATTGTGACCGCTATTTACTACTTTTTAAGCATAAAAAAAAGACCTAAAGATAGTGTGAAACTTTCGCCCGTTTCTTTACACTATCTTTATATGGTCTTTTTTTGTCTCTTAAAACGTAAGAACGTTGAAATTCTGGTAAAACTCTCCTTCAATAATAGTGAATTTCAAAACTGTAAAATCCGGTAATCCGCCGCCTTTTTCATAGTAAATATCGTAACTTTCCTGCCAAAATTCTCTTTTATCCTGTTCTTCACTTAATACTTCCATCTCTCCAATCAAACTAACTCCAGTAAAAGTCTTCCCATCATAAAAGTACAAGCAAGCTTTAGGGTTTTCTAGAAGCTGATGGACTTTATTGGAAGAAGTATTGGTATGAAGATACAGCTGATTATCTTCAATTTTTATCGGCTTCAGCATCGCCCGGATCATTGGGTAGCCATTTTCTGTAATCGATCCTAGAAAACAAAACGGCTGCGTCTCAATCAATTTCGACCATTCTGCTCTAAACTCCATCTTTATTCTCCTTTTTTCTCTTGACGTGTGAAAGAGTGTATCAATTCTAATCTTTTGCCGTATAAATGTCACTCTCTTTAGTCTCTCTGAACATCATAAAGCAAGCTCCTGAAATCAACAAAACCAGCCCGCTGATTAAAAGTAGGGGAACAAAAACACTGTCTGTCGTATTTCTGAAGATTAGTCCCATCAGTAATTGGCCCAAAGGAACCGCACATTGTGCAACTGCGATAATTGTTGCCATCACTTTCCCCAAGTTTTCCTTAGGAGTAATTCGCTGCACAATGGTGATCAGATAAATTGAAATCGCGCTGAGCATCATTCCGATAATGATTTCCATGACGAGCACAACCATAAAACCAACCCCAATACTCGTCATACTCAATAAGAGATTCATGAGTATCAATAGAATTCCTGAGAGCGTAAACACCCGATAAAAATTATTGAATTTTATATTTTTCGTTAACTGCCCCGCAAAAATGGCTCCAATAATACTAGCGAAACTAAAGACTCCCATGCCGATTCCATACATGGTGTCATTTACCTGAAGCGTCATTCGTAAAATAACTGGAAGTCCAACAATAAAGAAAGAAGTTAAAACAAAATTGATCGCCGCTGCGATAGTGATTGATTTGAAAATCACTTGATTGTTCTTAACTTCCTTGAATCCGTCCTTTAAATCGGCTGTTAAAATCTGCATAATGGTACCGGATGACTGCTTGCGTTTTTCAAATGGAATCTTTAAAAAGCTCTCGATAATCGCAGCTATTATGAAAAAGAGAATACTACTGGCAACCAGCAGTTTAGCACCCATGACCCCATAGAAAATACCGCCAATAATCGGTGCGACAACATTCGATAACTGTAAAATACCATTTGATAATCCATTGATTTTTTCCAGTTCCTCCTCTTCTACCAATAAAGGGATACTCGCACCCACTACTGGTGTATCAAAACTGCCAACAATCGTTAAAATAAAGATCAAAACACCAATACCTAAAATTGATTCAGTTGTTCCGACCACTAGAAAAAGTAACCCTGCAATAATCGCATTGGCGACATCCATCAAAACCATTAAGAGCTTTCGATCGAATCGATCCGCAATTGCCCCACCAATCGGCGCAAACAAGACTGGAATACTGGAAATGGCTAATACTGTAGCAAAAATATCGGCCCTTCCTGTTACATCTAAAACAAATAATGACAATGCAAAACGCAAGATTGCTCCACCAAATACAGAGATAAATTGCCCTAACATCAAATAGCTAATATTCTTTTTATTTCCCTTCACACTCTTTCCTACTCTCTTTCGTTGATAGATTTATCTTAACGAATTCTTAATTTATCAACATCCGTCTAAAGTCTCATTCTCTTCTAATCCTATCTCATAATTTTATGAAATTAGACCATAGTATTTTAATCCCTCGATAACACCATTCGTTGATGTTGCGATATAAGAAGACTGCCGCTTCAACTGCTCTGTGCTATGGGACATCGCGACACCAAAATCAACGAGTTGAAACATACTAATATCATTATTTTGATCACCAAAAGCATAGGTTTCAATTTGACTATCTCTCAAGGAAGTCAATAAGCTTTTGATCGCCGTTCCTTTTGAAACATTTTTTGGCAATACATCAATCGCCAAAGGCGCAAAACGGACGAGATCAGCGATAGCACCCAGCTCTTCACGAATTTTTTCTTCCATTTCGGCATTTAGATAGAGATTCATAAAATTGACAGGATTCGACTGATAAAAGTCGGCAACCACCGGAACTTCTGAAATCCCCATATGAGCAACATGTTCCTCAACTACCTCTGAAAACTGAGTTATTGCATAGCCTCGCTGATTAAAGTAACCTGCCGACAGTTGATATTTTTTTGCAATCGCTAAAATAGCTTCGACTTCTCCAATGGTAAACGTCATATTCTGGATGGTTCTTCCTGCAGAATGTACATAGCAGCCATTCGATAAAATGTAATGCTCTACTCGAAGTAAATCTAGCAGCCCTTTTACTTCATAACGACTGCGACCTGTAGCGATAATCGGTAAGACATCATTTTTCTTGAGGTCGTTAAATGCGGTAATTATTTCTTGCCCTACCTGTAAACTTCCACCTGAACATAAGGTGCCATCTAAATCAAAAAATACCATTTTTTTCATACTTCTCTTCCTCCAAAATAATTATTTAAAGGACGCATCGACTTTTCCACGTACAAAAAAAGGGGAAAAGTCAGTGCATCACAAATACACTGAACCTTTCCCCTCGGATCTTTTTTATCAATAGGTGCCTTCTGCATATGGCAAAAGATGAAGCCCTCGGTCACAGTCCTCTTTAAGCGGAACCCTAGCTCCAGTTTTCCAGTTCATCAAACATAATACCATGATTTTTTTACTATTAACAACGAAAAAAAGACCTAGACAGCGAATTTGCTGCCTAGATCAATAGGTTTACTTATTTCTTCTTCTGAAATAAATAGTGCCAGCTATGATGATCACGGCAATTCCTGCAATAAGTAACCACGGATTGCGTGTGTCATTCGTTTTCGGATAACTTCCTGTTGTTGTTTCCGAATCTTTGTTAGAAGGTTTTGATTTGTTCATAGATGTTGGAATATTCGTTTTCTTCGCAACTTCTTCATTCACAAATTTACCTAAATCAAGCGTTTCTGGTCTACCTTGCTTAGAAGAAGTAATCGTGAATTTCCGTTTTTCACTACTAATCTCATAACCATCTGGGGCTTTTTTCTCAGCAAAATAGTAATCGCCTGGTGAAAGCTTATTCACTGCAACCTGCCCCTTTTGATCAGATGTGTAGTCTCCGATATGTTCCCCATCAGAATGATAGAGTCCAAATACTGCACCGGTTAGTTCCTTGTTTAAAGGAGAGACTTTTTGTAATTTCACCGAACCTTGATAATTGATAAAATCAGCTAAGGTGATCGTCTCAGGTTTTCCGGAAGCTTTATCAGAAACAGTAAAGGTAACTTTTTGCTTATTTAATAAATAATTTGTCGGTGCTTTCGTTTCAACAAGTTGATACTTACCGGGGTTCAGTCCATTAGCATAGATTTTCCCATCTTTGTCTGAAATGAGCTTCTTGGTTTCTTTCCCGGCTGAATTTAGGATTGTTTGTACCTTACCTTCAGTGTCTTGAATTTCGAATTCTGCACCACTTAATATTTTTCCATCTTCGTTTTTCTTTGTTGCTAAAACAGCTCCTTTGTAATTTACAAAATCGCCTAAAATTACTTTATCTGGTTTGCCTAATTGTCCGGTAATTTCGAATGGATGAGGTTTGGTGTCTAAGATATAGCCTTCAGGTGCCTTCGTTTCGACGAGCACATATTGACCTTCGTTCAAACCTTGGAAATATATTTCACCCTTTTCATTTGTTATGATAGTGCTGTTTTCGTAATTTTTTCCATCGCGATCTTTAACTACCACAGGGTCGCCCGTCGGCTTGTCACCATCAGCTTTATAGATCTGATATTCTGCACCCTGCAAGGCTTTCTTCTGCTCATTCACTTTTCGACCGATGACACCCGATTCATAATTTTCAAAATCTAGATTGTCTATCGTAGGATCTTGATCGTTGTTCTCCTGAACGACAAAATAAATCGGTTGTTTATTTAGAATATAGCCAGGAGCCGGTTTCGTTTCCTTTAACATATACTCTCCTGCACCTAAACCTGAAATATCCAAAATACCATTTTCAGGAGTCAAAATTGTTCTTACATGCTTTTGCTCGCCATTTTCAATATGGTATAGTTCAAATTCCGCTCCAGCGATAGAATCGCCTTCACCGACTTTCGTAATCTGAGCCTTTCCGCGGAAATTCTGGAAATCTCCCAACTTCTCCAATTCAGGAGCATCTTCAGCTCGATCTGAAATTTCAACCTTAATTAAAGCTGGGTTGATTACATAGTTTGTCCCATCAGTGACAGTCGGCGCTTTCGTCTCTTGATAATAATACGTACCTGGTGCCAAGTTAGTAAATGTGACCTTTCCATCTTTATCACTTTTGACTTTTTGTTCAACGGTCACTTTATCCTCTTGATAAAGAGTAAATTCCGCTCCAGCTAAACCATCCCCATCAGTATTGCGTTTGACGATTTGGAAGGCACCTTTATAATTGATGAAATCAGGTAGTTTAACTACTGATACTTTTCCTTTATGTGAAGCATCGATGGTAAATAAGAGTTTCATTTCATTCAATAAATAACCATCTGGCGCTTTCGTTTCCACAAAAGTATAATTACCCGGTGCTAAATTATCAACATGTACTTTCCCGTTTTTATCAGATGTAATCGGTTCTTGATTGACCTTTTTCCCTTCAGTGTCTAGCAAGTCAAATTCCGCACCCTCTAATACTTTGCCAGATTTGTCCTTCTTCACAAATTCTACTGAACCTTTATGGTTTGCCAACTCCAGTGGTGAACCATCCGCCTGAGTCGTGACCGTTTTAGGTTTATCGTGAGACGTCTCATCAATGGTGAAGGGAATTTCTGAACTGTTAAGGATATAGCCATCTGGTGCTTTCGTTTCTACAAATTTATAATCGCCAGGAGACAATCCCGTAATCGTTACTTTTCCATCATCTTGTGAGACTATAGGTTCAGAATTCACTTTTTTTCCAGTACTGTCTATCACATCGAACATCGCTCCAGCTAAAGGATTTCCTGTGCTGTCCGTTTTCAAAAGCTCTGCAGATCCTTTGTAATTCTTATAATTTAAATGGATCGTTGGTATTTGATGATCGCTATTTCGATATACAACAAAATTAATTGGGGTGTTGTTCAATACATAACCCGTTGGCGCCTCAATCTCAGTAATCCGATACAATCCTAAGGGTAAACTATCGATCTCTAAAACTCCATCGCTGTTTAACCGATCAGGATCTAACGCTACAGGTTCCCAAAGAGCATGATTGGGCATCAAATTGCTAAAGTGTTCTAGCTTAAAGCGTGCTCCTGTTTGGATATCGTCATCAAACTTAATTGGATTTCCTTGTTCATCCGTCTTTTGTAAAATAACCTTATTTCGTTCATTTGGAATGGTTAATGGTGCCGCGTTTTCCGTTGAAGTCTTATCATCAATAGTAATTCGTCGTCCATCTACCAAATCATCTGAAATCGTGAAGCCTTTAGGGGCAGCCGTTTCAAATAAGAGATATTCGCCATAAGGGAGATTTCCAAAGGTAATTTGTCCATTATCATCTACTTTTCCTTCACGCAGCAGTTGGGTCTTTGTCGTGTTCCAAAGTTCAAACTTAGCACCAGCCAAAGGCGTCTTGCCATCTGCTTCTGTTTTCTGGATAACCAATTTCCCTTTTTTTCCAGTTGCAGAACCACCACTATGATTGATTTCTACTGTGACATCTTGTCCATCTCCCCCTGAAATGGTTTGTTCATTATCTCCCGATACAGTTATTTTATTGGAAACTGTATCTTTGCTGCCACTTGCAGAGGAATTAATGTAACTGCGATATTCTAACTGATAGGCCGTTTCAATTTTATTAGTAAGTTTGATTGTTAATGTTTGCTTTCCAGTCTCGTTATCCGTTATTACTTCTACGGTGTAGTCTGTTTTTGGCTTTAAAGGTTTGTCGTAATTAGGGGTAATAGTTCCATCTTCTGCGACAGTAGTCTCGTATAATTTTATCGAGTCTTGATCAATCACTTGATTATCTGAAGGCTCATCCTTGATCACGACATGATCCAACGTTGACTGTGAAGGATTTATAACCGCTTGCCAATTCACATAATCCGGATCTTCACTATCCTGTGCGCCCGTTTTTTGAACATATTTTCCACCATTTTTGATACCAACCTCGCCGATAACATCTCGTTCATCATCATTGTTTACATAATTTGCGACGTTCGTATATTGATTTGAACCTTCAATAATTTTTCCTTCAACTGATGTCTCAAATTCGATTAAATAAGTGTTATCTACATTATTTGGAAAATCAATCTGTAGTGTTTGGTCATTTGAGCTGTTAGGTTCATCAATGCTTTTCATCTCATCATTTACTATTTTTTCCGGTTGCTTCTTCACTACCGTACCATCTTTATTCACTTCAGCCTCATAGATTTTTAGTGAACCATCGATGTAGTCTTGATTTTCTTTTATTTCATCTTTTAACTGTGCATTAACTAAAATATTCCGACTGAGGTTGACTGCTATTGTCCAAGTAATATGTTTTGTTTGCGCGTTATATGTCCCGCTTTTTTGGGCATTTAACTGAAAGGGATCATGTGGCTTAAAATCTTTGTCATCATCTGACTGATGCTTATTACCATGTTCATCTTCCCAATCGGCTTGCATATTATTTTTGAATCGGTCCATAGATGGGTTCGTAGGATCTAGCAGACTGACATCGAAATTAGTGTGGTAAGTAATCTCTAATTCAGATTCTGTTGGGTTATAGTCTCCTTTAAAAACAACCTTAAATCCAACTTCATTTTGTCCAGAACTATCTGTCAACAATTCAAGATCATAGTCCTTTCCAGGAACTAAAACTTTGTTTGTAGTAACATCGCGAATTTCAAAATCCGGTGTCAAATCTTCTTTGATTGCCATCGATAATCCGGGAACAGGGTCATAAGTGTCTGTTAGTACTAGATTTTCCATATGGTAATGATTTTTATTGACCGCAATTTTCCAACCGACTTTCTTGTCCGCATAGTTTACATCTGTAATGTCTTTAATAACATTTTGTTGTTGAGCGGTTCCTTTGTCTCCATCAGTTTGTCCAGTGCCAGTAGAAACATTGTTGCTTACCTGTGTTGGGTCAGTGACAAGTCCATTAACTTTTGTTTTGTATTCGACCCGTATTGCGCCATCCACATCGTCAAGAAATTTTATTACAAAACCTTCGCCATCAGGATTGGGTTCTAACGTATAATCTTTCCCTTCGATTAATGGATCCCCCTTAACTTCTTTTCCTTTCTCATCAAAAGTAATCGGATAAAGCTTTACAGAATCATCAACAAGATCCATGTTTTTACTAATCGTATCTGTTATAACTGCGGAATCCTTCGAAATTTTCTTTTCATTATAGTTGTACTTAATTGCCCAATCGAATTCCTGTTTATTCGGATCGTAGCCGACCATATTCTTTTCAATAGGTTTTCCAAAATTATTTGTTACGGTTGCCTTTGCATCAATTCCATCATCGTTGTTCTTATCTGTTAATTGAGCATTATTAGTGAAACTAACTTTTCCACCATTCTCTGGTTTTGCAGAATCACTGATGTCTGTTTGATAGACTAAGCGATACGCTTTGTTCGTTTCGCCAAGAATTGTGACATTTCCATTTTTGTCGACTTTATACTCATTCGGATTTAGTTCTCGTCCGACTTCTTTAACAGTCCCATCAAGATTCATTTCCAATTCCATTACTTTCACCGATTTGTACTCAATTCCTGTCGGCCAATTTTCAGTGATGCTTGGTTCATCTAAATGATTCATTCCCTGGTTAAAATCAACTGTCCAAACAACTGTGCTTGGATTTGGTGTACGATCGAAATGACCTTTTTTATCAATAGATTGATCCGTGTTGGGACGAATCTCAATATTAACGGGTGGCAGATCGTCCTCTACTGGATAATGAATCGTGATGTCTCCTGGACCATCAATGTGCTCCTTTTTAAATTCTGTATCAAAAAAGAAACTTCCATTAATATCACTTTGATTATTGACCTCATCTGTAAATTCAAAACGAATGTTTCCATCGGTATCTATTGTATACTTTGCATATACTTCCCCGTCGTTATTTTTAAGTTCTCCAGACTGCGTCTGTTTTGGTTTCAGTTCATCAGGTAGCTTGAAATCAAAATAATCTCCTGGTTCAATTTGCTGGCGAACGTCTTCTGGAATACTCCAAGAATAGAAAATGCGTACTGTCGTATCGGCAGTTACTGGCGGCTCAACCACATCTCCATTTTCATCCAAATAAACAAGTTTGGATTCAGTTAAGATCGTTCCATTTCCATTTGGAAAATAGTCACGGATATCTGTTGGTTCATCTGCTTTTGCTGATTTTTCCTTTGTATCTGCAGTTGACGCTTCTGTACTTTGAAGAGTCTCGCTCGCTTCTGAGTTCTCGTTTTCCTGTTTTGAAGAATCAATTTCTGTCGTGCTTTCCTTACTGATTGCCTTTGAATTTTCGGTAGTTTCTTCTGAAGATTCCTCGGTTTGTGACATACTTGTTTGTCCAAATGTGTAAGTCAGCTTCTGATCTTGAACACTGATATCTACAGAAGACAGGTCTTTGGTATCTTTTAGGGTTAAATGTATAACACCACTTCCAGTCGATTGAGTAGGAACAATAATTGACTGTTCATTCTCTACTGTTAATGGTATGCGCTGATCATCTTGCTCTAGGACAGCCTGTTGAATTACAGGTTGTGATACTTGTACTTTTTCATTTTCTTGTCCACTTCTTGTCATAATCTGCAGATCTAATTGGTCATCCGTTTTTCCTTTACTTATTTTTTCAAGTTTCAAAAACGGTTGATCATTCGACTCTGCAAAAACAGTGAGTGAAGTTAATGTGTTAACTAATATTAAGACCGTCATAAAAATATGAAGGAACTTATTGCAGCTTTTTTTTCTTTGCATTTTTTACACCTCGCGCTTATTTTTTTCAGCTAGTTTCAGTTATATCAAATTATTCTTTTCATAAATTTCAAAAAGCGCTCCGCTATGGAACGCTTTTTGAAAGGCATAAAACTAGATTTTCTTTTTATTTTCTGAAATTTCTTCTAGTGCTTGATTGATCCTGGTTATATCTGTCATGGATAATTTTTTGCTCACTACAACTATTTGTGCATCAGGATATGCTGCTTTCATGTCCTTTAGATTTCCGGTCGTCAATAAAACGTCCGCATGCTTGCTTGACGTTTCAAAGATATCTGTAATCGTCACATTATATAAATAGCTGAAGTACCCACGTAGTTGTCTAATGAAATTTTTAGTCATCAGACTCGGCATATCGCTCTCAACTAAAATCGTTAATGGAACCTCAAATTGACAAGGATCAGAAAAAAATAAGCTGTTTTTTAAATAAGGGATTAGTAAAAAATCTTCCTCCAAAAAAATTGGATTTTTAGATGCTTTATATAAAGACTCCACGAAGATACGTGTCTTTTTCACCAAGTGCGGATACCGTTCAGAAAAGATTGCTTTATACGTATTTCCCGTCATATCTGTGTTAAAGCCTTTAAAGTACATCGCAAAAAAGTGACTGCTCAAAATATAATTACGGAAACATAAATACTCTTCCTTTTTAATAGGAAAGAACTCGTCCTGAAATCTCCTCAACATTAATTCTGTTGCGCTATAAATCAAAGTGTTCTGATTTTTTTGTTGCTGATACAACTCGTGAATGATAGGATCCTTAAAAATATCAATGGTTTTAGACATAGACACCCATACTAGAAAAAAGAAAGGAATCTCCGACTGCTTTGTGTTTATTGCCCCTTGCTTCTGGCAAATGATCTCCTTAAATCTAGGATATAGCTGATTTGTCGTTATCTGAGTCTCTAAAGCTTCAGGCATTTTGAGTATATTGCCTTTTCTTGTTCGAATGATGGCCTCCGCAAAAATGTATGATAGTTGTTTTTTGTAAGTGTAGGGAATTTTTGGATACACAGTAAATTTACTATTTAAAACTTCATCTACATAAGAATCAATTAGCTGCTCGTTCACATAGTCAAAGGGCCAGCTGCTTCCTCGAAAAATGCTCCAGAAAAAAATAACCATACACATGCGGATTTGATATTCTTCTCCCTGTAATTGGAAATTTTCTCTTCCAATCTCGATATGATAGCGTTCTAACAATTTTTGTACCTTACTCATATCTCTTCGAACAGTTGATTCACTGATAAAGTGTTCTAATGCGTAGTCACGTACACTAGTGAATTCATCCATAATTAAAGCTTTCAAAAGGACTACAGTGGAACAGTCTTTGACAATTTCTGTCACTAGATTATACACATCTGCATCTAGCCCAACAATTAATCGAACCCCTTTTCCTTTTGATTGTTGGAAGGAAAATTTTTCTGAATGAAGACTCTCTATTTTCTCTGAAAGACTGTTTATTATGTTTAATGTCATTCGTTTACTCAGTCCTAGTTTTTCACTTAGCCACTCGCGAGTGACCCAACGTCCACCTTTTTCATTCAGTAATAAAACCATCCGTCGTTGATTGAATGTTACACGATCAAACAGTTCTTCAAAGTAATCTTTTTCTGCTGTGACCATTTGCCCATCTCTTTTCTAGTGAATCAAAAGCTTCTCTCTTTTCATTAACTACTAAATCATAGTAAAAAAATGAGAAAAAGGATATTTTAACGCTTAGGCAACATTTTTAGTATTCAAAAAAGATCACGGATTGCTCCGTGACCCGCGATTAATTTTCAGCCATCCAAACAGGTTCAAATTGATTGCCATCTAAATCCATTACTTCTAAGCTAAACATTTGATCTTCAGGAATTCCCATATCAACACTGAAATAGTCTCCACCATTCACTTTTGCAGCTTCCGCAATTTTTTTAACCGCCGCTGGACTTTCTACAGAAAAAGCTGTCAGGGTGCCACTTTGACTTTTTGTATCTGCAATTTTTTTATTTTTAAGGAATAAATTATAAAAATCGTATTCTAACAGCATGATCCAAAAATGATCATCCCATACCATTGAACTAGAACGCTCATTAGAAAACTCTTCATTCTTCTTAAAACCAAGTTTTGCATAAAATTCCGTTGAAGCCTGCACATCTTTTACTGGGTAATTTACAAATACCATCGTTGCCATGTTTTCCACTCCTCTAAACTTTCACTTATTATGCAAAAAAACTGAAACGAAAGCAAAGAAAGCGCTTGTAACAAAGTGAACGATTTCCTTTTTAATTAACCATTTCTCTGATTTCCTTAGAAAAATCTCTAATCTCATTAGCTGCATCGTTGTATTCAAAAAAATACATTTTCCCGTTATAAGAAAAGCAATCTAAATGATATTGATACATTTCGTCTCTATAATTGTCTTTCAATGACGTAAGTATAGAAATTCTCTCTAGCGAATTTTAGAGACTATGACAGAAACAAATGTGCCAATTTATCCGCATTTCGGTTTTGAGCTAGTTGAGGTTCACCATAGTTCAAGGGTTCCTTATGATGAATACTGTCTTATTAAGCGACCCAATTAGCTAAAAGTGAAAGCAGAATCCGCTTATGTTTAGGCGGATTCTGCTTTTGTCATTCATTTTTTGTTAAAGTTCATTAATAGTGGGCAGTTTGTTTTTATCATTTCATTCACTTTCATCATTTCTTGCGTTTTTTTGCGATACTGAATTGGAGATAAATGGTACTTTTCTTTGAAGCGTTTACTAAAGTATGCGGAATTATTAAAGCCGCATTCAAAGGCAATTTCCGTAATCAAGCGATTGGTCTGATACAAAGAAATTGCGGCCGAAGTCAATCGTAGATCATTTAAGTAATGACTAAATGACAACTCAGCGGTTTGAAATATTTTTTGCAAAGTACGAATGGAGGTTTGACAATAGTGAGCAGTTTGCTCAATGGTCAATTGAGAATCCTTTAAATTCAGACGCATGAAATCCGTCGCTCGTACCAATAACCTGTTATAGTTTTGACTATCCAAAAATGGAGCTGACTCTGATAGCCACTCACAAAAAAGTTGCAGAAAATGTTTGAGTAACAATCGACTCTCCTCTTCGGAACAAAAGGAAAATTGTTCTGTCATCTGAAAAATCATCTCTAACAAATTACGCCCCATTCCTCTTTCTGCATTAATAATTCTACTGTTCTTAGGACTCTCCAAAAGTTTTTCTGTTTGACAATCCTTCGGAATGAATAAGTTAATCCCTTCTGTTCTTCTTTCACGCTGATAGTTACTAGTCGCTCGTAAATCAAAAATCCCAATCGTGTAGTCTTTTAAAATACTTGTGTGATGTCCATCAAAATGTCGTTCGAAACCATTTTTAACAAAACGAAAACCTAAATATTCTTTTCGGTCTTTGATACTTCGGGTAAAAACTCCCTGCGAACAATCAACAATACTGTGGGTGATAATGAAAGGATCCAATTGGTAGATTTTTGAAGCAGACAATGTTTCTCTGGGGCTGTTAATCGTGTATTGATAGTTTAACTGAGACAAACCATTTGAATAATCCTGCGATTTAGAAAACTGAGAACAATGGATTTTTCCTTTTACCATCCGTTTTTCCGCTCCCCTCGCGCAATAGTTATACTCCACGTGCGTTAAAATCATAGCTTGCGATATCAGAGGTTCTATACTTAAATTATACTATTTGATCAAATTTTCACAACACTATTTAACAAAGGAGGAAGTATTGTATGACAGCAAAATTTGAGCAGTTGTTTTCCCCTTTACAAATTGGTTCCGTTGAAATCCCCAATCGTATTGCCATGATGCCAATGGGTGTCTTTTCCGCCCGTTTGCTAAGCACTGAGACTGTTGCCTATACAAAAGAAGGCGCCGATTATTATATTGAGAGAGCAAAAGGCGGTACGGGGTTAATTATCACTGGCTTGATGCCCGTTGTGGCCAACATGGGCTTTTGTATCCTGAATAATCCTGAAGGCTATGTCAAAGAAATGAAGTATTTGATGGATGGGGTTCATGAAGCTGGCAGCAAAGTTTTTGTTCAATTAACCGCTTTAACTGGTCGAGCGAATCACGGATTAGTTGGCATCTGCCCTGCCCCTGCTCCGATTCAAAACGTTTGGGACCCGACCAAAACAGATCGCGGAATGTCGAGAGAAGAAATCAAAGAATATATCCAAAACTTTGCCAAAGGAGCGAAGCTTGTTCAAGAAGCTGGCGGCGACGGTGTGGAAATTCATGCTGTGCATGAAGGCTATCTACTGGATCAATTCGCTATCTCCTTCTTCAATCGTCGAACGGACGAATACGGCGGCTCATTAGAAAATCGTCTGCGAATCATTAAGGAAATCGTGGAAGCGATCAAAGATGCCTGTGGCCAAAACTTCCCAGTATCTATGCGCTATAGTGTTAAAAGCTATGTGAAAGATTTTAATCGTGGCGCCATTCCAGGAGAAACGTTTGAAGAAAAAGGACGCGATTATGAAGAATCCTTTATTGTTGCTAAAAAACTGGAGGAATTCGGCTATGATATGTTGAATTGTGATAATGGAAGCTACGACTCATGGTTCTGGGCACACCCGCCAATGTACATGCCGAAAGCCTGCAATCTGGAAGACGTCATGAAAGTGAAAGAAGTTGTTTCTATCCCTGTCGCTTGTGCCGGAAGATTCGATGATCCAGCCCTAGCCAATCAAGTGATTGCGGAAGGAAAACTAGATATTATGGGAATGGGACGTCCACTGTTAGCTGATCCTTATGCACCGCAGAAATTTTCTCAAGGCCGTTTAGATGATGTTCGTCCATGTATCTATTGCCATCAGGGCTGTTTAGGTCGAATTTTCCAATTCAAGGACATTTCTTGTGCAGTGAATCCTGCCTGCGGTCGCGAAAAGAGCTATGCGTTGACTCCTTCTGATACGAAGAAAAAAGTGATGGTGGTCGGTGGCGGTATCGGTGGCATGGAGGCTGCTCGAGTGGCAGCGATTCGTGGACATGAGGTTGATTTGTTTGAGAAGACAGATCAGCTGGGAGGTGTATTTGTAGTTGCGTCTACTCCCGACTTTAAAGAGGATGATCGTCAACTTTTGGCTTGGTACAAAAAACAAATGAAGGACTTACACGTGACGATTCATATGAATAGCGAAGTTACTGAAGCACAAACGAAAGGTTATGATGAAATCTTTGTTGCTACAGGAGCAAATGAACGCCGTTTAGACACTCCTGGCTTTGATAGTGATCATGTGACTTATGCGATTGATGCGTTACGCTATAAAGAAATTGAAGGCGAAAACGTGGTCGTTGTCGGAGGTGGACTAACAGGCTGTGAAATCGCTTATGATCTAGCGAAGAAAGGGAAAAAAGTAACGATTGTTGAAGCAAGTGAGACGATTTTAAATGCCTTTGGTTTGTCAGCGGCTAATTACAACATGATGATGGAACTTTTAGATTATTATCAAGTGACGGTCTTGAAGAATTCGGTGGTTGATAATTTTGCGGATGGGACTGCTTTTGTAACGGAGACAGTTAAAAATTATCCAAACGTTGCCAATCGTGCACAACATATGTTTGCTCTAGGTGTACAAGGAATGCCTAAACTACATGAAATCCCAGCAGATGATATTATCGTTTCTGTTGGTTACATTCCAGATGACGCGTTGTATCATGCGATTAAAGCAGATCATGTGCACCTTATTGGAGATGCCAAAAAACCAACAAATGTCATGGATGCCATTTGGGCAGCTTATGAAGCAGCAATGAACGTTTAAATAGCAAGGGAAGTCACATTCGCTGACTTCCCTTGTTCATACTATTCTGAAGCTAAGTCTTTACCATTAGAAGCAATGACTTTTTTATACCAGTAGAAACTGTCCTTGCGGCTGCGATCAAAGGTCCCTTTTCCTTCATCATCCTTATCGACATAAATAAAGCCGTAGCGTTTCGACATTTCTCCTGTGCCGCCAGAAACCAAATCAATACAGCCCCAAGGTGTATAGCCAATTAGATCTACCCCATCATCAATTGCTTTTGCCATTTCCTCAATATGGCGACGGACGTAATCAATTCGATACTCATCATGGATTGAGCCATCTGCTTCTACTTTATCAACGGCTCCTAAGCCATTTTCCACGATCATTAATGGAATTTCATATCGATCATATAGCTCGTTCAGCGTGAAGCGAAGACCGATCGGATCGATTTGCCACCCCCATTCGCTCGTTTCTAAATAGTCATTTTTCACACCACCAAATAGGTTTCCGCCAACACGATCACCGCTCTCGTCAATATTTGCGGTGGCACAGCTGGTCATATAATAAGAGAAGGTATAGTAATCCACCGTTCCTTCCTTTAAAATCTCTTCATCGCCCTCTTCAAATGCTAGCTGAATATTATGCTTCGCAAAATAATTGTTCATATAATACGGATACTTTCCTTTGACTTGGACATCGCCGCAAAACCAATTCAATTTCTTCACCAGTTCTTGATTTGCTAACACATCCTCCGGTTTACAGGTCAGCGGATACATAGTCATATAGGCTAGCATACAACCAATTTTGAAATCGGGATTGATTTCATGACCGATTTTTACTGCTTTGGCACTAGCGATGAACATGTGGTGTAAAGCTTGGTAGCGTCGTTCCTCGTTGTCTTCTTCAGCTAAAATACCCAAAAGATTTCTTCCGCCCAACGGCAGTGTACCAAAATTAATTTCATTAAATGTTAACCAATAGGTTACCTTTTCTTTATAGCGATTAAATACTGTCTTGGCATAATTCACGAAAAAATCGATGGTTTTACGATTAGCAAATCCGCCATAATTCTCAGCAAGTGCATACGGTAATTCAAAATGACTGATGGTTACTAACGGCTCGATGCCATATTTTTTACATTCATCAAATACTTTGTCATAAAAAGCCAATCCTGCTTCATTCGGTTTGGTCTCATCACCTTTAGGAAAAATTCGTGACCACGCAATACTCAACCGAAAAACTTTAAATCCCATCTCCGCAAACAGTGAGATATCTTCTTTGTAGCGATGATAGAAATCAATTCCATCATGATTTGGATAATAGCCATCTGGTTCGATTGTTGGTGTCAGTAGTCTATGTTTGTGAAGCCCCCCTGCGCGCATATGATCCGGGATACTTTCCCCTTTACCATCTATATTCCAAGCCCCTTCACATTGGTTAGCTGCTGTGGCGCCGCCCCACAAAAAATCTTTAGGAAATGTCATTCACTTCATCCTCGCTTCTGATTATTTTTTGAATAGTTCCATTAAAACAATAAAAACCCATCAACAAATAAAGCGCTCATCACGCTTAATTTATCAATAGGTTTAGCTTGCTTTTGGCAATCACTATCCATTTGTATTTATTTCTATAAAAGTATAGCACTACAAATCCAATTGATGCAAACGCTTTTTTAGTTATTTTTAAAAAAGCGCTGCTGTAATTTCTTAACTAGTTCTTTCAATTCACAGGCATTAGACTTCGCCTTTTCCAGTGAATCGATTAAATTGTCACAAGCAGTAAGAATACTCTCATCGGGATCGACCGGGTTGAGTAAAGATTTGATATCCTGCTTTTCTTGGTCAATTGCGTTCAACATGCGCAAAATAGCTGCCAGAGAATACTTGGCTGATCGTAACGTACGAATAATTTTTAGTCGCTTGATATCCTCTGTATCGTAGGTGCGATAATTATTCTTCCTTCTTTTGATTGCCAGCAGTCCATTTCGTTCCCAATTTCTCAGAGATTCGGAGGTAACCTCCAAATACTCTGCTGCCTCGCTCCTAGTAAGAAAAAGAGCCGGCTCCTCTGTTTTCCCAGCAAGAAGCTCCTCCACCACTACAATCACTTCGTTTGCTCGAGTAATTTCTTGATCCACCGAAGCCAGATAATCCTCCAACAGTGACTGCGCTTTTTCAAAATCATACCGCGCCACCGCCTTAACCATCTCCACCATAGTCATTCGTAAACCTGACTGCAATACTTCGATTTGAAAAGCGATCTGGGCAATTTTTATTGTCTCAATGTGATAGTCCGTAAAAACGCGATACCCATTTTCGGCTCTTGGAGGAATGGGTATGAGTTCCCACTCCTCATAGCGTCGAATCGTATTCGGGTGCAGGCCGACTATCTTAGCAACTTCAGACGTTTTATATGTTTTCATTTTGCTTTCCTCACTCTTTAATGAAAAGGGTCAATTCATGCAACGCACGAGAACAGCTAGTGTATAACTTATTACTTTTTTTTCCTAGCTGGTCGGAACGAATATCTGGTAAGATCACCTGATCAAACTCTAACCCCTTGGCGAATTGAGGTGTTGTCAGAATAATTCCTTCAGAGATTTTCTTCGTGTCTTTCTCAAAACGAACCATGTTTTCCTCCGGGAAATCCGCTTCGATCGTTGCAGCTTCCTGCCAATTCTGACAAATTATACCACAAGAGCTATGGTCGCTTTCATTAAATTCTACAATTTTTTTAGCCATTTTTTCTTTGGTATAGGGCTGAACCTCTACTTCTTTTCCATATCGTTCTATGGGTTGAATCAATTCCTTCTCAGTGATAAATTGTTTAGCAAACGTCATAATTTCGAAACTAGAACGATAACTGGTCAAAAACTTTACCAGTCGTGCATTTGGAAGGACCGCTTGGATCGTTGAAAGAAAATCGGCTTCATAGGAAACAAGGGATTGATGAACATCTCCGCAAATAGTTTTTTGACAAGGAAACAATTGCTCAATCAAGGATAGTTGCAGCAACGAATAATCCTGCATTTCATCGATCACTAAATGCTTAATCTGATTGTTTGGTCTGATTCCCTCGATCATGTTCTTAAAATATAAATAAGGGTACAAATCAGAGTAAGCAATCAAATTTTTTTCTTCTATATAATAAGGTATGTTCATCGCTGATAAAAAGCGATAATAGTCTGACAAACTGCCTATGGCGTTGATTCTTTTTTTGAACTGCTTCATTATCTCCTTTAAAAAAGCTTCACGTCGGTGTTCTGAGACACGTTTGCTAAGCAAATAAGAAATTTCTTGAATGATTTCAAATAAGCTTTTTCGGGTCTGCTGTGTGACATACTTTTTAATGTCCTTTGTGGAAATCAGTTGACCTTCAATAGCGATGTCTGCTGAATAAAGCTTGGCTTTCATTTGTTCATAGTGATTCAAAAACACCTCCCAAAATTCTTTGGACTGCTTGTAGCGATATACCTGTGCTTGATCTGAGTGCGGATTCTCCATGACTTCTTTCAATTCGTCTTGGCGATCAGTAACTTGATACTTTTCTTCGATGAACATTGACCCGAGACTGACTATGTCAACTTGAGGCAGTTCATCTTCACCTAACTCCGGCAACACTGTGGAAATGTAATCCGCAAATACTTGGTTTGGTGAAAGGATCAAAATATCTGAAGCGGATAATTCTTCTTTCTTTTGATACAGCAAATAAGCCATGCGGTGAAGCGCGATCGAGGTCTTTCCTGAACCAGCGGCACCTTGAATAATCAGATTTTTTGTCTTTGTATCTCTAATTGCCTCATTCTGTTCTTTTTGTATCGTATGAATGATGGTTTTCATTTCATTTGATGTGCTTTTCCCAAGTTCTCGCAGGAGGAGTTCATCGTTAATCGCATCGTTAGTGTCTACGATAAAATTAATCGTTCCGTTTTTGATTTCAAATTGACGCTTTAACTGCAACTTCCCATAAAATTTTCGATTGTGAGATTCATAAAAAGCCTCGCCAAGAGAAAAATCGTAATACAGAGAAGAAATTGGTGCTCGCCAATCATAGATCAGCTGCTCCCCATAACGATCCGCAAAGCCATAACGTCCAATATAAAAGTCCTCCGATTCCTCCTCTTCATCGAATTGAAAGGAAATCTTACTAAAATAAGGCGTTTGCTTCTGATAGTTTAATTTTTTAAGGATGTTGGCTTCCAAAACACTTCGACTATCGATAAAATTCAAATTTTGGTGATGATTGTACACTTCGTACTTATCCAATTCATTTTTATAGTCAATTGTATAATGCTTCAGCTCTTTATAATTCGCTTCATTCTTATCCAAGGTTACTTCAACTTCAGAAATTTTGCTTTTTAGCTTCAAAGTTACCTCTGTTAGGTAGCGTTCCTCTGTCGTTGTATCCATCCAATCTCCCCTTTCTTCCTAATCTTAGCAAAGCTTTAAAGGGTGGTGTTATGGTGGAGGGTTAGAAATCGTGATACATAAAGATATGAGGAAGTGTCTTTAGTAATAAGCATTAGTTAACTATCGATTGATATACGGAGTTATGTTACAAAAGAAAAACCATTGTTCTCTTTTTTATCAAAAAAGACCTGGCGAATGGCCAAGTCTAATTCGAACTTATATCTTTAACTATCGGACTGTTTCTTTTTCTCTATAAGCAGCCGGCTCTCCAAATTGCGGGAAGCCAGCTTCGTCCCAAGAAAAAGCTTGGGCGTTCGCGTGACGATTAGGGTTATCTAATGGATCCCCTTTTTTATTTTTCTCAGGTCGAGCGTGGAAGATCAGCACATCCTCTGAATCATCCTCACTCTTAGTAAAGGAGTTATGTCCCGGACCATATTGATGATTCTTTTCAGAAGAAACAAAAACTGGCTGCAGGCTCTTATGCCAAGAATAGCCGTCCAATAGATCACTCGTTTCATCTGCCCAAAGCAATCCCATCGCATAGTTTTCATCTGTTGCACTACCAGAATAGGTAATAAAGATTTTACCGTTACGTTGAATAACCGCAGGACCCTCATTGACCCAAAAACCAATTTTTTCCCAATCATATTCAGGAATCGTCAACAACGTTTGTTTTCCTTTTAGCGTCCATGGATTTTCCATTTCAGAAATGTATAGATTCGAGTTTCCAGGAATTCGAGGATCTAGCTGTGCCCATACATAATAAAGCTTCCCTTGATGTTCAAAAGTAGTCGCATCTAAACTGAAACTCTCAAATTGTGTCACAACTTGCCCTTTTTCCACCCATTCTCCCTCGAACGGATCCGCGTATTCATTTTCTAATACGAACATCCGATGGTGATGGTGCTGATCACGAATTTCAGCATGATCGCTAGCAGCAAAGTAGATGTACCATTTCCCTTGAATGAAATGAATTTCTGGCGCCCAAATTAATTGGCTCATATTTCCTGTTTTATGTGCATGCCAAATTGTTACTGCTTCTGCCTCTCCTAATTCATTCAGTGATTTTGCTCTTCGTAATTCCAGTGTTTGGTAACCAGGTACAGAGCCCATAAAGTAATACCAGCCATCCTGGTGTTTGTATACCCAAGGATCTGCTCGTTCTAAGACAATTGGGTTATTGTAGTGTTTTTGCATATGAATTTCCTCCATTACCTCACTTCAACTGCATCTTCGGCAGAAGTAAGTGTGTGTTCATTTTTTTGGTCGTTTTCTAAGGTAAAGATACTAATAATCGTAATAATCAGGACTAACCCTGCTAACAACAAATAGGTTTTATGAAATCCGATACCATCATACAAGCTACCAGAAATCGTAGAAAAAATAAAAACAGAAACCTGCTTGGCGAAGTTTGAGCCCAGCATATAGATTGTCGCGTATAATTTCCGATCAAACGTATGTGAGATATACTTCATGATGGATACAAGCAGCAATGGCATTTCTAATCCGGCCAGCACCCGGAAAAAGATCAAGAATGGATAGCTTGGAGAGAGAGCGCTGCCAAATATACGTATAAAGGTAATAAAGCCGAAAATGATTAATCCTCGCTTCGCGCCAATCTTATTAATGATATAAGGCATCGGAATCATCAACAATAATTCCAAACCTACTTGCGCTGAAGCCATGTAGCTGTAGATAATGGTGCCATCATTTCCATTCTCAAAAAAGCTCTTGAAGTAAACAATGAACTGCTGATCAAATACATCATAGATAGCGGCAGCACCAATATAAAAAAGTGCCAGTGCCCAGAAATTTTTCAGTTTAAAAATCGAGAAAATTGTTTTTCGATCTAACTTTGACTCTTCTTCGTCAGTTGAAAGTTCAAGATCCCCTTCATCAACATCTACCTTATCAAAGAAGAGAACTAAAATAGTCAAAATTGTTCCCGCGATGGAGCAGGCCCAGAAAATCGCTGTAGGATTCCAAACGAATAATCTCCCTGCAACTAAAGTAGCGACGATTCCTGCTAGCGAACCACCCATACGTGAATGACCATACTCAAAATTGTTGACCCAGCTCGCACGCTCGATGTACTGTTCAATGACTCCGACACCGCCATTTAAAACAAAACTTAAATATAGTCCCGCAACTAAAACCGCCAAATATAAATTAATTCCCAATAACGGCAGCATAAGCCACTGAAAGAAAGGTCCTATAAATATAGCACTAGCAGAGATAGCTGCTAACAATGTCTTCTTGAACTTCAATCGATCGGAAGCGATTCCAAAAATTGGTTGAAAAATCAACGAAATACCTGCCATTACCGAAAACAGTAAGCCTGCTGCTGTCCCGCCTAATCCGGCAACCTGCTCCAACCATAAGGTTAAGTAGCCATAGACAACTGCCCAAGAGAAGAAATACGCAAAGTGACTTCCAGCAAAACTCCAAAAATGCTTTTTTTGATTGTTTACCATAATAATCTCCCTTAACATTTACATTAATCCAAAAAATAAATAGAAAGCGCTTTTCTTTTACTTTTTCATCATAAATCAATATTATCGCTATGTCAAACATAAATTTATTAATCTTTAACCACAAAAACACAATAGATTAACATTTTAATTAACATTAAACCGTTGATTTTTCTCTTATCCATAGTATAATTAAGGTAATCATTAATCCAAAGGAGATTTTTATGCAGCTAGATATTTCTCAAGACTCTCTCCCAGTATACGAAGCATTGGCCAGCTCTGTACGGCTAACAATCATTCAATTACTTTCCAAAAAGAAAATGAGCGTGAAAGAACTCGCCTCAGAACTAGGACTCAGTAGTGCAATTGTTACCATGCATGTAAAAAAATTAGAAACAGCTGGGCTAATTACCACAGATCGACTTGGTCGTTCAAAAGTTTCCAGCTTAAAGGTTGACTCGATTACCGTGAATTTTCCTAAAAAAATTTATACTGCCTACAATACCTTGGATACTTCTATTCCGATTGGTCAATACACCAACTTCTCCATTGTTCCGCCTTGCGGATTAGCGACGTCTGACGATTTCATCGGAATTAATGATCATCCAAAATATTTTATGGATCCTTTGCGAATGAACGCACAGATACTT
The DNA here is from genome assembly GCF_001886185.1 of Enterococcus raffinosus. Lineage (GTDB taxonomy): Bacteria > Bacillota > Bacilli > Lactobacillales > Enterococcaceae > Enterococcus_A > Enterococcus_A raffinosus. The sequence continues at coordinate 30,001 of NZ_JXLA01000002.1, read as the reverse complement.
TGGTTCACCCAAGGCTACATCGAATATCAAATTCCGAACCTATTAGAGAAAGAGCAAAAACTTGAAATGCTGGAGATTTCTATGGAAATTGCTTCAGAGTTTCCTTTTTCAAATAATAATTGGCCTTCTGACATTTCTTTTTCATTGAATGGAAAAAACTTAGGAACCTGGACTTCTCCTGGTGATTTCTCAGATATTCGTGGAAAAAATAATCCGGCATGGTATCCTGACAACTTGAACCAATATGGACTATTAAAAACTATTCGAATCATGGATCATGGAACCTATATGGAGGGCGAACCTCTATCGCCTACAAGAATTACTGATTTCAACTCAAACGAAACACAGCTATGGACATTAAGGATCGAGGTCAAATCCGATGCAAAAAATGTCGGTGGTTGTACGATCTACGGAAAAAAATTTGGAAATCACGAACAGGATATTGATTTTAAACTGTTTTATAGTTGATAAATATAAACCGCCCAGCAAAATTTTTGCTGGGCGGTTTTTCCAAAAAAAATTTTTAGAATTTTTCTTTTGTTAAGTATAAGGAATTCGTATGAGAAAATTCGAGGCAGAGTACTTGGTAAAAATCAAATTTTTTAGAAAATGAAGAATTAAAGTACTTCACCATATATAAAATAAATAATTTTTCAAATTTAAATAATATTATTTTTACCTCTGTTTTATTATTATAAATTCTTGTCTGCAGAGTATAATACATGATTTATAACTTTAACGATGCTATACTTTAGCTATTATAAATATCATTGGAGGATATTATGAAAAATAAATATTTTATTGTTTTCGGGGGATTACTCTCAGTACTATTCATTTTTTTCATCGCCAATTCCGAGAAAGTAAGGGCCGTTGAAAACAAATTTCAATACGAATCGACACAAATAGGAGATTATATAACTAACGGAGTTGCAAATGGCGATACCTACAATTATGGATATCAAGGAACGCAAGAGATTCCTATTGATAATGAAGGCTTTGTCAACTATGATGACCAAGCTTATGTGAAGAAAACCGTTAAGGCTAATCCGCAAAAACAAGGGCTTTTTGATGTAACATTAGACATCAAGGGAAATCAAATCTCTCATTCACCAATAGATATTGTTCTGGTTATCGACTACTCTTCTTCGATGAAAGGAGAAAAGTTGACCAATGCCTTAAAAGGGCTTCAAGAATTCGGCAACGAGTTAGGCAGCTCCTTTTCCAATGGCGTAGTAAAAATCGGTATTGTCGCCTATAATCGAAACGTCTATAGCACGAATGGATTCACAAATGATATGTCCCAGCTAGAAAATTTTTTGACTAATACGGCGGAAAGCCATACTGGAACCTTCATTCAAAAAGGGTTATACGCTGCCCAAGACCTTTTTGTAAATCATAGTCGAGCAGAAGCTGAAAAAATGTTGATCCACATTGGAGACGGAAGTGCAAACCGCAGCTATCTACCAACTGAAAATGCAACTCTTCATACAAACAATGGTGAGATCACAGCTTTCAAAGATTGGCATACAGATTCTTATTATACAGATTTCCAAACCAGCTCTGATAAGTTCAATACAAGTGATAACATTTCAGATACCAATGGCACGCTTGTTGATAAAGCAGTCGTTACTGACGCAACGTTGGGAACAATCGTAGCATTAAAAAGAAGTAACATCATCTCTTACTCAATTGGCACAGCACCCACAGCAAGAGGAGAATACATCGCAAGAAATATTGCAGATAAGGACAGTCATTACCGCTCTATTGATGAAAATCTTGTTGATTTAGGCGAAGCTTTGAAGGATATTCTTTCCGTGACAAAAACAATCCCTAACGGAACTGTCATAGACCCTATGGGGAAAGATATCTTATTGCAAGGAAGCGGTAACTTCTTACCAGAAAACTATACTCTAACTACATGGAGAAGAGATGCCAGCGGAACTTGGATTGCATTGGAACAACAAACAAATCTTCCAAGTGTGACTGAACAAAATCAAGTCATCACCCTTTCCAATTTATCTCTTGGAGAAAATGATCGCGTTACATTGACTTATCAGATCCGTTTAAACACTGAAGCCAACGACTTTAAAGGCGACTTTTGGTATTTGTGTAATCAACGGACTACTTTAGATCCAAATAGCGATGGGACCCTTTTAGATTTTCCAATTCCATCTATTAAAGCACCAAAAGTATCACTGGAATTAGAAAAGAAATGGAAAAACACACCAGAATCCTTGATTCCAGAAAAAATCGATTATCAAGTGAGTCGTACACCTTTAGTGACCTCTACTGCTTGGACTACTTCAGATACCATGGCTCTGAAAAAGGAAAAGAACTTTAAAACAACAATTACAACTGTCTCTGCACTCGGAGTGAATAATGACCTTCCCTTGTACAATAATGCCGGTGACACAATCAGCTATAGTATCAATGAGGTGAATATCCCAGCTGACTTCGAGTTGTCTACCAGCCAAGAAAATAATCACTTTATCTTAACCAATACGTACAAAAAGACTACACCTAGCAGTACCGAACCTAGCAACTCACAACCTGCGTCTTCTGAGTCGACTAGCTCTAGTGTACCAGCAATTACAACAACAGAGTCCACAAAGAAACAAGTAATCGCAAAAGCAGAAACAAAGAAACGTTACCCGCAAACAAATGATAAAAAGAGTAGTGCTATCTGGATTGTATTAGGTACTTCACTCATTGGTTTTTCTAGTTACTTCTTAAAGAAAATTAGTTAGCAAATAAATTTTAAACTAAAGCTTGAGATCAAAAAAACAATCTATTTGGAAGAGGGATTTCCAAATAGATTGTTTTTTAGTTTAGATTAGTTGTTTTAAATGCTTCGCTATACTCAAATTCTACTGGTTCTTTTTTGCTTAACAGTTCCTCATTCAGAGTAAGCTTAAAAACTTCTTGATTTTCGTAAGGATTAAAGTAATAGGTTCCCTCAGTAACATCGAAAATGGAGCGATATTGTGTGTAATCCACTGAACCATCATTTTTAATGTTTACACCTTTAGGAATGGTTACGTTATCTAAAATCTTGGTGATTGCATTTAGCGCCTCGTCTAAGGTACTTCCTGAATCTGTCAACGAACGGAGATAAGCTGTTCGAACAAATCGTTCAGGTGAAGTATAACCACCAGGCAACCCATATGTTCCAGAACCTTGCCCAAAGGGGGCCACTTCGAAGGCATCAATTTTTTTTGTTGGAAAATTGTTTGGCTGAAGACTCAGATAATTGTTTAAATTTTTTAAGTGCCATCCGAATTCTGGACTGTTGGTCATGACACCAACTGGATTTTCTTTTATTACCAATTCACCGCTATCTGATTCGATGACCACCGTTTCACCCGTCTTATCTGTAACGATAAAATGAAGGGGTGGAACAAAGCCTAGTACAGGAACCGCTTCATCTACTAAATTTATCGAAGCAATTTTTTCTCTTAGTTCAGAAATATCCGTGATACTTCCTAGCAACCACATAATAAATTCGTGAGGAGCCAAATTTATTTTGTTCTTTTTTATTTCAGAAGAATACTTCGCCTCGTTCAAAAAATAGAGTTCAGCAACTGCGAGGCCTTGTTCATTCACGCCATCCGCTAAAAAATATTCTCCTAAATTTCTTCCAGTACCTACAAAACCAAAAATCGTTTTTTGTTCTGCGTCTGCTTGCTGCTTCCAAGTATAATTTCTCGGAATGTATACAGGCCTTCCCTCAAGCTGAAAACCAAAATCCATGGTTCTTGCTAAAAAATGTTCCTTTGATTTGGTGGTTAATGTCAAACTAGTACACATAAACAATCCTCTCAATCTGCAAATAAATTTTTTTGGCGGTAGTCATCCCCTATGTTTCCCACCTAAAAAAGTTCTACTTCTTCTGTTTAAAAACTCTTATTTAAATCGATCTTTGATCGAAGAGGAAAGATCTTTAAATTGTTTGCCTACAGCTTTCCCTTTCTCTGCATACTCCTCGCCGACTTTTTTTCCTTCTTCGCTATATTTCTCTCCTAATTTAGCTCCTTGTTCCTTTGTTTGTTGAAAGGTTTCTTTCAAGTTATTGATTTCATCTTTAAATGACATGTTAATCTCTCCTATTCTTCATTTACTATTTTTTTCCAATCAATCATCAAAAAATCATCATCAGCTGTTTTTGGCAAAATTTCCGTTAACCGATGCGAACGTAATTGTTCAAAATATATCTCCTGTGCATTCGAATGTATTTTCTTAACTACATCTGATTTTTCTTTAATGAGTTCTTTATCCATAAACATCGCATGGATTGGCTCTAGATTTACCTGTGATAAGAACTGATTCTCACCCTCCACCGCTAAAAAAATATCGAGAAAATTAATTTCCTCCTTTGGTTTGTTTAGCTTATAGCCACCTTGCTTGGATGCATAGGACTCGATTAAATCCGCATGCTTGAGTTTTGATGCAATCTTTTGAAGATACGTGTGGGAGACATTCATTCGCTTGCTGATTTCACTGGCCTTTAATGATTCATTTTCCGGCAATTCTGCCAACATGACTAAAATTCCTATTGCTTGGACATAAGACGATGATAATTTCAAACAATCTCCTCCTTTTGTCGATATTATATATCCATAGACTTGTTTTGTCCACAAAAATGGTTAGTACTATTTTTTTATCAAACAAACGATAACTGAAAAGAATTTTTAATGAATTTCGAATTTGTCTATTTTGCCGTTCCTCTATAAAATGACTTATATAAAGTAGAATAAAAGGAGTGTATCCTATGATTGGAGGGACTTTTGATGAATCTTAACGAAAATACATATCCGCAGTTCTATTACCATCGTTTCCCATCCATAAATTTCTTTCCTACGATAAAATGATTCCAGATACAGGCTTCATTTATGTTCGATTGATTTCAATCATTTTTGCGTTGGCTGGTTGGGAAAATAGAAAAATTAACGCCGACTATTTATTCGAAGGATAAGAAGGGAAAGTCGAAAGAAAAAATAATGATGCGCTTATACTCTCCTTTTGATACTATTAAATTAGTGAATGAATGGGAGGCAGCTATGAAAAAGAAGCTATTTTTAATGCGTCACGGAGAAACGCTTTTTAACCGATTAAAAAAAATCCAAGGGGCCTGTGATTCCCCTTTAACTGAAAAAGGCATTCAACAAGCTAAGCAAGCCCGAGACTATTTTTATGAACAAGCGATTCATTTTGATCATCTTTACTCTTCTACTCAGGAACGGGCCAGTGATACGCTAGAAATAGTTACTGACGGGAGGCCTTATCGACGCTTGAAGGAACTAAAGGAAATGGGTTTTGGTTCTTATGAAGGTGAACAGCAGTTTTTACAGCCTGTGGGGCAGGAATATTTCGATTCTTTTTATCTTCAATTTGGTGGCGAATCCATGTCAAAGGTTCAAGAACGAATGACAACTGGCTTGCATCGAATCATGGCGCAGGAAGATCATCAGAATGTCTTGGCAGTCTCACATAACGGCGCCTGTGTCAGTTTTCTTCAGACGATTTGGGAGGGCGATGAAAATGAATTGGTTCGGACATTTCCTAACTGCGCAATCTTTGACTTAAGCTATGAAAACCAGCGATTCAAACTAGAAGATATTATTGATCCAGCAATCAAGCAAAGTATTCTGAAAAAACACGCGCAATGATCGGAAAATGATCGTTGCGCGTGTTTCTTCATACTCATGGTTTTCTTTCTGCTTACTGAATTCTTTCGACAACTACATCCCCACTTCCCAATTGCTCCGCTAGAAGTTCCGGTTTTCTTATGCGACCGATTCTTGTGTAGGAATAACTTGTTACAAAATTTTGATAAAAGATCACCAATGTTTGGTCCCCATAGAGCAAGACATCTCCTATTTCAATCTTTCCCACCTTTTCTGCCTGAACGGGAAGTGCTTGTGGAAGGTCAAAATATTTTTCATTTTGATGCAGATCCTTCATCGCAAATTCTTCTGGTAGAATTTCATGTAACTCATCAGCCGTTGTATTTCTCTCTAAATCGATCTGGTAGTCGTTTCCATTCATTTTTAGTTGGATCGTTTCACTCCCCTTACTATTCTTACTGGGTGCATTTATTTCCTGAGAAGAATCAGCAGTTCCACAGCCGGAAAGAAATACAAAATAGCTGCAGAATACCCCTATAAAAAGAAGTTTTCGCAAAAGCTTCATCCCTATCTACTCCTTTTCTAATGAAAAGCTTCTATATAAACCTTAAAAAAAACTTGTATTCCTATTCCTTGATTTCTTTGACTATCTTAGCCGGAGTTCCTGCTACTATAACATTCTCTGGGACATCCTTTGTCACCGTAGAATCCGCTGCTACGATTGAATTTTTACCAACGGTGACACCCGGAAGTACCGTTACATTTGCACCTAACCAAGCGTTTTCTTCAATTTTGACTGAAGAAACGGAAATCCCTCTTCTTCTTTTCGGTTCAACTAAATGATTGACCGTGATAATTCGACACATCGGTCCGATCAATACATGGTCCTCAATCACAATTCCACCTAAGTCAACGAACATGACGTTTTGATTGATAAAAATGTCTCTGCCAAATGAAATGTGCCTGCCATAATCGGTGTAAAATGGAAGCGAAATTGCGACGGAATCTGCTATCTCTTTTCCAGTGATCCTTTCTAAATATCCGCGAACTTCATTCGGCGTGTGGTACTTTTCGTTCATCTCCATTACAAGTTGCTCATTGTTAGCCTTTAGCTCATGAATCTCATCATAAATAGCGGTGCCAGGTACTATTTCTATTCCTTGGATTTTAGCTAACAGCTCATGTTTGTTCATTCTTTTTGTCCTCCCTTACTTGCTGACTTAAGTATACTTCGCTATACTTGCAATGAATATTACTTATACTGAATAGCTAGTTATCGTTTTATGTTATAGGAGGAACATCATGGAATTACGTGTATTGAATTATTTTTTAACCGTTGCCAGAGAAAGAACAATCAGTAAAGCCGCTGAGGTGTTACATCTCTCTCAGCCTACTTTATCTAAACAGTTGAAGGATTTAGAAGAAGAACTAGGGGTACAATTATTTATTCGCGGAAATCGAGAAATCTCACTGACAGAAGATGGTGTTTATCTGCAAAATCGCGGCAAAGAAATCTTGTCCTTAGTCGATACCACTACAACAAATCTGCAAAAAAACGAGATTATTGGTGGTGAAATCAGGATTGGCGGCGGAGAAACACAATCCTTCCAAGTCCTCTCCAAAATTTTGAACAAACTAATAACTGATTACCCAGACGTAAATGTTCATATGTATAGTGGCAATGCAGATGATGTAAAAGATAAAATCGATAAAGGCCTACTTGATTTCGGTTTGGTTATTGACCCAGTAGAAAAGCAAAAATATGAGTATCTTTCCCTGCCTGTTTCTGATAACTGGGGGATTTTAGTAAACGAACAGCACGAGTTAGCCCAAAGCAATGCTGTTTCGCCAAAGGATTTAAAGGATCAGGCATTGCTCATTTCTAGCCAATCGTTAGTAAATAATCAACTATCAGAATGGCTGGGTGGAAATTTAAGTAATTACAAGATTGTTGGCAGCTATAACCTGCTTTATAATGCCTCACTTTTGGTTAAGGAAGGTTCAGCAGTTGCGTTTTGTATTGATGGGATCATCAATACAAAAGACAGCGATTTAGTCTTTGTTCCATTAGAACCTGCTCTTCACTCAACCATCAGTGTGATTTGGAAAAAGAAGCAGATCTTTTCTAATGCGTCTTCCCTTTTTCTCAAAATGCTGAAGGAATCCAGATAAAACGAAATCTTCGTGATTTTTTCTATTCCGCGTTACAATGAACGTATTAAAATTAGGGAGTGGATAAAATGACTAGCTATGATAAACGAACCGAAGACGAATTGCTTTCGCCAGATAATACTGTTTTGACTGTGATTGATTACCAGCCAACACAAATCAATTCTATCAATTCTATGAACCGTTCTGAATTGATTCGTAATACAGAGATCGTCATTGAACTGGCGAAGCTTTACAATATTCCCATCGTTCTTTCTACTGTAAATGTAGAAAAAGGCTGGAATACCGATACGATTCCTGTCTTGAAAAAAGCTGTTGGTGAAGATGTCCCATCTTATGACCGCAGCTCAATCAATGCTTGGGAAGACAAAGAATACAATGAAGCCATTAAAGCGACCGGACGGAAAAAAATCTTGATCCTTGCTTTATGGACAGAAGCCTGCTTAACCTTCCCGACTCTAGATGCGTTAAAAGAAGGCTACGAGGTCTATCCAATCGTTGACGCTGTTGGTGGAACATCGCCTATCGCTCACGAAACTGCTTTACGCCGTGTCGAACAAGCCGGTGCGCAATTAACTTCAATTGCTCAACTCGCTTGTGAATTACAACGAGACTGGAATCGCGAAGAAACTGTTCCAGGATTCGATGAATTAATGACGAAGTTTGGGGCTTTTTCAAATTTACGATAAAAAGAAAAAGGAGTCAGCACGAGCTGGCTCCTTTAGTCTATGATTGAAATGTGTGCCTTTATTTTTGACTAAGTTTTTTCCTCTGCTGATCAGAAAAAAGAATACTCGCGATCAGAAGGAGTAGTATTCCTATAAACAGGAAACCTGTGTCTAAATGTTCACCTGTTTGCGGATACATCTGTTGTCTCGTCGACACTTGAATCGTCTCTTTGGGTATTGAAATTGAGGGACCATTACTCGTCTCAGGCACAGATGATTCAATCGGAACATTCAGCACGCCAGTTACTGGAATCGTTGAATTCATCTATCATGCCTCCAATTATGATGTTGACTACCAATTAACTGATTCAAATTCTAAGGTCATGTCAAAGTTGTGTTTGACAGTTGTTGCCAAAGCTTCGTTTACAGTTCCCGTATATCCATAAGTTACTTTGTTAGGATGATCATTTTCTCCGTCATCAGATGCTATTCTACCTTTATTATTTGCTAAAGTATCAAGCAAAACGGGGGAAGTTGACGGATTTCCAGCATCAATAATCTTCGGTTCAACAGTAAATCCTCTTAGACTTACGTCATAGTCCACTGAATCAGCACCCCCATCAGTTCTATTTAATTGATTAAATATGATTTTTACAGGTCGCCCTGAGTTGTTTTTAATAGTATAATCTGGCGAAGTGATTGGTGCGTTTAGTTCCGTGTTTGTGCTGTAAAAAATCGTATCAGTCGGCAAAGTAACGTTAATCCATGCATCGTCTCCTTCAACGATTGGAGCATCTTCATCTGTATTATCCAATCCTAACGTTCCGTTAACCGGGATCTCTCCTGTATTTTGTCCAACAATTTCCTGTGCATTCGCTGGTACTGTTAAAAACATCATACTTGATAAAGCTAATAATCCAATTATTTTTTTCATTTATAAATCTTCCTCTCTTTTATTCCACTTTAAAAGTGACTGTGGCCGCAACTTGTCCGCGTTTTTCATTGGTGCTGCCATCGTAAATACTAAAAAGTGCTGTTGCCGGATGATCGTCCTCCTCTAATTCTTTTTCTAGGGTTGCACCCTTTACTTCATAACCCGGTTTAATTGCTCCCGAGGTATAAACCAATTCATTTGAATCTTTTAAACGTATTTCAACATTGATTGGATTCGCGTTGTGCTTCGGATTTTGGATGTATAAATCACTGCTCATATCTTTTTTATTGACCTTAGCATTAGGCGCAATCACCATATTGAATTGGTTGGCATCTACTTTTTTCTGTGCCATATTCGCAAGTTCTTTTTCAGAAATTTCTTTTGCATCCTTGCCATCTGGCAAAAATTCGCCGCTGACAACAGTAACCGGTGTATCTGGTTGGTTAAAATGCTGATATATCAGATAACCGCCAACACTTAGCAACAAAAGTAACAGCAAAAGAAGAAGGAGTTTCTTTCGTTTGTTTTCTGGTTGTTTTTCTATTTCATTCATGCTTTATGTCCCCGCTTTTTTAAAGTCTAATGTCATTTTATAATTGACATCGATTGCTTTTCCTGCTGGACCGAAGTATTCTCCGGTAAGGCGAATGGATGATTCGTCATCCACAGGTACCTCGCCCATTGGCAAGTTTGATATATCTGTTTTTAATGTTGTGACAACTTGATTGTTCTTATTTAATTGCAAGAATAATCCCTTATTATTATTAGAATCTGGACTGTCTAACAATTCAATGCCAGAATCTCCCTCTTCACTAAAGCTATTCATAGCCACTTCTATTGGATAGGCACTACTGTTTGTCACCATATAACTCGGAGAATGGATAGTTAGTTTCCCGCTATCATCCATGTCCGTATTGAAAAACATACTAGTTGGTATAGTAACGGATAATATATCTGATTTTGTTGTGAAGGGTACTTCAAACCATTCACTGTCTCCGGTATCATATTTAGCAACAATCTGTACATATACCCAGTAATCTTTTTCTGGAGACAAAGTATTAAATTTGACTGAATCTGTAATTGAACTTGTTAGTTCTTGTGTAGAGATTTCAGTTCCAAAATTTTCTGGATCCTGTTGACTGTCATACAACTTGTAAACTATTTTAGAGATCTCATTTCCATTTGTAAGATAGTCCGTCAAATTAAAGGAAGCATTGTCATCAGCAACTTCCTTATGCACATTAGAGATTACAGTTGGATTTGGTAATCGTTGAAAAACAAGGCGTTTCGCTCCTCGAATGGTTGTTTTTTCATCCACTGTAAAATCATTTCGACTTGTAGCATTGGACAAGGTAAAATTCGTTCCGTTAGAAGTAATCGTATCTTTCGTTGCAACCGTCGTATTGATTGGCGAGTTATTTGCCGTCAATCCGTAACCTGTTATACCGCCTCTGAATTCATTGAATGTAAATCCTGAGTTGACAGGCTCTTTACTTCCTGAACTCGAAACATTGAAAGATAAACGATACGCATTATCTATTATGAAATTTGAAGCAGGAATTAATGTATTAAAAATTTGGTTAGCGCTGGTAACAGACATGTCCAACGTTGAATCATTTGCTAAGTGAAAAGTTGAATCGTTTTTGAAATCTAATTTATTGGCGAATGCCACATCTAAACTACCATTTTCCATCACATCAAAATCAACAGATTCAGATACACTGGAAAATGACCCATTTCCATTAAGTTTTAGTTCTGCATTATTACCAACAACCACATTTCCTCTTCCAGTAAAGTTGTCAACAAATCTACTTGAGGTTGTCGAGTAATCCACTATGGCTCCATCCTTCAGTTCAAAATTAAAGTCACTTCCAGACGTAGCAATTGAGTTCGCTTGCCCAGTATTATGGCCGATAATCGTGTGACTGTTTTTTTCAAAGACAAAATTGTTACATTCGGCAAACTCCTGTGAGTAGGACCCTTTTTGAACAGTAAAATAATTTTCGCCCGAAAAAACAATTTTACTATCGGTTCCGCGATTATGAAATGGTTGTGCTGCTGCGGTAGAATAGTAATTAATATTTTCTACCTCAATTGTTGTGTTAGCATGACCATTTCCTCGACAGAATCCATAATAATCATAAGCGGGTATCGTAAAATCTGATGACCCAAAAGAGATATTTTTTATTTTCACGTGAAGGTTTGCAGCTGCAATTTCAAAAGCAAAATTCCTGGTATTATCTTTATATGATGCCGTACGTCCATTTCCATCAATCGTTACATTATTGGAGATTGCTATACGTGAACCAGCTTGATCAAATTGAAAAACAGAATCCGAAGCTTCTAGCTGAACAAATGCGACCTTGTCTACTTCGATCGCTGCCCTTAATTCACTACTATTAGAAACTACCCTTGGATCTGTCTCAGACGTCCCACTTCCAGATGCTTGCATTTGAACGCTTTGTTCGGAAATTTCTCTTGTTGTTTCTTCAGTAGAAGTTTCTTCTATTTTTTCATCAGAAGCTTTCACATTCTGCTTCTTGATGGGGGCTTCACTATTTGAAGTAGATGACGTCTCCATATTGGATCGTCCTTCCTCTACGCTAATTCCTTCAGAAGGTGTTGTTTCTTCAGAATCTGATGTTTCTGTATTTAGATCTTTTGTATAGAGAGATTCTTGCGAAGTATCATTCACACTCTCTGCAACAAAAGTACCTCCCGCACCTAAAAGTAGTTGAAAAATAATTAATATTCCACTTGCTTTTTTTAGCCACAACATTATTTTAAACACCTCCTTATTAAAAATTAATAATACGTTGAAAATAAATTACTTTTAATGATAATTAAATGGTAAAGCACTCATCTATATAACGCAAATATTTTGTTCATAAGTATATTATTAAGGTTAAAATTGGTTTTTCAGAGCAAAATAGATGGTTTTAAGCAAAAATATTCCATATTATATCTTCATTTGATATTATTAAATAATTATGGATTTTTTTACTTTGATAAGATTTTTTCAAAAAAAATCATTCACTGAAAATTCAGTGAATGATTTTAATATTATTTATAGCGAGTAGCTATCTAAAGTCACCTTCTCTTAAAAGTGAATTATGGTAATGGCTCAATTTGGTTACTTAATCTAAAAATTGAAGGAGAAGTAGCCTTTAAGTTTTCCTCATTCAAGAGAAATGGATTTTCATTATACAGATCTTGATTTAGCTCCAAAGGATCATAAATAGTTGAATTCATGTCACTTTTCCTCATACGCTCATCTGTCTTTTTTTTAGTCTCCATGTTGCCTACTGTATTCGGCAACACTCTTTTGCTAGTCACAGTCACTTGAAGCCTTGTTTGATACGACTGTTGATAAAGGAAATAGCTTACTCCACTTATTAACAATAACATGACCGAAATTAACAATGTCATGCGACGAATCTTGTCTTGTTCTCTTGTTGTACCGTCCATTCTCAATCCCTCCATTTAAAAATAGAATAAATGACTTTTTCTCCTATTATTTATTAATTCATTTATATTATATCACAATTAATTATATTTTTGCCCAAAAAAACAAACTTATCCATAGTGATAACGGAAAAATTTGCCTTTTTGTTTATTTAATCTACAGAATAGAGCGTATTTTAGTTTTAAACAGACATCTTTTTACAGCTTTATTCACTTGGTTTTTCCTGATTCTCACCATTATCTGCCCCACCAGCATTGTTAGGGAAGCTCGTCGGCGCCGAACCTAAGTTACCTAAGCTAATATCAATTGAAACAGTCAAGTTCAATGGGATATATTCACTGAAGTGGCTCATCCCAACGACCGTTCCCTTTGGCTGATCTGAATCGACCTGTCGGATGACATAATGAACATTCACCCCTTTTGATTGAAACTCATCGTGAAAGTATTTTTGTAGTCCACCTTCCACCATGGTTCCGCGTAAATCCTTCATATAAGGGCGACCTAATGAATAGAGTACCTTAATGGTTAAATCATCTTTAGCACTTAAAACCTTCCCTGCCTCTATACTTTGTGAAACGAGTTGACCATAGGGGAAATTTTCTGTATAGATCCCTTTAGCTTGAATCTGTAGGCCTTCTAAGGCTGTACTTGCATCTTCCAGGCTATAGTCTGAAAAATTAGGTACTATAAAACCTTTCCCTAGTGAGACTGTCACAGTCATTTTTTATTCTTTTTCGCAATTTTTTCGTCCTTAGCGATACTTTGCGCGACTATACTATCCGCTTGAATCTCATTAGAAGTCGTTTCTTCATAGTTCATATCAATCTCATTGTTTTTTTGCCCATGTTTCCACTTCAGTGCGTGGCTTTCGTTAAAAATCTGGTACCTTGATATCTTTTTGATAGGTTTGTTTGCCTTTTGAAAAATAGACCTTTGCTGGATCTTTTCGTTGATAGGTTTCAGGTGTCACTTCGGCGTTTGTGATTTCACTACGAATAGGTTTTCCTTTTTCAATTGTATCACTGTACTCTTCTATCAATGAAGGGTTTTCAGCTTGGTTTTCTTTGATCCATCTTTCAGCCTGCTGCTTATTCATTTTCATAAAATCCGTCAATGGAAGCCTTTCTTTTGGATCAGCATCTAAACTGTTCGTGGCAGTCAATGTCTTGTCCTTTTTTATCCGAGAGCCGGTTTTTTGCTTTCGAGAACGTGTTAGAGATTTCCTCTGATGAAACGATGGCTGGATAGCGCTGCGCGATACAGAGTAAAATATCGAACTCCTTCGGTTTTAACAAGATTTCTTTTTGTTGGTAATCCACTCTTCGGCACATGATCTACAGTCAGCGTTCCTACTTTAACTTGCGGCAACGAACGTCCATGATGCCGTAGAACGACTGCACTTAGCCTCACATTTAATTCTAATAATTCTAAGGGCTTCACTAAATAATCATCCGCACAAAAATCTAGTATTTTCGCCCGTTCTTCGATCTCGTCATGGACCGTGATAATGATGATCGGGCTCTCTACTGCAGATGCTCGTAAGCTCTATAAAAAACAGCCAAACCGTCATTTAAGTCCAATAAAATCCCGTCATAATCATTCACAAAGGCCTTCTCTCCCCTGCTTCTCCGTCACAGGCCAGATCCACTGAAATATTTTCCTGCTCTAAGCCTTCTTTTATCAATAAGGACAATTCACGATTGTCTTCAACCACTAATACACGTATTTTAACTTCACTCCTTGGCTTTCTTATTCCTTTTAGAATAGTACAGTCTGTTCACCAAATCTATTTTCTTATTATGAAGTTTTTTCGATTTTTATCAATAACCAAAAATACTGCTTGAGAAAATATTATTTACTATGCATCACTGGATCAAAATAAACTTTTTTAGTTATATTGATTCTATTCATAAAAAATAGTGTGATATACTTATATAAAGTATTTTCGTTGGTAGTTGAACAAATTCGGTGAGATGGGAAATTGCAATTAGTTGAACTGTCGTTTATTTAAAGAAATGGCTGGAGGAGTTATAAATGAAGAAAAAGAATCGCTCGCTACTTATGATGATACTGTTGGTTGGGGTCTGTTTGTTAGGAGTTGGCGGCTTCGGTTCAAAAGCATCTGCTGAGACTTCTGTTGAAGCATCGCCACGACACGCCATCTACCGACTCTATAATCCGAATTCCGGCGAACATCTTTTTACCCCTAGTAATTATGAAAGAGCAACATTAGTGAATTTTGGTTGGAACGATGAAGGGATCGGTTTTTATGGTCAGGGTTATACCACAACGATTAAAGTAGCCTATGTCTACCGCGTATATAATCCGAACGCAGGCGATCATCATTACACTGCTTTTCAGGACGAGAAAGAGCAATTGATTAAAGTGGGTTGGCATGATGATAATATCAGTCTTGTTATGCCCGCAACGCTCGGAGAACCTGTTTATCGTCTGTATAATCCGAATGCCAAAGCTGGCGCACATCATTTCACGTTATTAAAAAGCGAACGAGATCATTTAATCAAAGTTGGCTGGAAAGATGAAGGGATCGGCTTTAACGCCTATTCTACAGTACAATAAAAAATTGATAGAAAAATGTAAAAAATGCTGGGACTGTCTATTCTTTTCAGTATTTTTTTATATCAGTCTTTTAGTAAGAAAATTTGTATTCCTTGTTCTTTTTCATTTAAATCGCCGCATCCATAATACTGACAAGATTTCCTCTTTCATGTAGGCAAATACACATATCTCCTTTTCTTATCAAAATCCATTTCTACGTTTCCGCTTTTTAATCAAACTTTTTTATGACTGTCTACCTATTCTCATTTCTTTAATTATTTTTACTATCCATTGAAGGGGGCGCTTTAATGAGTCGCTTTTCTCTCAAGGAGATGCCGCTTGAGCAGATTTTTGGCGACATCTAGAAAAAGTCGGTAAAGTAAAAGGAACAAAAATATTTTTTAAGAGGGAGTCTATTATGTATACAGATTTAAAAAACAAGACTGCTGTGATCACCGGTGGATCAAAAGGAATCGGAACAGCGATCGCTGAGCGACTTGGAAAAGAACAAATGAATGTGGTGGTTAATTACCATTCGGATGAAGAAGGCGCGAAGGAAGTTGTCGAAGAAATCAAAGCACAAGGCAGTAAAGCGCTGGCTGTTCAGGCGGATGTCGGAACGGAAGAAGGCGTGGAAGAACTATTGAATGCGGCGCTAGAGGAATTTGGCGGACTGGATCTGTGGATCAACAATGCCGGCATGGAGAATCGCCACGAGACTCATGAACTGCCCTTGGAAGACTGGCAAAAGGTGCTTGATGTTAACCTGACCGGCGTCTTTCTAGGAAGCAAAGCGGCGATTAATTATTTTCTAAAAGAAGACAAGCCTGGCAATATCATCAATATGTCCTCCGTTCACGAAAAGGTTCCGTGGCCAACTTTTGCTCACTATGCGGCTTCAAAAGGCGGTGTGAAATTATTCTCTGAATCGATTGCGATGGAGTATGCTCAGCAAGGCATTCGCGTGAATTGCATTGGACCAGGCGCGATCAATACACCCATCAATGCCAAGAAATTTGAAGACAAAGAACAGTTGGAAACCACTACTAGCATGGTGCCAATGCAACGTATCGGGGACCCTAGCGAAGTAGCCGCTGCCGCTGCGTGGCTGGCATCGAAGGAATCAAGCTATGTGACCGGCATCACCTTATTCGTCGATGGTGGTATGACCTTGTACCCTGCCTTTCAAGGCGGACGAGGCTAAAAATAGAACGGAGTGAAATTCATGAATATTTTGATTGCATTGATCCCCGCGATTGGCTGGGGGATTCAGCCGCTGATTTTGAAAAAAATCGGCGGACGTCCCACCAATGAGATTTTGGGAACAGGGATCGGCACCCTGATCGTCGGATTGTTTGTTTACTTTTTCTTTTCCGATCAATCGCTATCTATTAGCACTTTTTTGATCGCCTTGATGTCAGGGGCTTTTTGGGTGATTGGCCAAACCGGACAATACACCGCCTTTAACCTGTTGGGCGTCTCACGAACAATGCCGATCTCGACAGGCTTGCAACTGATTGGAACCTCGCTGATCGGAGTTTTCTTATTTGGTGAATGGCCAGGAACGACCGCACGGATCATCGGATTTGTGGCTATTGGTATCTTGATTGTCGGTGCCGCTCTGACTGCCGTCACCGATGGCCCGGATCAGGGAAACGGCAAAACCAAGGGCTTGTTGATTTTAGTAGCTACAAGTGTCGGGTATTGGGTCTACAGCGCGTTGCCAAATCTAGTGGACGCGTCGGGAGAAGCGATTTTCTTCCCGCAAATGCTGGGAGTCTTTTTAGCGGCGACTGTCTATGTGATTCTGAAACAGCCAAAAGCTTTTGGAAATGACAAGAGCTGGAAAGCGATAATCGTCGGGGTAATCTTCAGTATCTCCGCCTTTGCGTATATTTTCTCTGCTAAAGGAAACGGTGTGGCAACTGCTTATGTCATCACGCAGTTGAATGTTGTCATCTCGACTTTAGGCGGCATGTACATCTTGAAAGAAAAGAAATCCCCAAAAGAAACACGCTATACGCTGATTGGCTTGACGCTGATCGTTATTGGAAGTATCATCACGACCTTCCTATAGACTAAAGAAGATAAAATGTTTATCGTTTGTTTTTTAAGTATTACGACAAACTTTTTTTGAAGAATCGCTTCAAATCAAATAGAACGCCTCATACAGCTTGAGACGTTCTATTTTTTAATGCAAAATATTAGAGCCAGCAATTCGTTCATGACACAGGACCTTTCAGCTCTCCCATTCTAAAGCGAACAGAAGCTGAAGGCAGATCATTCGCGTCCATCAAATAAAAAAAATCCCAGACAAAACACCAGTATGTAGTGACCACCAAAAGTTCGCTTTTTGGTCAAACCATTGGTGATCGATCTAGTGTTCAATCCAGGAGTTTTTTTATGCTAATGTTCCAGCCAATTGCTTCACAGGAGTTGCTGTTTCCTTCAATACCACATTTAATTCTTCGATATTTTTACGTCCTTGAGTGTTCATCCATTCGACGGCGGCCTCTTTACCATTGGTAATGTAGCTTTCCACGCCATCAGCCCATGTCGCACGTCCGCAAAGTACCCCATTGAAGGTTGAGCCAGCCTGCTTCGCAAAGCGCAGTGTCTCTTGGAACAGCGCTGCTTTTACACCAGCACTTAAGAAGATAAATGGTAAGCTCGTCGCTTCGGCTTGTTCTTTGAAGAAGTTCGCAGCTTCTGCTTTCGTATGAACGACCTCTCCAGCAGCATATCCTTCCACATAATTCATATTAATGGGAACTTCTACCTTCAATACATCGACGCCATAGCGAGGAGCAGAGAACTCCTTCATCATTTCGATGACCTTATGAGGTTTCTTCACTGCATACTCTCTTGAAGCAGCATCAGAAATAGTTGCATCATAGGAAACTAATTCTAAGAAGAAAGGCAAATTTTCCGCCTGACATTCTGAGCCGATCCGTTCGATGAAGGCATGTTTTTGATTGTTAATCTCTTCAGATTCATCGACATCATAATATAATAAGAACTTGCAAGCATCCGCGCCAGCCTCTTTCAATCGCTTCACTGACCAAATGGATAATAAATCTGGTAAACGACCCGGTGTGGAAGCATCATAGCCTGTCTTTTCATAAGCAAGTAATAAGCCAGCATTTTCAGCTCGTACCTCTGCGGCTGGCAACCCATATTCCGGATCCAACAGGATGGATGACGCGTATTTCGTTAATTGAGCAGAAACAATTTCTTTGAATTCGATGATTTCTGATTCTTCAGCATCGCTACCCTTGAATTTCGTGATCATCTTCTTCAAGGCTCCCCGTTGGTCGATGGCTAAAGCCCCGATCACACCCTCTTCATTGCATAACTGTTTGATAAATTGACGTTTTTCTTCGTTCATCTGTATATCCTCCTATATTTCCGTGACTAGAATCTGATCGAATAATGCTTGATAGTTGGCTAACTCAACATGTCCCGTTGTTGCTTCTTGTGCGTTTAACATCCCTAAGGCGTTTCCTTGTTTCAGGACATCCTCATCTGAAGAACCTTTTTCAATCGCGGCAGTCAAGCCGGCAACCGTCGCATCGCCAGAACCAACAGGATTGACGACAGCGATTTTTGGAATCGTTACGAGATAAAACTTCTTGTGGTGTTTAGCAAACGCCCCGTCTCCACCCATAGAAACGACGATCCACTCGATCCCTGTAAATATTGGGTCTGTCAAAGCTGCTTTTAGTTCTTCAATGTCTGTTGAAATCCTGCGACCTAATAATTCAGCCAATTCCTCGGTGTTTGGTTTAATCAGACGCGGTTTAACTTCCCCTTTAAGTACCTCTGTTAGAGCTTCCCCAGAGCAATCCAAAACAACTGGTTTTTCTTGACAAATCTGCAGCATCTGACTGTAAAAATCGACTGGCAAGCCTTCGGGTAAACTGCCGGAAAAGGATAGAATATCTGCTCTGGCCGCTAATTGTTCGAAATGCTTCAAGAATGCCTGTGCTTCTTCTTTTGAAATGACAGGACCGCTTTCTAAGATTTCCGTTTGCTGCCCCTTGTGTAAAACAGCGATACAGTTTCGTGTTTCCCCGCTGATCGGTAAAAAATCATGAGCAATGTAATTACTCGTCAAATCTTTTTTTATCTCTTCGCCTAAAAATCCACCGATTAAGCCGCTAGCTACTACCTCCGCATCCAGTTGTTTCAAGATGCGAGTAACATTCAATCCCTTGCCGCCAGCCGTTTTACGAACGTTCTTCACCCGGTTGACAGTATCTAGCTTGAAATCATCCAAGGGATAAGAAATATCAATCGAAGGATTCATTGTAATTGTAAGAATCATTGCGCCACCTTCTTAATCGTGGTATTCGCCGCGATCCCATTTTTCGATGAATTCATCAAAAAAATGCGGATCTGACTGGTCAGCGCTGGCTTTTTCAACATGATCGATTTTCGCGATCAGCTTCTTATTTTCTTCCGTTTCTTGATATTCCGCCTGAATGAAAGCCTCTAAAATATCGCAAATCAAGAATTCTCCTGTGATTCGTGCACCAAAGCCGATGACATTTGCGTTCAGTTGTTCCTTCGCGTAAATCGCGGTGGTCATATCCCGCACCAACGCGCTGCGGATACCTGGAACTTTATTGACCGCATTATTTATCCCGACGCCAGTTCCGCATAAGCAAACCCCTAGATCCGCTTCACCGGTCGTTACCGCTTCGCCTACTTTTTTTCCATAAATCGGATAATGAGTACGAGTAAAATCATAGGTCCCCATATCCAACACTTCATGTCCTTTTGATTTTAAGAAATCTGATACAGCCATTTTTGTATCTGTGACGATGTGGTCACAGCCGATTGCGATTTTCATTTTATTCATCCCTTCTTATTTTTCTACGCCATTTTATTTAACATATCGACACGCACTTGATGACGTCCGCCGTCGTAGTTCGCTTGTAAAAATTCTCTAACGATGTTTAGTGCCAATTCATCGCCGACGATCTTTGCTCCTAACGTAATCATGCGGGAATTGTTGTGTTCTCTTGTCATATAGGCACTGCGTTCGTCAGAAACTTCCGCGGCAACCATGCC
The DNA here is from genome assembly GCF_001886185.1 of Enterococcus raffinosus. GTDB lineage: Bacteria > Bacillota > Bacilli > Lactobacillales > Enterococcaceae > Enterococcus_A > Enterococcus_A raffinosus. The sequence continues at coordinate 9,505 of NZ_JXLA01000002.1, read as the reverse complement.
TTTTACCTTCACTGCGGTTATAAAACTGCCAGCACCATAGCCATCAATCGCCACGCCTAAGCTGCCTTCGTTTTCATTCAAATCATTGGCGATTGCCAACGTTGATTCGACAAAATCCTCCGAAGCGGTTTCACTTTTGTCCACTACTGTAAATCCTCTATCGATCAGGTCTTTCTTGATTACTTCCTTAAGTCTCATGCCATCACTGTCTGAACCAATTACTACACGCATTTTTATTTCCTCCTCGTTAGATATCATTGTTCTTTGCGGCTCACTCGTGCTATTGAATGATCCTAGTGTATTGCTGATAATAACTCTTCAGTTCTGGTGAAAGAGTAGAATCCGTAAATAGCGCATCAATCTTGCGCAGATCGTAGAAATTATAAAAATCGCTATGATCAAACTTATTTGCGTCTGAGACCAAACATTTTTCAGCGGCGTTGTCTAACACGATTTTCTGCAGCGTTCCTTCTTCAATGCTGAAATTGGAAACCTCTGGTCCTTTTAACCCATTGACTCCCACAAACGCTTTTTTGATTCCAATTTTCTGAACAGCCTCATTAGCGATCGAACCGACAAAAGCACCGGTCTTCTCACGATAAAGCCCGCCAATCAAATAGAGCTCAAAGCTTTTCGTTTCACTTAACAGGTTAAACACCGGCAGACTGTTGGTAACGATCCGCAGTGAGGGAGAATCGATATATTGTGTCATCAGCTCAATCGTTGTTCCTGAGCCAAGAAAGATCGTGTCATCCTCCTGGTTGATATAAGCCGCTGCATTTTTTGCAATGTATTCTTTTTCTTTAGTGTGCAGCTTCTTTTTTTCCTTATGGGAAAGTTCGTTTGCTTCTATAGAAGATACTATTTCTTTAGTTTCGTTGATTTTCTGTGCGCCACCGTGAACCCGTAAAAGCTTCTGGCTTTGTGCCAGCTCCTCCAGATCTCGTCGGATGGTCATGTCAGAAACATCTAAAACTTCTTGTATAAACTTCACGGTGATCGTCCCATAGCGATCACACATGGCCAAGATTGATTGTTGGCGCTCTGTTTTCAGCATATGTTGTCCCTCCACACTCTTATAATAAAACATTATTAAACATTTATCAACACAATATGTTTATTTATTTTTGTTTTGTGTTGACAAAAGGAATGTAAGCGATTATACTCAACATGTAAACAAACATAAACGAACTAAGAAAGGAGCTGTTCTGTTTGAAAAAGCTTTTTTTCAAGGAGACAACCTACGTTTCCAGCAAGGACACCCAAGCAGAGGTTTTTGAGGAAGTTTATTTGGATCTGTTAAACAAACAGTTAGTTACTGAAGATTTTTTGGAGAATCTATTAGAACGTGAACGGAATTATCCAACAGGTCTGGATCTTTCACCTGTTTCGGAAATCCTGCCCGATATTGCGATTCCTCATACGGAAAGCGAATATGTCCGGACGACCCGAATTATTCCGATCAAATTAACTCATGAGATTACATTCCATAATATGATCTCACCTAGCGACCAGCTTTCTGTGCGTTTCCTATTTATGATTTTGAATGAAAACGGCGAAGCACAAGCCGGCATGTTAGCAGACATTATGGATTTTATTAATTCAGTTGATAAGAAAGAGCTTTGTGCGTTTTTCAAACTTGAGGATACAGAAGCGATCTACCAGTTTTTAGAGGAACATTTTACTATGGAAGTTTCTGCTTAATCAGCAGATTTAAAATAATAAACCTATTAAAGGAGAGACTAATCATGATCAAAATTTTAGCAGCGTGTGGTGCAGGAGTGAATTCGAGCCATCAAATCAAAAGTGCCTTAGAAACAGAATTAAACAACCGCGGGTATCAAGTGACCTGTGATGCTGTCATGATCAAGGATATCAATGAAGAAATGCTGTCTCATTACGATATTTTCGCTCAAATCGCCAATACAGACCTAGGCTTCAATGTAAATATCCCTGTTGTTGACGCAGGCGCAATCCTTTATCGTATTCCCGCAATGGCTGAACCTGTTTACCAAAGTATGGAAAGCGCTATCCAATCATTAAATAAATAGGCATCAAGAAAGGACAAGCTAATGAGTACAATTATTGATATCGCCAATCAAATTTTTACGCCTCTAATCAATTTAGGGGCGGCCCCATTAATGACTATCGTACTAACTGTTATTGCCTTATTTTTTAAAGTAAAACCGTCACGTGCCCTAGAAGGCGGGATCAAACTTGGGATCGCTTTGACGGGTATCGGAGCTATTATTGGCATTTTAACCACTGCTTTTTCAGACGCTATGACCGCTTTTGTTGAACGAACAGGGATTTCTTTGAATATCACTGATGTTGGTTGGGCACCATTAGCTACTATTACTTGGGGATCTCCATATACCTTATACTTCCTATTAGTCATGGTGATCGTTAACATCGTCATGTTAGCGATGAAAAAGACCAATACCTTAGATGTTGATATCTTTGATATTTGGCATTTGGCGATTGTTGGGTTATTCGCGATTTTCTGCGGTGCCAATCTATTTATCGCTACCGCCTTGGTTATTTTTATCGGTGTATTGAAAATTTGGAACTCTGATTTGATGAAACCAACCTTTAATGATTTATTGAACGCACCCGACAGCAACCCGATGACGACCACTCATATGAACTATATGATGAATCCGATCATTATGGTTTTTGACAAGATTTTCGACAAGGTCTTCCCTTGGTTGGATAAATATGATTTTGATGCGGCTAAACTAAACAGCAAAATCGGTTTTTGGGGATCAAAATTTGCCATCGGGATCTATTTAGGGATTTTTGTTGGGCTATTAGCTGGACAAACACCTACACAAATCTTCTCATTAGCCTTTACCGCAGCCGTCTGTTTGGAATTGTTTTCTTTAATCGGTGCATGGTTCATCGCCGCCGTAGAACCTCTATCACAAGGGATCACCGACTTTGCCAACAAACGTTTGAAGGGACGGACGATCAATATTGGTTTAGATTGGCCCTTCTTAGCAGGCCGGGCAGAAATCTGGGCTGCCGCTAACGTATTGGCACCGATCATGCTGCTGGAAGCCATTATTTTACCTGGCAACAAATTATTGCCTTTAGGCGGAATCATCGCTATGGGTGTTACCCCAGCATTGCTTGTTGTTACTCGCGGAAAATTGATTCGCATGATCGTCATTGGTGCAATTGAATTGCCATTGTTCTTATGGTCAGGTACATTAATCGCACCTTTTGTTACACAAACCGCTAAAGCTGTGGGCGCCTTCCCTTCCGGTCTAAGTGAATCAGCGATGATCTCTCATACCACAATGGAAGGCCCGATCGAAAAATTCTTAGGCTACTTAGTGGGAAATGCCTCACAAGGCCAAATCGAATTTGTGATCTATGCCGCCTTAGCGCTAGCTGCTTATCTTCTTATTTTTATCTGGTATGCGCGTCAAATGAAGAAACGCAACGCGACTTACGCAGCTGAGAAAGAAGAAAAAACTGCACCAACAGCAGCAAAAGGCAATGTTGCCTATGCCGCTCAAGCGAAATAAAACAAATAAATCCCGGAGATCAGAGATCTCCGGGATTATTTTTGTAGGATCTATTCTTCTATTTTATCGTTCTTCGCATCATATGTTTGTTTCTCAGTAATAACCGCTGTCATATCCTGCAGCTGATAGTACACAGAAAAATCTTTTTTTCCGATTTTAGAATGATCTATCAGCAAGTATCGTTCAACCGAATGATTTAACGCTAGACGCTGTAATTGCCCCTCTTCAAAGGTCGAAGTCATCAGTTTTTGTTCGCTTAGAGCGTTACAACTGACAAACGTTTTTTGAAAAGTCATGTCCAGCAGCGACTTTTGGGGAATCTCTCCAACAAAGCTTTGTGTTGTTTCCCGAAACTCACCGCCTAACAAATAAATTTTCCAATTCTTTTTGTATTTGTTTAAATGATCAAATACCGGCTGGCAGTTCGTTACAATTCGCAAAAAATCCGCTTTAAGATATTGGGGAAGCAATGCCATTGTTGTTCCTGGGCCTAGAAAAATCGTATCACCATCTTCAACTAAGTCGACTGCACGTTTAACTATTTTTAACTTTTCCTCATGGTGGATGATTTCTTTCTCCCTATGGCTGCGTTCCTGAGAACGATAAACGTCTTGCATCCTTGCTCCACCATGAAAGCGTTCGATAACTCCTTGTCGTTCTAACTCTGCAAAATCACGTCGAACTGTCATATCACACACAGCCAACTTTCTTTTGACTTCGTTGCTATAGACCTGACCATCCAGCTCAAGCATCAACATGATTTCCTGCAGCCGCTCAGTTTTCAGCATTTTTCTCTCACCCACTTTCACAAAGAAGATTGCAGAAAGCGCTAGATTGCTCCTAAGACAAAATCAACCGCACCTTTGGGATCTCGCGTTAATTTGATATACTCTGCCCCTTTTGTCGCAACTACCTTAACACCCACTTTTTCTGCATCTTTCGTGATATCAGATAAATAGGAGTTTACTTGCGGAGCCAAAACGATCAAATCGAAATTTTTCATAATATCATAATGTGACCCATAGGCGCCTGCTTGCGCTTGCAGGTTAGCTCCTGTTTCTTTTGCGCCCTCCTCCAAGGCATTGGCTAACATGGCGCTAGTTCCTGCTCCAGCACATAGCACCAGCACCCGCTTACCGTCACCCAGCTTATCTATTGCTTCAACAACAGCCGCACTGTCCTCTTCTATTGTCGTAACTTCCACGCCTTCCGTTTCTTCTAATTGTGCATTCTTACTTTCTTCTTCGATTAAGACGGCGTCATACGCTTTAATAAATGGCAGATAAATAATCGAGTCAACAACAATTAATAGCAGAGCAAGTACAACTGCTAGCACACCAACTCCCGTTCCTAGTACTAGACCAATCGGTGCCGGTGTCGCCCATGGCAAAACATACATAAAACTATTCATATTTAATACATCGACAAAAAATTTGAAGATCCAAACATTCACGATTGGTGCTAATAAGAATGGAATGAAGAAATAAGGATTTAAGATCATCGGTGCCGCAAACAATAGCGGTTCATTTACCGCGAAAATTACTGGCACAAAGGACGCTTTTCCGACTGCCTTCAACTGCTTCGAACGGGCAAAGAGCATGAACAAGAAGGGAACTACTAAGGTCGCACCGGTTCCACCCATGGTTCCGACAAAATTTCCCATACCAACTGTCAACACTTTAGAAGCCTGTTCTCCATTTTGGAACAGCATTAGATTGGTTTCAACATTCGCGTAAATAATCGCAGCAATTGCCGGTTCCACGATCGATGGACCATGGACACCTACGAACCAGAATAACGCCATTGCTCCCCAAATAATCGCGATCCCTAAATACCCATCGGCTGCAGTAAAGAGTGGCTGCAAAGCAGTAATCGCTGTATTTGCAAAAGAACCCTGAAAGACATTTCTAAACAATAAATCAATTAAGACGGCACCAAAAACCGCGAAAGAAAAAGGAATAACATCGCGAAACATTTGCGAAATGGTTCCTGGCACCTCTTTAGGCATGCGAATCGTAATATCACGCTTCACGCAGAATTTATAGACATTTACTGTAAGAAATGCCGCAACAAATGAGGCAAGCAGCCCTTTCGTTCCCATAAAATCACTGGCAAAACCGCCATCTATCTGCTCGACACTCAGCATAAAGAATCCGGCGATTGATGCTAACATAACAGACACTTCGTTGATGCTTTTTCCATCTTCTAATCGCCGATTCATCGAACCCGCTAAGCAGCGAGCTGTTGTCGCAGCCACCAGCAACCCCACAATTCCCATCGAGTACCCATATACCTTCCAAAGCCAGGTTGAGACGGCTTCAGGTAAAGTAACACCGAAAACTTCTGGAATTGCGGCGATCATGATGAAAATACTAGAAAATAGAATGGCCGGCATTGCCGTTAAGAAGCCATCCCGAATAGCTCCTAGATAAATATTTCGCGAGATTTTTTCGAAAAAGGGTTTTCCCTTTTTAATTTGTTTAATAATGACATTCATCTTACTCCAACTCCTTTTTCCTTATTGATATTTCTCTTTATAAAGCTCAATAAAATCTTGTACTAAATCTCTTAATAATAGCGTGGTCATCAAGTGATCTTGTCCATGAATGAAAATAAAGCCAATATCTAAGTTGCTTCCCGCCGCTTCATCCGCTAATATTTTTGTTTGAGAATTGTGGGCTAATTTTAGGTTTTCATCCGCATCCTTCAAGGCCTCTTCCACATGCTCGAAGTTTCCTTGGCGCACTTCACTTAATAGAGTCATTAAGGTACTTCTTGCATCACCTGAATAGGCCACGATTTCAAAGCCCAGCATTTGCAATTCCTCTTTATTCATCATTTTTCCCTCCTAACGAAATATGTCCTTTTGCATGTTGTTGATTGGGGAAGGAAGAAATCTCCAGACGATTTCCTCCACCTTCAACATTTAAATAATCGTTTTCGTCCCACTCACGAATTTATACCAATAGGCCGATTCTTTCGGATAGCGCTTTTGTGTTTCAAAATCGACGTAGAACAAGCCGTAACGCTTATTGTAGCCATTGGTCCAGGAGAACATATCCATTAATGACCACAAGAAGTAGCCTTTAACATTTACCCCATCTTGAATAGCATCACTCAATGCCCCTAAATATTGGCGTAAATAATCGATTCGCGGCGTATCCATGATGACACCGTCCACAAAATCATCCTTGTACCCCATTCCGTTTTCAGTAATATAGATTTTTTTATAGTGAGGATAATCCTGTTTAATTCGCAACAATAAGTCATACAATCCTTGCGGGTAAATCAACCAATCCCAATCTGTTCTGGGGATACCCTCTTTATAGACCCGCTCGGCGATGCCATTTACTCGATAAACCGAGGTCCCTTTGTCACCTGTTCCATTATGATAAATTTCATTTGGACCTTGGTAAGCCTTGCAGAAATGACATTGATAATGGTTGATGCCTAGGAAATCATTGCGAAAGGAAGCTTTTTCCATTTCAAGATAATCCTCTTCCAAGAATTCATAAGAAGCATCTTGCGCCGCGCAAATTTCATCCAATGCCTCTAGCAGCTCTTCGCTGTAACGGCCCAAATAAGTGGCTTCCAATAAGAACCGAATCGATAAGGCATCTTCTAAAAAGGCGGCGTGCTTATCCTCTTCAGAATCTGAGTTCGCATACTTTGTTTCTAGTGAATGCACTACGCCAATCTCCCCAGGATACCCATTGTCTTTAAAAATGTTGACTGCCTTCGCGTGAGCTAACATCATATGATGAAGACACATGATGATTTTCGTGAAATCAAATTTGATCCCTGGAGGAAAGACCCCTAGTAGGTATTGGTTTGTTGCGACTGGATAAATTTCATTAAAGGTACTCCAGTATTCAACTTCCGTAAATTCTTCAAAACAGAACTTTGCATAAGCTACAAACGCCTCAATGTTCTCGCGGTTTAAAAAATCATTTTGATCGAATAGAGCTTTGGGCGTATCAAAGTGATGCAAGGTGACAAAGGGGATCACCCCACGCTTTTTACATTCATTAAAAATATTATGGTAATAGTCAATGCCTTCTTGGTTAGGCTCCCCTATTCCTGCTGGAAAAATCCGACTCCAGGCAATAGATAAGCGCAATCCGTTCACACCAAATTTTTCACACAGCTCAATGTCTATTGGATATTGATGATAGAAATCACTGGCTGGATCTGGGCTAAATCGTCCCTGCTCTTTTAAAAATGCATCCCAAGCGACAGCTCCTTTTCCGCCCTCCTTCGTTGCCCCTTCACACTGATAAGCAGCCGTTGCTCCGCCAAAAATAAAATCCTCTGGTAATTTTTTCATGATTTTTTCCTCCATTTAAAGTAATCGCTGAATATGAATTGTAAAATAAACCTTTTCACTCGCATTCAATTTTAATCCTGTATTCTCATTGATGATTCGATACATTTCTTCTGCCACACTATAGGCTTCCGGGTACTCCTTTTTTAAATCCGCTTCCATTTTCTCGGCAAAGGCATCCACTTCAGCTTCTTCCGTGCGCTCTAACATATAGCGCAAATGAATCATTAGACGATCGTAAAAATTTTGCGTTTTTTCTGTTCGAACGATGTTTCTCTTCCGCAGAGAATCTTCGATGATCTCCAGCACACGCTGCTGCTCGTTATAAGCATCTGCAGGTGGTGTGACAGGTTCTGGTGTTTTCCCCTGAGCGTTAATAAAATGAATGCTAATATTTTTCAACTCATCTTCTGGAAAAGTAATATCCAAGCGTTCTTTAATAATCTGAAGGCCATCTCTAGCAATTTGATACTCGGTCGGATATTGCTCACTGATGTCAGGTAATAAACTATTCTGGTATTCTCCCTTCATCAAACGCTTATAATTCCAATAAATGTGATCGGTCAAAGTGACGTAAATATATTCTTGAACAGAATACTGATAATTCTTAATCGCGTTTTCTATAATTTCATAAGCAGTAGTAATAAAATCCAGCGGCACATCCTTCAATAAGAAAGAAAAATTCTGTTTTGATTCTTCACTTTTTAGTACAAAAAGATTTTGAATCGACTCCTCCTTCAGCAAGTCGCCTTTTTTCTTTTGAAACACCAATCCTTTTCCCATCGCGATAGCCTGTTCGTGCCCCTTTTTGACAATTGCAATATTGTTGTTTAACACTTGTACTACCCTATACATTTTTTTCACCTCATTTCCGCAAAAAAAACCGCAAACAATCGATTGATACCTCAATCAATTACTTGCGGTTTTTGCCTAATTCAATAGTAACAATCCACTGATATTCTAATTTCACTTATAGAATAGCACCTTAAAATACATTTGTAAACACTTTCAGACAAAAAATGTTTAATTTTTTGTCTATCCTGCGACAAACCACAGCTTTACTGTTATTGAAAAAGAAAAAAGACCACAGCAAATAAACCTCTGCTCCACCCAAAAATGAAATTAACTCGATAAAACAAGTCTGCCTTTTCTCCAAAATGTAAACAAACAAAAATAAACAGCACTAACAAAGACACAAGCCCCAAACGAAAACTAGGGTCGCTGGATTAAATACGTTAAATTCAAACAAACTTTTTAATGCATTCCTCCTACAATCTTCAGAACACACTATGCTCATTTATTTATGCTTATTATTTCCGCTTCTTTCGTTTCCTCGAATTCCTTTTCCCATCTTTCGTCCGCTTCATCAATTCATCATCTTTTTCTCGTTTCTTTTGCTTCGCGCTTTTTGGCTTCTTATAGCTCATAGAGGGGGATTTCTCGACTGAGAGTGCCATCGGTCTTGGCAGCGAGGATTTTTTCTTGGCTGGGAGTTCTTTCACCGCCGCTTGGCTTGCTTTGTTGGTTGGTTCGTTGGTCGAGACTGCGGAATTTTCCGTATCTGGTTTGCTATTCTCTACTTTCTCCTGCTTCAGCTCAGTCATTCGTGTATCTGTTAGGACGATGCCTTCTGGTAAAAGCTGCTTCA